>JBBPZN010000112.1:0-53972 GCA_038198705.1 Mycobacteriales bacterium
GATACAAGCAAGTACCGAATTCCCGGCCCGAACATCGGAGAATGCAATGACCACAACCACCGCACCGCACACCAACTCATCCGTCGCTGCTCGTATCGCTGGCCCTGTACTTGGTGCTGCGCACCGCATTTCTCGGTGCCGTGCTGCTTATCGGTTACCTCGGTGGCGCGGTCCTCACCAACTGGCGCGTCGACAAGCCGCTGTTCAGCACCGTGCTGTGTGCGGTGTATGTCGGGATCGTGGTGTGGGGTGCACTGTATCTCCGGGATCCGAAAGTACGCCAGGTGATGCCCTTCGTGCGCTGACACAGTGCATTCCGCTATCAGATGGCAGTGCTGCCGACCTCGAACAGTGCTCCGGGCTGATCGGGGTCGGCTCGTGCCGCCAAGAATGCCTCCGGGTCGATCAGATCCGCTTGACCGACGATCGAACCCAGATCGGCAATGCGTTCGACGCCGGTCAGGACCATCTCCTCCTCGACCGTGCCCTCGGCATATCCGTAATAGCAGGTCGAGGTGGTGTGGTTGTGGTCCTTGTCGATGCGATTCGCGCGCCCCTCGATCTGACGGATCTCGATGGGTGTCCACCGAGGGTCGTGAATGAGAGTGATGCGGGGAGCGGCCGTCGACACCGTCTTCTCGGGCAGCAGCAACTCGTTGGAATGCAGGTTGATCGCACTGGTCGTCGTGGACACGATGACTTGTGCTGCGCCGGTTTGGAATCGGCGAATCTCGGCCTCCTGGGCTGCGCTGCTCATACTGCCGTCGGCCACTGCGACATCGAGACCTTCGTCGCGGAGAGACTGCGACAACTCGGCGACGGATTCGCGATAGAACATCGAGACGAACACCTGATTGCCGTCCCGTACCCATGCGCGGACTTGATCGGCGGATGCGGGAATACGTAAGTACGAGCACTTTTGGCGTAGCCGCAGTGCGGCCGCTCGCGTACTCGGGTTCTTCTGGAGCACCCGCCTACCGCTCACCGTTTTCCAGTTCGGCAGCCCGACCTCCTTGCGGTAATCCACCCATGCCGAGTGATAGAGCCGCTTCTGCGCAGCAGTCAACTCCTGGCCCAGAGGCTCGCGCGGCGTGGGCGGCGACGGCCGCGAAATCGACCACGGGACAGCGCCACCGGACAGCCAACGATGGATGGTGCCGATGTCGCGCTCGCGTCGTGCAGCATCCTCGGGCTCCCACCGCCACGTCTTCAGTCCGGTTGTCGCCTTGCCTTCCTTGAGCGCGAAGCCCGACTCCTCGAGGAACGTCGCCCACTGCGCGGTGATGGCGTGTCCGAGGCCTGCGTCGTCACCGATGATCGGCTCCTGCGCACGACTCTGCTCGATCGCCCGGGCCATGTACGCGAAATGCATCGGTTGATAACCGGGGGTGGCAGACATCCAGACGACGGCGCGTGCAGCCTCTTGGTAGCGCCAGAGGATCTGCGACTGCTGCGACTCGATATTCATCAACGCGTGCGACTCGTCGGCCACCACGATGTCGATGTCGAATCGAAGTTCGCCGAGCGTGATGGTCCTCTTGTTCTGTGTTCGCTTGCGTTTGCCCAGATCTACATCCTCGGGGACCGTCAGCAGCTTCTTCGTCGACTGATATGTCACCAGCAGCCAGCGCTTGCGCTCGGACGGATGAATATCGGCCTCGGTGTCGGCGATGGTGCGCCGCCAACCGGGAAGGGCACCTTTGGGCGCTACAACCAGCACGGTTCCGATGCTCGGATCCTCCATCTGGCGGACGGCCTCGCACACGGCAAGAGTCTTGCCCAGACCCGTCGAGTCCATCTGGGCGAAATACGGGAACCCGTTGTCCAATGCTTCGAGATGCCTCCGAACCGACTCGAGCTGCGTCTCCCGCGGCGTCATCGACCTCTCGTGCATCTCCTCGGGCCGCCACTCCTCGTTGGCGTCGTCCTCGATCCAGCGCTGCAGGCTGTACGGCATCGACTCGAACGACGCCAAACCGTCGGGCAGCTCGGTCCCGTAAAACGCGAACACCCGCGGACCCGGATGCCACCGAGCGCCGGAGGCCGACGCGAGAGCGCGATCCTCGAACGGCACGTCGAGGACCCACACCCGCTCACCCGGGTCCGGCAACCGTAGGTCCGGCGCGACGGTCTTACGTGGTGCACGCTTGCGCGTCGTGGTCCGCTTGGCAGGCGTCCGTTTGGTAGCTGCCTTTTTCGCGGGGGCTTTCTTGGCCGTCGACTGTGCTGCCGTCGACTCCTTGAACTTGCGCGCGGCGGCGCTCTTGCCTGCGCCGATGGTTCTCGCGGTGGTTGTGGGCTTGCGTCTACGAGGTGGCATCGGATCCAGTCTGTCGTACGGTGTCCGAAATACCGTAGAGGACGGCACCGACATCCCTGGGCGGTGCGAACCGTGCACCATTTTTGCAAACCGGATGCCCTCGCTATGACGTGATCGAGGGAGCGAGGTTCCGAATAAGGGTGCCCGCTTTCCCACCGCCCGCTTTCCACACCGCGTGCCATCTGGCCTGCGGCAGCACTACGGTGGTGACCATGAACTTCAGTGACCATCAAATCGGTATATATGCCCAGGGCATGTTCACCGATCAGAGGCCGCAGATCACCACGAACCTGGCCAGGTTGGAGGAGCAGGCCGCTGCCACGCTCAGCCCGGAAGCTCTCGGGTACATCGTCGCCAGCGCAGGTAGCGGTTCCACGGCACGCGCCAACCGCGATGCGTTCGACGAGTGGCGCATCGCCCCGCGCATGTTGCGGAGTTCAGCGGAGCGAGATCACGCGGTGACAGTGCTCGGCACCTCGATGCCCGCGCCGCTGCTGATCGCGCCGGTGGGTGTTCAGACTCTCGCGCATCCGGACGGTGAGCTTGCGACGGTGCGGGCAGCCGCCGAGCTTTCGGTGCCCTACATTCACTCCACTCAGGCTTCGCATTCGTTCGAGCAGATCGCCGAGGCGGGTGGCGACGCCCCCAGGTGGTACCAGTTGTACTGGCCCACCGATGAATCCGTTCTGCTCAGCTTCCTCGAGCGAGCCGAGGCGTCGGGATTCACGACGCTGGTGTTGACGCTCGACACGACGCTTCTCGGCTGGAGGCCGGCCGACCTCGACCGTGGATACCTGCCGTTTCTGGCGAACCTCGGGATCGAGAACTATCTGACCGACCCGGAATTTTTGGCGGGTCTGGATCAATCGGTCGAAGCGAATCCTGTTGCTGCAGCCATGCACTGGGCGCAGATGTTCCCCAATCCTGGGCTGAACTGGTCGCAGTTGGCGTTCCTGCGTGAGCAGTGGGACGGACCGATCGTATTGAAGGGAATCTGCACGGTCGGTGACGCGGAAGCAGCCGTCGATCACGGGGTGGACGGGATCGTGGTGTCCAATCACGGTGGGCGTCAGATCGACGGCGCTCGCTCGTCGTTGAGCGCGCTGCCGGAGATAGTCGACGCCGTTGGTGATCAGCTGACGGTCTTGTTCGATTCCGGTGTACGCACCGGGTCCGATATGGCGAAGGCGCTTGCGCTGGGGGCCGACGCGGTGCTGCTGGGACGGCCGTTCCTGTACGGTTTGGCACTCGATGGCCAGGACGGTGTGGCGCACGTATTACGTTGCCTTCTCGCTGAATTCGATCTCGTCACCAGCTTGTCGGGTCATACCGGGGCTGCCGAGCTCGGTCGTGAGTCGGTGATCCGGGCATGAGCAGTCAGCCTGCCTGGGTCGATCACGCCATCTGGTGGCACATCTATCCTCTGGGATTCGTCGGTGCCCCGATCCATGACTGGGACGGAGGTTCGCTCGAGGAGGAGCATCGACTGAACCGCATCGTCGACTGGTTCGACTACGCCGTGGAACTCGGCGCGTCGGGAATTGCTCTCGGCCCGATCTTCGCCTCCGCAAGTCATGGATACGACACCATCGATCACCTTCGCATCGATTCGCGGCTCGGCACCGAAGCAGACTTCGACGATGTGATCCACCAAGCTCGTTCGCGTGGACTGCGAGTTATGCTCGACGGCGTATTCAACCATGTGGCACAAACATTTCCGCGATTCGTGCAGGCGCTCGAAGCGGGACCGGATTCACCGGAGTCCGAGTGGTTCCACCTCGACTGGTCCGGTGCGAGACCGACGCATCGCAATTTCGAGGGCCACGATGAACTGGTGACGCTCAACCATGACAGCACCGAGGTCGAGCAGTATGTTGTCGATGTCATGTCGCATTGGCTCGAACGGGGTGTGGACGGATGGCGTCTCGACGCGGCATACGCTGTGCCGCCGCGGTTCTGGGCGGCTGTCATTCCGCGAGTTCGGGAAAAGTTTCCCGACGCCTACTTCCTCGGTGAGGTGATCCATGGTGACTATGCAGCCATCGTCGAAGCGAGCTCACTCGATTCGGTGACTCAATACGAGCTGTGGAAAGCGTCATGGAGTGCGATCTCGGAAAGGAACTTCTTCGAGTTGTCGCACGCGCTCGGGCGTCACAACGAGTGGCTCGAGACCTTCGTTCCGGCTACGTTCGTCGGTAATCACGACGTTGCCCGCATCGCCAGCACCATCACCGATGAACGCCATCTCGAGCATGCACTCGTGGTCTTGTTCACGGTCGGAGGCATGCCGATGATCTACTACGGCGACGAACAGCGCTTCCGTGGCGCGAAAGAGGAACGTGTCGGTGGCGATGACGAGGTACGGCCGGAATTCCCCAGCAGTAGAGAGGACCTCGCCCCGTACGGTTGGCCGACGTTCCATCTGCATCAGGAGCTGATCGGGCTTCGCCGCAGGCATCCCTGGCTCGTCGAGGCGCGCACCGAGACGGTGGAGTTGTCCAATACCGCGATGCTGTACCGCGTCCACTCGGGTGACGAGCAGTTGTACGTGGCGTTGAACCTCGGTGACGAGGAAGTGACCTACCGCGTCGACAGTGAGGTATTGGCCGGCGACGCACATGCTGGCGGCGGATCCACCAGGATTCCACCCCACGGCTGGGTGGTCCTGGGCTAGGTGCAGGCGTCATTCGGGGTCCCGACGTGCACACACTCGACTTGTCCGATATCTATACGCCTTTCTATGATCGATCCTAGATAGACGGATATTCGGCAAGAGGTTACAGTTCTCTTCGACACGGGGTGCCTAACGGCTGAGAACACACCCGTCGAACCTGATCTGGTCAACACCAGCGTAGGGATGTCTGCACGTGGGATACGTGCATGCTCTGCGCGGTGTGAGCCGGAAGAGCGAAAGGCCTGACATGAACATCCAGTCGAAAAAGTTTGACGAGCAGACAGTGGTCGTCACCGGAGCGGGCAGAGGTCTGGGCACCGCGGTGGCCAGGGCGTTCGCGCGAGAAGGCGCTCGCGTCGTGGTGAACTATCGCAGCAGCAAAGTCTCGGCGCAGGCGCTGGCGTCGGAGATCGGCGGGGTTGCCATCCAAGCCGACATCACCGACGCCGAGCAGGTGGACGCATTGTTCACCGAAGCCGAGGCGCACTTCGGCTCCTCCGTGACGACGGTGGTCAACAACGCGTTGGCCGACTTCTCGTTCAACGGGGACGCGCGCAGCAAGGCCGACTCGATCACGTGGGACGAGTTCGACGCGCAGTTCCGTGGCACCGTGCGCGGTGCGCTGACGACTACGCAGCGAGCGCTGAAGGGGATGCGCGCAGCAGGATTCGGTCGAATCATCAACGTGGGCACCAATCTGTTCCAGAACCCAGTGGTGCCGTACCACGACTACACGGCATCGAAGGCAGCGTTGTTGTCTCTGACTCGGACTCTCGCAGCGGATCTCGGCGCGGACGGCATCACTGTGAACATGGTGTCGGGTGGTCTCCTGCGGACCACTGACGCCAGCGCAGCCACACCGGAGGAAGTATTCGACCTCATCGCGGCGTCGACGCCGTTGCAGCGAGTGGTGACACCCGAGGAGTTCGCAGATGCCCTGTTGTTCTTCGCGTCTCCGTGGTCGAGGTCGGTGACCGGCCAGAATTTGGTGGTGGACGGCGGCTTGGTAAAGGACTGACATGCTGCACCTCAACGCATTCCTGTACGGCTGCGGGCATCACAGCGCAGCGTGGCGTCACCCGAATTCGAGGGTCGAGGACCTCGGCGATATCAGCTACTACCAAGAACTTGCACAGACCGCGGAGCGGGGCAAGTTCGATGCCGTGTTCTTCGCGGACGGACACTCCGTTCGTGATCCGGCAGGCGCGGGCACCTGGTTCCTGGAACCGATCACGGCGCTGACGGCGATGGCCGGAGCGACCACCCATATCGGCCTGGTCACCACCATATCCACGACGTTCTACACCCCGTTTCATGCTGCGCGTTTACTCGCCTCGCTCGATCACATCAGTGGTGGCCGCGCAGGATGGAACGTCGTGACCTCGATGTTCGACGCCGAGGCGCGCAATCATGGATTCGAGGACATTCCAGCACGAGCCGAAAGGTACGAGCGTGCAGAGGAATTCGTGAAGGTTGCCCTCGCGCTGTGGGACAGCTGGGAACAGGACGCGCTGGTACTGGATCGCGAGGGAATGTATGCGGATCCGGCGAAGGTGCACCCCATCGATCATGTGGGTAAGCACTTTCGGGTGGACGGCCCGTTGACGGTCCCCCGGTCTCCGCAGGGACGTCCGGTGCTGTTCCAGGCAGGCGCGTCGGGACCGGGGCGTGATCTTGCGGCTCGCTACGCGGAGGCGATCTACGCCGTTGCCTACGATGCCGAGGCCGGCGCCGCCTACTATTCGGATGTCAAGCGCCGCATAGATGCTGCCGGACGAGACAGCTCGGCCGTCGGAATTTTGCCGGGTCTGGTGACGTATGTCGGGTCGACGATGAGCGAGGCCCGTGCGAAGAAGGCCGAGCTCGATGCACTGCTTCCCGTCGAGCAGTCGTTGCGCACACTGGGGATGTTCGTGGAGCAGGACTGCAGCGATTGGGAGCTCGACGCACCGGTTCCTGCTCTTCCGCCGATCGAGGAGTTCACCGGGCCGCACGGTCGATACGAGACGATCCTGCGGATAATCGCCAAAGATGACCCGACCGTCCGTCAGCTTCTCGGGACACTCGCAGCGGGTGGAGGGCACGCCACGATGATCGGGACACCAGAATCGATCGCCGACGAGATTGCGGAGTGGGTGCGAAGAGGAGCTGCCGACGGCTTCAATCTGATGCCACCGCTGTATCCGGACAGCCTCGACGACTTCGTCGACGAGGTCGTGCCAATTCTTCAGTCACGTGATCTCTTTCGCAAGGAGTACTCTTCGCGCTCCCTGCGCGAGAATCTGGCATGATGCGCCGGCTCGGGTGGTGCATCCGCGGAAGAGGAAGTATTGCGACGACGAACGAGACCGGGTCACTGGTCCCGGAGGATCTCTCGATTCCAATCCCACGCGGCGCTGACGAACTAGATCTTCAGTGAATCGATGTATTTCTCGGTGAGCTCGGCGATCTCGACAGCGTGGGAGATCGGTGACCAATGGCCCGCGTGAATATTGTTGCGAGTCAGGTTCTTTACCCATTTTCCGGTGTCTTCGTAATGATCGGGCCGCACCGCGACATCCTCGGTGTTGACGATCAAGTGCACCGGGATGTCGATGAATCGTTCCTGCGGCTTCATCAAGCGCGGAAGAAGGTTTGCGCGATACAGGTTCACCCCGTTGGTCGCGTCGGAGAACAGTGTGGGGTTCTCGGTGACCAGCGACGGGTCGACGTCGGAGAACTCTTGCAGGAACGCAGGCCAGCCCTTCGCGAACTGGCGTCGAATTCGTAATGTCGAGAGACCGGGAATGTGGAAGATGACGGTGTACCACGATGCGCGCGTTTGGGCGAGCACTTGCTTGACGTTGCTCCAGCTCGGTTCTGCCAACCGCGACCGCGACCACTTGCCGAGATGGTCCAGGTTCGGGCCCGAAATGGAAGTGTACGAACGGATTCGATCTACCGCGTAGGGTTCGCCGGCTGCTTCCCATACTGTGACGGCGCCCCAGTCGTGTGCGAGAACGTGGACCGGTGCGTTCGGGCTGACTGCGTCGACGACGGCATGGAAGTCCGAGGCCAGATTGGGAAGTCGGTAGGCGGAGCGTTCACGCGGAACCGTACTTGCGCCTGCGCCACGCGCGTCGTAGCTGACGACGCGGAAGCGTTCGGTGAGTCGTGGAACGACGTGACTCCACATCTCGTGTGTGTCCGGCCAGCCGTGGACGAGAACGATGGTCTCGCCGTCCGGATTACCGGTCTCGTAGACCGCCAGTGACATTCCCTCGTTGACCACGGTTGTGCGGGTGGTGGTTTCACTCATCGGGTGGTAGTTCCTGTTCGGTCTTGGTTGTCCCTGCATCAGAAACGGCCTCCCTCGATACATATGGAGCGTCCCACGTTTCCGAAGGTTACTATAAGCCTCGGTTACATGTAAGTGGATTGTCGGTACAAGGTGGGAGGATTGCTCAACCTCTCCGCCGAACAAAAGGAACCCTCGAGATGTGGCCCAACGACTGGCCTGCGACACCCCGAGCGATCGCGATCTCCACCGAGGAGGCACTTGCTGCCGCTCGTGCGCGCTCGGAGGATGCCTATCGCGACGCTGTGTCCGACGTGGAGTCCGAGGACGCGGCGCAGGTCGGTCTGGTGCATGCCGAGATCATCCGAGCGCTGCTCGAGGAACTGCATCCCGACGGATTGACCGGCGAAGATGTTCAGGATGTGATGGCGCGGACAGTGCGCTCGGCATCGGAATGGATCGGTGACCTCGATGTCGATGGATTCGTAGAAGTGCTCACAGGTGCGCTCGGGGTCGCGGACACCGCAGCGGTACGTCCGCGACCCCGCGCTGGTCATGCACTGTTGATCATTGCCGAACTGTCCAGCGCCGGCCGGCGTACGGCCGCCGGAAAAGGTGAGCATGCCTCGACGTCGAGCGAGGTCTACATCCGGCGAGCGATCGAGGAGATAGAGCGTTCTCAGACCATCGAGATGCCCTAGTGCTCTCTATCGCGATCTAGCCTGTCGACGAGAGTGCCGTAGAAGGGCTGAGAGTCACCCGTGCAGCATGTTTGTCGCACCGATGATGGCACGGATGGACGAGTTCGTGCCGTCCCCATCCATCGCCATGGACCATGCGCGGCGGCCGTCGAAATCACAGAGGACGAAGGTCGCGATCTTGGCGTCGTGTGTGCCGTTTTCGGAAATACTCTGCTGGTGAAAAGCCAGGATTTCGATATGGAAGCCTGCGTCGTACAACATCGAGGTCAGGGCGTCGATCGGGCCGTGGGACGTCGCCGTTGTCGTGTGGATGGTGTTCCCGACGCCGAAGGTCGCGTCGAATCTCGTCTGTCCACCGCGGCCGGGCTGGGCGGACCAACTGCCTAGTCTGATGGGCCCGGTACGTGCGCCGAAGCACTGCAAGAAAGCGGCCCAGCTCATGTTCGAGGCCTGGTTACGAAGCTCGCGCGGTAGTGGTGCGCCATAGCGGGCGGCGAAGCAGTCGGTCGAGAAAGGGGTGGAAGAAAGAATGTCCATGATGGTGGTCTCCGAAAGCGAAAGGGAGGACCGAGATAGCACGACGACCCGCAGCGAGGGGTCGGTCCGAGTTAGACCCCGCTACGGCCGCGTACTACGAGAAGATGTTCCACGAGTCCAATGTAAGCGCAGTTTCCGCTCTCGTGCAACCGTGTAGTCGAGTCTATCGAAATCTAGAAAATTGTGAAGACTCGACGATATAAGCCGAGAGTGTTGCTACCCGTCCATACCGGCGTCTAGGACACGCGCTAGATGTGCCGATACTTTGCTATCGCGGTTGTTATCTTGGCCCCATGGACCCCGTGCGTAATCCCTACGCCCCGGGCGCAGGCCAGCGCCCACCCGAACTGGCAGGCCGCGAGAAGCAACTCGACGCGTTCGACGTCGTGCTCGAGCGGATCACTCGCGGTAAACCGGAGCGAAGTGTGGTCCTGACGGGGTTGCGCGGCGTGGGTAAGACCGTTTTGCTCAATCATCTTCGCTCGGCCGCGGTCGCACGTGGTTGGGGAACCGGCAAGATCGAGGCAAGGCCGGATCGAGAATTGCGTCGACCGTTGTCGTCTGCGCTGCATATGGCCGTTCGCGGCATAGCTGCCGCGCATCGCGATCCGGAGCGAGTCGACGAATTTCTCGGTGTACTCAAAGCGTTTGCCTTGCGTGCCTCCGCCGACAAGGGGATGCGTGAACGTTGGCAGCCCGGTATCGATGTTCCCGCGCTCAGCGGCCGGGCAGATTCCGGGGACATCGAGATCGATTTGGTGGAACTGCTGTTGGACGCATCGGTGTTGGCTGGTGACGTCGGCGTCGGCATCTCGATCTTCATCGACGAAATGCAGGATCTGGGGCCGGCCGACATCTCGGCGCTGTGCGCGGCCTGCCATGAGCTCAGCCAAGATGCGGCGCCGCTCATCATCGTCGGAGCAGGTCTTCCGCATCTCCCCGCTGTGTTGTCGGCGTCGAAGAGCTACTCCGAAAGACTGTTCAGCTACCACCGGATCGGGCGGCTCGAGCGGAAGGCTGCCGACCTCGCGTTGATCGCACCTGCAGATCGCGAGGACGTGGAATTCACGACTGAGGCACTCGACGCGCTCTACGAGGCAGCGGACGGATATCCGTACTTCGTTCAGGCCTACGGCAAGGCGACATGGGATTTGGCCCCCGCGAGTCCGATCACGGCCGAGGACGTGCGGGTTGCGGCCCCGACGGCCGAGGAGGAACTTGCCGTCGGATTCTTCGGGTCTCGATACGAGCGCGCCACCCCTGCCGAGCGTGAGTACATGCGAGCGATGGCCGATCTGTCCAGCGACGACACCTCGGTACCGACGTCAGCGGTGGCGACGGAGCTGAAGCGCAAGCCTGCGTCGTTGTCGCCGGCTCGTGACGGATTGATCAAGAAGGGGCTGATCTACTCCGCCGAGCGCGGGACCATCGCGTTCACCGTTCCGCATTTCGGGCGGTATCTGCGGGCTCAGACCGACGAGTAGCGGGTCAGCGGTTGATCCGGGTCATATCCCCGTCGTAGAAGTCGATCAATCGCTGGTCCATCACTTTTCGCCATAGTGGCGGGATCAATGCGCAGAAGATCATCACCGCGTACCCGGCTGGGAGCTGCGGGGATTCGTCGACGGTCCGAAGGGATTGGTAGCGGCGGGTCGGGTGCGCGTGGTGATCACTGTGCCGTTGTAGGTGGTACAGAAAAAGATTGCTCCAGAGGTGGTCGCTGTTCCAGCTGTGCCGGTGATCGGTTCGTTCGTACTTGCCGTTGCTCTTCTTCTGCCGAAGCAAGCCGTAGTGTTCGAGGTAGTTGGCGGCCTCGAACAGAACGATGGCGATGACGGCCTGTATCAGGAGGTACGGCGCAACTTGCCAGCCGAAAACCCCGATGAGGACCGTGAACAACACGAGTGAGATCGCGGCGGCATTGAACAGGTCGTTGTGGGCGGACCATTTCGCGGAACCGACCCGGTGCAGACGACGTTGTTCGAGACTCCAGGCAGAGGTGAGGCCACCGATTATGCTGCGGGGCAGAAATTTCCAGAAATTTTCCCCGTAACGCGCCGACGCAGGGTCTTCGGGGGTGGCGACGCGAACATGATGCCCATGATTGTGCTCGACGTAGAAGTGTCCATAAAACGCTTGTGCGAGTGTGACCTTCGACAACCAGCGTTCGACGTTTTCACGCTTGTGTCCTAGTTCGTGAGCGGCATTGATTCCCACGCCGCCGACGATTCCGATGGTGACGGCGAGCGCGAGTCGCTCGGGAACCCCAAGTGGCCCATAGGCCCAGAGATAGCATGCTGCAACCAAACCCGCGTATTGAAGCGGTATCAGTAGGTACAGGCACCAGCGGTAGTACTTGTCGTCCTCGAGGGCTCGCGCTGCCTCGAGCGGTGGGTTATTTCGGTCGACCCCGGCGAAGACGTCGATCAGTGGGATGACAATTCCCATGATCAACAGGCCAAGGAGCCAGAATGCGCCTGGGCCCAGAACCGTGACCAGCCCCCAGGCCATGAACGGGCTCAGCGGAATGACCAGACCGAGCGGCCAGAGGTAGCGCTTGGGATCTCGCCACCGCGCAGCGGGTATCGCCTCGGAGGGAGCAGTCATAGGGGGTGGAGCACGCCCTCTCGATAGATCAACCGAACTTTCAAGCAAGCTACGACAAAACGGTAACAGCTAATTATCGACAAATGTCATGACTGATCTCATATAATTCGCCGCCATTTCGTGATCGGATGGGTACGCCGTCTTTGCAGAGCAGAAGACAGCCTTTCGAGATCGCTGAAGTTCAGCGTCGCAGCAGAGGAGATACACACGTGAAACGCACCGAGGCATCGTTCACTGGAGTGCATGGAACCAAGATCGTGTACGACGTCTGGACGCCTGAAGTTCGCGAACCGTCGGCCATCCTGGTGCTCTCGCATGGACTCGGTGAACACGCGGGCCGCTACCACCATGTCATCGAACGTCTCGGGACGCTCGGTCTCGTCGTCTATGCGCCCGATCATCGTGGGCACGGAAGATCCGGTGGCAAGCGGCTCGAACTGAAGAAATGGTCGGACTTCGTCGCGGACCTGCACGAGGTCTTTCGAATCGCCGATGCGGCGTACCCAGGTATGCGGAGTTTCCTGCTCGGCCACAGCATGGGTGGTGCGATCGCCCTGTCGTACGCGCTCGAGTACCAAAACGAGCTCGATGCGCTGATGCTGTCCGCCCCCGCGGTGGTCCTCGGTGACAGCACTCCGAAAATTCTGATCCCGATCGGCAAGATCCTGGGCAAGATCGCGCCGGGCTTGCCGGTTCAGGCACTCGACTCGGCCGCGGTGTCGCGGGATCCGGCCGTCGTAGCCGCGTACAACGCCGACCCTTTCGTCTACCACGGCAAGATCCCAGCCGGGCTGGCCAGCGGATTGGTCGGCGCCATGGAGAGCTATCCCGCGCGGCTGCATACGCTCACGCTCCCAGTTCTTCTGCAGCACGGCAGCGAGGACAAGCTCGCCGACGTATCGGGCAGTCGCTCGATCGCCGAATCCGCCGGATCGACCGACCTGACCATCGAGGTGTACGACGGGCTGTACCACGAGATCTTCAACGAACCGGAGAAAGATCGAGTCCTCGACGACCTGATCGCCTGGCTGTCGCCGAGAGTGGTGTGAGCCGGTAGATTTTACCCACGGCCAGGCGAGCCTTTCGCTACAGGAACAGGCTCGCCCCGTTTCGGTAGCACACGTCCGACACCCACTCGTCTCCCAGATCGAGGCGAGCCACGGCGGTCAGCGCGTCCAGATACGGATATGGGATGTTGGGGAAGTCGCTCCCGAACAATATGCGGCCCTGAAGATCTATCAGTTTCGATCGACCCGATTTCGGGAACGGCCAGGACGCTTCCGAGAAATCGGTGAACGCCATGGTCGTATCGAGTCGCACGTTCGGATACTGCAACGCCATCTCGAGGAACTGGAGATATTCGGGCATGCCCATGTGCGCGATGATCAGCGGAAGTAGCGGAAAGCGTTGCAGTAGCGTGGCAATCGATTCCGGTCCGGTGTGCGGTCCGGAGGCCGGTCCTGAACCGCAATGGATCACAACGGGGATCGCCGCGTCCTCGATGATCCCCCACACGTCGTCGAGCAGAGGATCGTTCGGCGGGTAATTCCCGACCTGTATGTGTGACTTGAAAATTTTTGCGCCGGAGGCCACCGCCGATTCGACGTACTGCGTGGCACCTTCCTCGGGGTAGAACGTTGCGGTGTGCACGCAATCGGGCACCCGCTGCGCGAACTGTGTGCCCCACGAGTTCAGCCACTCCGCCATGCCCGGCTTGTGCGGGTAGATCATCGAGGTGAACCCCCGTACGCCGAACTCGCGCATCATCTCGATACGCGTGTCCTCATCCTCCCGGTAGGTGATCGGCCAGGCCATTCCGGTGAGCGGGCCCGCGGAGTCGAAGTACGTCCAGACCTTGTCCATGACGTTCTTCGGCATGAAGTGGGTGTGCACATCGAAGAGCCCGGGCAATCCTAGGTCCGTCCAGAAAGACCGAATCTGCTCGGTTTCACTGGGCGACATGGCCGTCGAACCATTCGAGCGTCTTCGTCCAGGCGTCGGCTGCGGCCTCGGAATTGTAGACCGAGGGGCGGTCGTTGCAGTTGAACCCGTGCTCTCCCTGGGCATATCGGATGATGTCGGTCGACACTGGTGAAGTCGCCACCGCGGCGCGCAATTGTTCGACCTCGTCGATCGGAATTCCCTTGTCCAGGTCGCCGAAGAACCCATGCCAGGGAGTCTGCAACGCATCGCCGACCGACAACATTGCCGGATATCCAAAGCGTCCCTTCGCAATTCCGCCGCCGTAGAACGTCGCTGCGGCACCGACAGAGCGTCGTACAGCGGTCTGGAAGGTAACCGATCCGCCCATGCAGAATCCGACGATCGCAGTCTGCTGTGGCTCGAATCCGAGTTCGGCCAAGGCCGAGAATCCGGCATCGACGTCGGAATCGACCTCGCTTGCCGTCAATGCGCCGATGGCCGCCATGGCCGGGTCCATGTCGTCGTACGCGATGATCTGGGTTGGTTGTCGATGGAACAGATGCGGAGCGGTAGCGACCCAGCCGGCATCGGCGAATCGTTGGCAGATATCGAAGATGTGGTCGGTGACGCCGAACGCTTCCTGAACTACGACGACACCGCCGCGCGGGGTTCCGGAAGGCGTAACAGTGGTGAGGGGGGTGGACATACCTCGATTGGACCACCTCGGCCGATTCATCTCCGCTCCGGCCTCCCCCAGGCGGGTCGGCACTCCTCACTCCGGTTTTGTACCGTGGGTCACACGGCGCTACGCGCCCTGATCGAAAAAGGGTCTCTTCCCAACGAGAGGACAGTTCATGCGTGCGGTGCACATCACGAAGCTGGATGGACCGGATTCGGTCGAGATCGTCGACGTCGAAGAACCGGCCGAAGACGGGAAATCCGTGCTGATCGACGTACACGCCGCCGGAGTCGCCTTCCCGGACGCTCTGCTGACTCGCGGGCTCTACCAGTACAAGCCCGCGTTGCCGTTCGTGCCGGGCAGTGAGATAGCGGGCATCGTTCGGTCGGCACCCGATGGATCCGGGTTCACCGCAGGTGATCGCGTCGCCGCCCTGACCGGACTGTCCGACGGTATGGCCTCGGTCGCCGCCGTGGCCCCGGAGACCGTCTTCGCGCTCCCGGACGCCGTCTCGTTGACGGCAGGTGCCGGACTGCTGTTCAACGATCTGACGGTGCATTTCGCGCTGCGTGAGCGCGGACGTCTCGCCGAGGGCGAGACGGTTCTCGTGCACGGCGCCGCGGGAGGTATCGGTACTTCGGTGCTGCGGATGGCTCCGGTTCTGGGCGCTGCGCGGGTCATTGCCGTCGTCAGTTCGGAAGCGAAGGCCGAGACCGCGCGGGCCGCGGGCGCCACCGACGTCGTGCTCGTGGACGGATGGAAGGACGCGGTGAAGGAACTCACCGGAGGCAAAGGTGTCGACATCGTCGTCGATCCTGTCGGCGGTGACCGGTTCACCGACAGCATTCGCAGTCTTGCGCCGTCGGGTCGGATCCTGGTGATCGGGTTCACCGGCGGTGAGATCCCGACGGTCAAGGTCAACCGGCTCCTGTTGAACAACGTCGACGTCGTGGGAGTGGGCTGGGGCGCATGGTGGATGAGCAACCCGGGCTACCTGAAACAGCAGTGGGCCGAGGTCGAACCATTGCTCGCCTCGGGCAAGCTGACTGCGCCCGAGCCGTCGGTGTTCCCGCTCGAGAAGGCGGGCGAGGCAATTGCCTCTCTCGAAAATCGAACCGCCGCAGGCAAAGTCGTCCTGACGCTCAGCTAGTCCGGAAGGTCGACCTCGCGGGCGTGTGCCAACGCGGCCACCTCCGCGGGGAAGACGTTCTTGAAGACGAACGGATCGGTTCCGAGTGCCCAGTTCGGGGCCAGTTCGATCGCGTAGCGCTCGAAGTATCCGAGTTGCTTGCCCACCAGGATCAACTCCTCCGGGCTCGAGGTTCGGTAATGCTGCCCCATGCCCACGAGCGCCTTGATGAAATCGGTCAAGCTGAAGTGCGCCAACGTATCCGAGAGCATCGGTGCGAACACGGACTGCAGAATCGAGCCGACCTCGGCGTCCGTGCCGACGTCCTCGGAGATGATGCCGAGCCGTTTGACGCTGCCGGCAAGCCGAGTGAAGTCTCCGTCGATCACGGTGGCGTGAAAGAGATCCTGCAGCAGCGAACGCCACTGTTCGTCGAGTTCACCCATGACGCCGAAATCGAGAAACGAGACCCGCCCGTCGTCGAGCACCCAGACGTTTCCTGCATGAACGTCGCCATGGAAAAGCCCGTGCAGCACAAGGGCTTCCATCCATACCTTGGCGGCCCTGCGGACGATCAGCTCGGATTGCTCGCTGGGGGTGCACTGATCCAGCGGGTACCCGCGCATGCGTTCCATGCAGATGACCCGGCTGCCGCAGTACTCCGCGATCACCTCGGGCGCCGTCGCGAAGGTGTTGTCGCCGAAAGCGGAGATCGCGGCCCGAAACGAGGCCTGCCGCCGTGCTTCGACGACGCTGTCCAACTCGGTGAACGTCGCGGCGTGTAGATCGACGATGATGGCGGAGGCGTTGGCAGTCTCGAAGAAGGCGATGTATTTTTCCAATGCCCGAGCGAAGACGTAGGCAATGCGGAGATCGACCTTCATACGGTGGTAGATGCCCCGGCGCTGAACCTTCATGACAGCTTCGCGGCCATCGTTCAGCACACAGAGATGTACCTGGGCGACAGAAGCAGACGACAGCGGCACGTCGTCGAACCGGGCGAACAGGTCCTCGACGCTACGACCGAGGTCTGCTTCGATGATCGCTCTCGCCTGCGCCCCCGGGAACGGAGGGACCTCGTCGAGGCAGCGCAAACAGGTATTTGCCAGCACCTTCGGGAAGAGTCCGGGTGAGGACCCCATCAGCTGACCGACCTTGACGAACGTCGGTCCGAGTACGAAGAACGCGTCGACAATCCCCTCGGAGGCATGCGCTGCCCAGCCGCGGCGGGGCCGAAAGATCCACTTGCCCAGCGCCAGAATCTGATAGGAGAGCAGAACCGCAGCGATCACGACGAGACGCAGAAGTTCACGAGTCCCGATCTGGCGCAGCGGCGGAGCGAGACTCCTGCTCATCGAACCACCCGACAGACTGCTCGCGGGGGCCGGAAGGAGCGCACCACCTCGCGGCGGTCTGCAGGTACTCGTGCCACAGTTGCTCCTCGAAGGCGTGTTCGGCATGCAAGCCGTGTGTCGAACGGGTCCGACTGTACCCACCTGTACGACGACCGTTCCCCAGCCCTGAGGAGTACGACATTCCACGTAGGAAAGCACGCGCTGCAGGCCTGCTCTTCGCTTTCGCCTCGCTGCAATATCTGCTGCTCGAGGCGTTGACAGCCTCAAAATCCGAGGGCTACCGGTACGCCTACGACACCGTCAGCGATCTCGGGGCGCCGACAACCTCGGACACCTCGTGGCTGATGAACGTCGCATTCTGCGTGTCCGCGATCTCGGTGCTTGCGGCGGGCATATGTTCGGCATCGCTGCTGGGACGTCGGCGATGGGTGTATCTCGGAGCGATAGCCGCATACGCCCTCGGCAGCGTGCTCGTCGCACTCGTACATGCCGGTGACGGAAATGCACACATCATCGGTGCGGTCCTGGCGATCGGCGCCGGAAACGTCATCGCCCTGCTCGTCGGCACCGGCGTTCCAACCTGCCCGCGTTGGTACTCGAAGGGCAGCATCGGATTTGGCGTGCTCGGGTTCGTCGCGTCCGGTCTGCTGATCGCCGGTGTCGGCCCCGTGGGTGTGATGGAGCGCGCATCGATCTACACGTTCACCGGCTGGGAGCTGCTCACCGCAGCAGCGCTCGGGATGGTTGTTGCGCGCACGAAGCGATAGCGGTCGTTTTACACCGTTCCCCGAGCGAACCACGCGCGTGCTTCCACCGTGAAGGGCTGCTCCGGGCGATCGAAGGTGTTCAGGCAGGCCAGTCGAAGGGCTGCGCGACCGCTGTCGTCGAGCGTCTCGAGGTAGGCGCCATGAGGGCCGAGGGTGAACGGGGCGAACGCCGGTGCCAATGTAAGCAGATAGCGTCCGATCAGCCGGTCGTAGCCCGCTGCCGGCACTGCGAACATCCGAGGAGTCTCATCGTTCATGGCTCCTGTCCTCCGCCAGAACTTGTCATAGGCGCAATCAAATCGGCCGCTCAGTCGATGGTTGACCTGGGGATTGGGAGATCCGCGCCGAAACATGTAATGTTTGTTCCACAACGACGCGGGGTGGAGCAGCTCGGTAGCTCGCTGGGCTCATAACCCAGAGGTCGCAGGTTCAAATCCTGTCCCCGCTACCAATGTTAGAAAAAGAACCAGCACCTTCGGGTGCTGGTTCTTTTTTTGTGTCCGTTTCTGCCGGTTAGGTCAACCTGAACTTGACGATGTCGGTGACGTTGTCGACAGCATCGACGAGTACCCGTAGTCGCTCGGACGGGCCCGGTGCCTCCAGCACGTCCTGACGGTCGGACTGCCCCATCGGAACCTGTGCGGCAAGGGTGAACAAACGTTCACCCGCCTCGGCAGGAAGTGTGGAGAACGCCGGATCGGGCGGTGGCGCAGCACCTTCGGCCCGTGCCAGGTCGCCGATCAAGACGTACAGCTGAGAAATCTTGTCCTGCAATGACGTGAACTCGGATTCGGGCGGCGGAGTGGCCGCATTCTCGTCGGCCCATACGCGAAGATCAGCGCGCGGGTAGGGATCGTCCTCGAGCCATGCGTCGACCCGAAGTCTTTCGCTCCCGACACATTCCACGTAATGCCTGCCGTCGCCGATCTCTTCATGGGCGACGATGTGGGCAGCCGTTGCGACATGATGGCGGACATCTCCGCCTCCGGATTCTTTACCGCGCTCGATCAGCACGACCCCGAAACTGGGATCCTCCATGGCGAGACAAGCGGCCAAGAGTTCCTGGTAACGCGGCTCGAAGATGTGCAGAGGAAGGCGCTCCCCAGGCAGCAGCACGCTGCCGAGTGGAAACATCGGCCACAGCGACATCGTCAGTCCGACACTGCGGGTGTCGGTGCTGCGTCGACCCCGGAGTTCGCGGTGAGAAATTCGTCGAGAACGCGGAAGAAGAGATCCGGCTCGTCCAGCTGCGGGAAATGTCCTGCGCCGGAGAAGATCTCGACGCGACTGTTCGGTACTTCCCGTCTGATGTTGTCGGCATGGGAGGCCGGAATCATGCGGTCCTTGCCGCCCCAGATCAGTAGCGACGGTATCGATTCGAATTTCTCGAAGTGCTGCTTGGCGCTGACCGTCTGTCCACGCGGACCGACGACGGCCCGCGTCGAGGCAAGGAACGCCTCGCGGGTCTGTCTGTCGGACACCGACTTGAAGGAGCGCCACGTTTCCGCCATGCTCGCACCCGGCTGTACCGGAAGCCCCCACTTGTTCAACTGCCCGATGACGCTCTCCGCGTTCCTGCGCACCCAGTCGGACGCCAGTACCGGAAGAACGAGCTCACTGCCGGGCAAGGTGGCGGCTTTGAGGAACAGGCTCACTTCGGTGCCGAGGCCGCCGCTGCTGACAAGCACCAACCGTTCGACCAACCCCGGGAACAGGTAGACGGCCTGCATGACGATCCCGCCGCCCAGCGAATGGCCGACCATCGGTGCGGACTCGATGTTCAGATGTTCGAGCAGATCGCGGATCGTCGCAGCATGCGAGCTGAGCGAATAGTCTCCAGACGGCTTGTCGGACCGGCCGTGGCCGAACAAATCGGGCGCGATGACACGGTGCCGCTCCGACAGGCGTTCGATTTGTCCCGCCCAGGACTCGTTCGATCCCAGCAGGCCGTGAACCAGCACAATCGGTGGGCCATCGCCGACGTCCACGTAGCGAAGTACGTCCTTGTGCAGTTCGACCGAGTTCAGTGGGTAACGCGGTGTGTCCTTGTTCATGGGTCGAGAGCCTCCCGGCTGCGTTGCTACAGCGTCGAAAACCAACGTACGCGGTTCGGGGGATCGAGGACAGCTCATCGAGTCCTGGCTCACGCGATAAGGCTGTGCCGAGGAGTGGTAGCTATCACGATGACTGGCGATGGAAGTCATCAGCGGTCTGCGGCTTCGGCGCCGCACTATCGAGTCGGTCATCTGTGATCTGTCCGTTCCCGCCGCCTGCGCCTGTGCAATGCGTCGTCGATGATGTCGGCAACTCTGGCGACGATTGGTTCGCGAACCATGTCGATGTGATTGCCAGGAACTTCTTCGATGACGAGATCACCCGTCGCCAGCGTTTCCCAGGAGCGTCGATCGGAGGTGTTCTCTCCCGTCACGACGACGGTGACCGGGCCGCTCCACGGCTTTGGTCGATGAGCGCCGAGTGCTCGGGAACCGATGATGCCGAATGCCAGCCAACGTTCGGTGGTCGGAAACCGGACCAACCCCGCAAGTGCAACCATGGCGGCTTGCCGAGCGAGCGAAATGGGGCTTTGTCTGCGAACCGGGTTCGGCCCCTCCGGAGCTGCTTCCAGGTGGGTGTCGTCCGAGAGCCTATCGAGCGTCTTTCGGTACAGGCGAGGATCGAGCAAGATCAGCTCGGCGACGATGTCGCCGTCTGCTTCGAGGATCCGAGTCATGTCGAGCGCAATCCATGCCCCGAGTGAGTGGCCGGCCAACAGGTAGGGGCCATACGGCTGAATCCGACGGATCTCGCGTACGTATCGACGTGCAGCTCGACTGATGCTTCTATCCGGAAGTGCCCTCTTCCCAAGGCCTTTGGCTTGTATCGCATACACCGGGCGGTCGTGGTCCAGGTGATTGGACAGAGGAACGAGTCCGACTGCGGGCACTCCTGCCCCTGCGACGATGAAGAGCGGAGCCTGCGAACCTTCGCCCCGCAATGCAACGACGACCCCGTTCGCGGACGAGTTCGAGACATCTCGGTCGGACGCTGCAAGCTTCGTGTCGATCAATCGGGCGAGAGTGCGGATGTTCATCGACCGGGCGAGCTCCTCGGTCGAGATATCGACATGAAAAGCTTGCTGCACACCGACCACAATTGTGGTCGAAGCGAGTGACGTTGCGCCGAGCGAAGCGAAATCTGCGTCACGATGGACATGGTTCAGGCCCAGTTCTCGACCGATGATGTTTCCGATCCAGTGTTCGGTAGGCCCGCTGAGAGTGGTCTCCGCCACGATGGCTGGTTGCTCGTCTGCAGCCGGAAGTTTCGAACGATCGACCTTTCCCCGTTCGTTCCGATCGATCTTGTCCACCCGGGTGATGTGGGTGGGAACCATCCATTCCGGCAGGTTTTCGCGCAGTAGATCGCGCACGGTGGCCAACGACGATCGTTCGGAGACGAAGTATGCGACGAGTTCCTTGCCCGATTCGACGTCGCGCGCAACGACCGTGGCATCTACTACGTCGTCGACACTTCGAAGTGCTGCCTCGATTTCCGCAGGTTCCACCAGATAACCGCGCACCTTGATTGCATCATCTACACGACCGACGAGATGCAGAACACCGAATCGATCGATTCGGCCCACATCTCCGGTGAGATAGCGATGAGTTGCATTGCGGGTACTGAAACGTGTGCGTGTCAGCTCGTTCAACCCGAGGTATCCGTCGGCTGATACCGCTGATGAGACACGAATTTGTCCGGTCTCGCCTTGTTGCAGCGCCCGACCATCCTCTCCGACGATCTCCACGGTCTTTCCGTGCGGACTTCGCCCAGCAGGCAGGAAGCCTGGCGGGAGAGCTCGGTCCACGGTGTAGGAGTCGTAGGCGACGGCACCGGATTCGGTTGTTGCATACCAGTTCACGAAAGTCACGCCGCTTCCGAGCTTGGCCCGGAGTGAGCGCACATCGGAAGAGTGCAAGGCTTCGCCGTAAGTCGTGACGATCCGGAGCGATGGGACCAGGTTGTCGGGTAGTGCTTCAGGTGACGGCTGCACCGTCGCAGCTGGTACGGACGCGCGAACGCTTCGCACAAGCGAAGGTGAGCAGTGCAAGGTCGTGAGCGCAGACCGCTCGATCCATTCCGTCAGATTGTCCGTGTGGATCGTTCGTGGATCGCGGCAATGCACCTGTGCGCCACTGAGAAGACCTGCGAACAGCGTATTGATGCCCGCGCCGAAGCTCACCGGAAGCGCATTCCCCACACGGTCACGTGGTCTGAGCGCCAGGGCCGAGCTGACTTCGTACGCTTTGCTCAGGCACATCCGGTGACTGAGCAGCACTCCCTTGGGGACGCCTGTCGATCCGGAAGTGAATGCGATCATCGCAATTCGATCCCCGGTCACGGTCGGGAGCGGCGCAGCCGAGTCCTCGGCTTCGGAGATGTCGGCACTGTCCAGCCGCAGCGCGGAGGCCTGCTCGACGATGTGCTGCCGTCGAGTCTCGGGCAGATTCGAGTCGAGGGGTACCAGCGAGTGCCCGGACGCGATGACCGCAAGCATCAACGTGATCGACTCGGTGGTGCATCGCCCGTCCACCGCGATGGGACTTCGATCGACCTGGGTCAGGTGCGCAATCTTGCGGGCCACCGCATAGGTCCGGTGCAGAAGCTGATCGAAGGTGAGTACGCCGTCGTCGGCGACCAGAGCCGTCGCGTCGGGCAGCGCGTGGGCGACCTCGCACAACCGATCCAACAGTGTCTCTCGCAGATCGGGTTTACACATCGGCGCGAGCTCGGAGTACGGGGACGTGTCGGTCGGATGAAGCGACATGCCCCCCCCTTGCAGTGCCACAGCCCATTCGGATCTTGACTAGAAACCGTCTTCGAGACTGTTTACGCGCTACAAGGTAACCCCGTGGTCGTTTTATGCGCAACCCTTACAACATTGTTACTTTCCTCGAGTCGGTGCGCGCCCCCACGATCAGGCGTCTGCAATGGCCTCCAACGGGCGCGTGCGCGCTGCTCTGGCAGCAGGCCAGAGGGCTGCGCCGACCCCGACGATCGCAGACCCGATCAGCATCCCGATGACCTGTCCCCACGGAACCGTCATGACCCCGAGGCCTTCGTCGCGAAGAGTTCGCACGAAACCCCAGCCGAACACTATTCCGAGAACCAGCCCGACGATGGCACCGAACAGCGCTATCAAGAGGGATTCGAGATAGATGGTGCGACGCACCTGCGCACGCTGCATCCCCACAGCACGCAACATCCCGATCTCTCGACGACGCTCGACCACGGAGAGCGCGAGTGTGTTGATGATGCCGAGGATCGCGATCACGACGGCCAACGCGAGGAGCCCGTAGAGAACTGCGAGCAACGTATCGATCTGTTGGCTCTGGCTGCCCTTGAACTGCTCGCGGTCCTGGACCTGTACGACGACGAACGGCTTCGTCGACGCCTCGAGGTCGCTGCGGAGGACATCGAGATCGGTACCCGAGGCCGCACCGACGAGAACCACGATGTCCGAACGCACGATGCTCGGTGTCACCTGCTCGTAGACGCTTTCGGATACGAGCCAGTCACCTACCAAAGGGCTGTCCTCGTAGATGCTGGTCACGGTCACCGGGACGCGCACACCGTCGAACGAGTCCAAGTCCACCACTGTCCCCAGCTGCCAGTTCTTCTCGCTGGACGCCGACTGCGAGACAGCGATGCTGTTGCCGGAGAGCTCTGGATCACCCTCGACAACTTTGCGATCGAACAAGCCGTCGGGACTACCGTCGAGAGCAACCCCGAAGGTGGATTCACCGGAGATGTTCACCTGGACCGGGTGCAGAATCGCCACCTTGTCCACCCCTGGGGTGTTACGGGCGGCTTGTCCTGCCCCGACGGGAACACCGATGGCCTGAGGTCCGCTCAGGATGTAGTCCGCCTCGATTCCAGTGTCGACGAGCGCGTCCACACTGGCCTTCGCCGACGCACCGAGGACGCCGATGACGGAGACGAGCATCAGACCGAGCATCAGAGCGAAGGCAGTTGCTGCCGTGCGGCGGGGGTTGCGGACCGAGTTGGTCCGTGCGAGAGAGCCGATCGCACCGAAGGGCCGAGTGAGCACCGATCCCAAGGCGCCGACGATCGGGCGTGAGAGCGACGGCGCGGCCAGCGCGACGGCGATGATGACGGCGACGGCTCCCACTCCGACGGTGCCCGCAGCTGCTCCACCGGTCGATTGCGCGCCCACGACGAGTGCGACCGCGCCGAGTGCGCCGATCACGATCCCGATTATCGTGCGCATGCGAAGACTGTCACCCGCAGAGGCGAACTCTTCTCGCATGGCCGCGATCGGCGGGATCTTGCCGGCACGACGAGCCGGTGCGTAGGCGCTCAGTACCGTCACCACGATCCCGACGAGGAAGGCGACGAAGACTGTTCTCGGTTCGAGAGCGAGTGCGCCCGAAGGCACTCCGACGTCGAAGGCATTGAGCAGAGCACGCAGGCCGTAAGCGAGCCCTACGCCGCCGGCGAACCCTAGTGCGCTACCGATGACTCCGACGATGAGCGCTTCGAGCACTACCGAGCGGCTGACCTGGCTGCGGCTTGCGCCGATGGCACGGAGCAATGCGAGTTCGCGGACCCGCTGCGCCACGATCATCGAGAAGGTGTTGTAGATGATGAACGTGCCGACGAGTAGGGCGATGCCGCCGAATGCCAGTAAGAAGTAGTTCACGAAGGACAACGCTGACTCGATCTCATCCTGGGCCTCGGCGCGAACTTCGTCTGCTGTCTGCACCTTGGCATCAGGTAGCGCGGCGGCGATCTCTTCACGTAGATCGGCCTGGGTCATGCCCTTTGCCGCGAGATCGTTACCAGCGACGTCGTAGTACTGGACATGTGAGCCGTCCGAGAACAGCTCGTTCGCTTGGCTCTGCAGGAACTGGACTCCGATATAACCGCCGGATTCGGCTGCGGTGTCGTAGATTCCGGTCACCGTGACATCGACCGTGCCCTTGGACGGAATGAGGACCTGCGTCGAGTCCCCGACGGTGAGGCCGGACCTCTCTGCACCACCCTCGTTGATCGCGACTTCACCGGGGGCAGTGGGCGCAGCGCCGGAGAGGAAGTCTTCTTTTGCTCCGAGTCGCTGTTCATCGGGGATGTAGGCCTCCCCGATGGTCGGCGCACCGCCGGACTGAACGGTCGTTCCAGATTTGTCGAGAACGACGATCTGCCCACCGACGTAGGGCATCACCGCTGCCACGTTCGGTAGCGCCTCGATGGTTGCGGCATCCTGGGTGGGGACTCCGCTCGAGCCGGTTTCCTCCGCGCTGACCCGAACATCCGCACCTGCTGCGGTGTCGGAGAAGATCGAGGAGAACGTGCGCTGCAAGGTATCGGTGAACACGAACGAGCCGGCGACGAAGGCCGTTCCGAGTACGACCGACAGGACGGTAAGTGCAAGACGAACTTTGTGTGCGGCAAGATTTCTCAGGGAAACCTTGCGCATGGGATTGGCGGCCATGATCAGACCGTCTCCAGCTGCTTCATGCGGTCCAGGACCGTCTCGGCGGTCGGATTCGCCAGTTGATCGATGACAGCGCCGTCGGCCAGAAACACGACGCGGTCCGCGTAGCTTGCCGCGCGCGGATCGTGAGTGACGATCACTACCGTCTGATCGAATTCGTCGGCCGCGGCGCGCAGAATGCTCAGCACCTCGCCGGACGAACGCGAGTCCAAGTTGCCGGTCGGCTCGTCGCCGAAGACGATGTCGGGTCGGCCTGCAAGTGCTCGCGCGCAGGCGACTCGCTGCTGCTGTCCTCCCGAGAGTTCGCTCGGACGATGATCGAGACGATCGCCGATCCCGAGCTTGCTCACCACGGTGTCCAACCATTCCTTGTCCGGTGTGCGGCCGGCGATGTCGAGCGGAAGGGTGATGTTCTCCAGTGCCGTCAGGGTAGGAACGAGGTTGAACGACTGGAACACGAAACCGATTCGGTCTCTGCGCAATCCGGTCATCTGCTTGTCGGACAGGTCGGTCAGTTCGGTGTCACCGATCGTCACGGTCCCCGACGTTGCGGAGTCCAGGCCCGCAAGGCAGTGCATCAGTGTGGATTTTCCCGAACCGGAGGGGCCCATGATTGCTGTGAACTCGCCGCGCGCGAACTCCACGCTCACCTCGCGCAGAGCGTGGACTTGGGTATCCCCGGAGCCGTAGGTTTTGGTCAGGGCGATCGCGCTGGCGGCGATATCAGTCATGGTGTTCAGTCTTTCAGTGTTCGGGAGTCTTCACTATCGGGGGACACCCTGAGGTGCGCCCACCTATCATGGATACATGCGTATCGGGGCACACGTCCGCGACTCCGCCGACCCAATCGGTTCCGCGGAGAGTTTCGGCGTCGATCTGGTTCAGCTCTTCCTCACCGATCCGCAGAAGTGGAACAAGCTCGAGCCCCACCCCCAGGGCGAGGAATTGAACGCCGGCAGCATCGACGTCGTCGTGCACTCGTCCTACGTGTTGAACGTCGCGAGCCTGAACAATCGGATCAGGATTCCCTCGCGAAAGGCAGTGATCGAGCAGGCTGCGGCCGCTGCCGAGATCGGCGCGATCGGTCTGGTCGTGCACGGCGGTCACGTGCGGGATGGCGAGGACACCACGAAAGGTGTCGAGAACTGGCGCAAGCTGTTCGAGCGCCAGGAGGATGTAGGGGGCTTCGGCGTGCCGATCTTCATCGAGAACACAGCGGGCGGAGATTTCGCCATGGCTCGCCACTTCGACGACATCGCCCGGTTGTGGGACGCCGTCGGCGAATTCGGTGCCGGTTTCTGTCTCGACACCTGCCACGCTTGGGCGGGGGGCGAAGAGCTCCTCGGCGTCGTGGATCGAATCAAAGCCATCACGGGTCGAATAGACCTGGTGCACCTCAATAACTCGCGCGACGAGTTCGGCTCTGCGCGCGACCGGCATGCCAACCTGGCCGACGGAACGATCGATGCCGATGTGTTGGTTGCGGTCGCCGAGGCAGCAGACGCTCCGGTGATCCTCGAAACGCCCGCCGACGGTCTGGCCGAGGACGTTCGATTTCTGAAGAGCATTTAGAGGAACATCGAGATCGTCTTCTCCCAGAAGCGTTCGAAATCGTCGACGTCCGCGCAGGTGAAGACTCGGCTGTTCCAACGGAACTCGGTGTCCACCATCGTGACTCCGTCGATCTCGATGACATCGCAGGTGACGGACAGGTTGTGGGTCAGCGGGTCACTGTCGTCGGGGACAGCTCGACCGGTGCCGTACTCGAACGAAATCTGAGCGCCGGCTCTTCGCGCCAGCGCCGGAGGGCTCAGCACGTGCTTGGCGGTATCGAAGTCCACACCGTCGTTGGGGGCCGCGGCGACGCGTCGACGAACTTCGGAGGTGAGGACGTCGACGTCGCCGGTGGACGGAAGGCGAACCGGAAAGAAACCACGATCCTCGGACACTTCGTCGAGATTGCCGAATCGGCCGGCTTCGATGTCGACGAGCACTCCGGAGGTGCAGTTGCGACAGCGATCGCTCTGCCACGAACCGACGGTGGCGGCGAGGACGGCAAGCAGGGTGGTGGCCGGTGGATGCTGCTCACCCGCCCATTGTGTACGCGAGGAAGTGACGACCGAGGAATCGATCGTATCGATCCGAGGATCGGTGCGTCGGCTTCCGAACGGACGTTCTTCGGGAGTGAGAACTGCAACCCAGTAAGAAACCTGCGCCGCTGCGGACTGTGCTGTCACCGACTTCCTTCCGCTCAGTGTCGCCTAACCTAACTAATCTCACTGTAGCGAGATCTCGAACGGTTGGCGAGAGGGGGTCAGCCCAGAAGCCGAGGAGCCGAAGGTGACTGCGGAAGATCCCCGTCGTCCATATGGTCGAGTAGCTCCTGCGACCACACCAGCAGGCCCGCCACGTCGAGTCCGTACGGCGGATCGACTTCGTAGCCGCGGATGCGGTCGTGACCTTGTACGAGCAGTGACCGAGCCCCCACGGTGTTACCACGTAGGAGGTGCGTCAGGCCTACGGCGAGCTGAGCAAGACCCTGCCAGAGCATCTGTTCCGATTCCGGTGAGTCCTTCCACGTTCCTTCGAGAATTTCGTGGGCATGGAAGGGCATGTCGGCATCGAGTAAGTGTTGTGCTTTCGCGATGGACTCGTGCGGCGGAAGTCTGAGGTCCTCCGGGATCCGTTCGACGCCGACCTCATTACGCGCGAGTGGCCTTCCCAGACCGTCGCGGGGGCGTGCATTCAGCGGTTTACCGTTGGCATCGCGTTCTCGTTCCGGCATGTGCGGTCACACCTTGCTGGTAGTCGTCACCGTGTGGGTTGTCTCGGTCGGGGTCTTTGCTGTTACTGCAATCAACGCGAGGAGCGCAATCGCGGAGACACCGACCATCGTGACCGATACTGCCACGGCATCGTTGCCGAGAACACCGACCACCGGTGCGACTATGGCGCCGGAGCCGAACTGCGCAGCACCGAGCAGGGCAGCAGCAGTTCCTGCAGCTTCACCGTGCCGGGACAGCGCCAGGGCAGGTGCGTTCGGCATGACGAATCCGACTGCCCCGAGGACGAACCACAGCGGGATCAGGAAGCCGAATATTCCGCCGATGTCGCCGACTGCGAGAACGGTCATCACTGCGGCGGCGAGCACGCCCGCCGACAATGCGCTGACCACGATACGTACGGGTGTGAAGTAGGCGAGGAGAACGACGTTGAGCTGCGAGGCGCCGATCAGGGCGATCGCTCCGAGCGCGAATACCACAGCGAATTGCTGCTCGTCGAGTTCGAATTGCTCCTGGAGCACGAACGACGAGCCTGCGACGTAGGCGAACAGGGCGGACATCGCAAGAGCGGCAACCAGTACGAGTACGACGAACTGTCCGTCGCGCAGGAGGCCGCCATAGGTGCGGACCACCGGCATGATGCCGCGACCGCGACGCCGCTCGGGTGGCAGCGATTCACGAAGTGAAAACACGGCGAGGACGAGCAGGGCCACACCGAGCACGGCTAGGACACCGAACACCCAGCGCCACGAGCCGGCAAGAAGAATTGCCCCACCCAGCGACGGCGCCAGGACAGGCGCAACGCCCATGACCAGCATCAGGCGGGACAGAACGGTTGCGGCGGCTCTACCGGTGAACAGATCGCGCACGACGGCCATTGCGACGACCGCTGCTGCCGCTGCGCCGAGGCCTTGCAACCCACGAAAGAGACCGAGGACGGCGACGTTGGGAGCGAGGACGCACAGCAGTGATGCGACGACGTGGACTGCTGTGCCGACAATGAGTGGCAGCCGGCGGCCGACGATGTCGGACAAAGGCCCGATGACAAGTTGGCCGAGGGCCAATCCGATCAGTGTTCCGGTCAGCGTGAGCTGCACTGCGGCCGAGGACGAGTTCAGATCGTCGACGATTGCCGGCAGCGCGGGTAGATACATGTCGATGGTCAGCGGGCCTAGCGCGATGAGCGCACCGAGAACGAGAATGACCCTCAGCCGCTCGGACGATGTCGGCTCGGTGACCGCTGCTATGGGTGGGTCGACAGTGGTGGTTCGTTCCGGGGCTCGAGACACCCAAAGGTCAGCAACGAAGTTGACCGATATGTTCCCGAGAGGGAAGCGTTGAGGCTAGAGTCCGCAATCGTGACCACGCCAGAGGACAGTCCGCGGCAGGCTATCGCCCGCGCGTACATCGATTCCTTGCTCTCCCACGATCCGAGCGCAGTGAAGTTCGCGCCCCACGCACGCCGCGTAGAAAACGGACTGACCACAGGATTCTCGGGCCCTGGGTTGATCAAGGCGCTCGGCAACGCGTTCTATTACCGCGCGATCATCGGGATCCGGAACATCGAACTCACCGAATCCGGAGACACGGTGCACTCGACCTTCCTGATCGATGCGGGAGTGCGTGGCAGGCGGATGGTGACCGTCGCGGTCGAGGAAAGCTTCCTGATCCCGGACGGCACAATCCACCACATTCGCGCGAAACTTCGGATCCCCCTCAGGCGGGCACGCGCAACCGCCTGAATCCGGTGTCGAGCCCGCCTACGCGGACACCGCAGCCGACGTCGCGTCGAGTCGGGCAAGTTCGACGGGCGACAAGGTCAGCGCCGGAGCAGCCATCAACGCAGGTAGCTGTGAAATTGTGCTCGCGCTCGCGATCGGCGCAGTGACAGTCGGCTGATGCAGCAGCCACGCGAGCGCGACGGTGGCGATCTCTTCCTCGTGAGCGAAGGCGATCTCGCTCAACGCATCGACGACCTCGAGTCCCTTGTCGGTGAAGTAGCCCGTCGCGAGCCGCTTCCGTGGCTGGCCACCCTCTAAATCCTTGCGCACGCGGTATTTGCCGGTGAGAAACCCCGACGCCAAAGAGAAGTACGGAAAGACCCCGAGATCGTTATCGGCGGCGAGTGGGGCAAGGTCGGATTCGTACGCGTCCCTGGTGACCAGGTTGTAGTGCGGCTGCAGAGCAATCGGTGCTGCGAAATTACTCTCGCGTGCGACCTTCAACCACTCCTCGACGCGATCGGCCGAGAAATTGGAGATCGCGACGTACCGAACCTTGCCGTCTTCGATCAGCGAATCGAACGCTGCGAGCGTGTCGACGAGTGGGGCATCGCCTGCATCGGTATGGGCGAAGTAGATGTCGATGTGATCGCTCTGCAACCGCTTCAACGACGCCTCGGCCGCGGCTGCGATGTTCTTCGGTGTCAGTCCCTTGAACTCGGGATGCTGGCTGACCTTGGTAGCGATGACGACGTCGTCACGGTTGCCGCGGGCAGCGGTCCAGCTTCCGATGATGGTTTCGGATTCGCCACCGGAGTTGCCGTCGACGAACGCGGAATAGGAGTCGGCCGTGTCGATGAAATTCCCGCCACCGGCGGAGAACGCGTCGAGAATCTCGAAGGAGGCGCTTTCATCACTGGTCCAGCCGAAAGTATTGCCACCGAGAGCCAGCGGAAAGATATCGAGGTTCGAATGTCCGATTGCTACCACCGAGTACTCCTTCAGTCGTCCAGAACTAACCGTGACGGGGAACACCGCCTCGGTGTCGGTTATTCCGCTCGAGCGGGCCAGCGCGGGATCGGGTTGGGGGCCGCTCGGGCAATTTACTCTCCGTGTTGGGATTCGAACCTCCTGCAGGGGGTTCGAATCCCAACAGGCGGAGCATTTGAGCCCGAGATGGATCTTCCACGACGAAGTCCGGCTCTTGGTCGGATACGCATGCGAGCCACCAGGTGGGTGCCTTCAGTGACCGGAGTGGTCCACCAGCGGCGTGCGGGGACCGAACTTCGGCTTGATGGCCTTGCCGCTCACTGCAAGAAGTCGCACCGCCCGAAACCTATGCGGGGCAAGAGGTTCGAGGTACTCGACCATGCCGGCATCGTCGAGAGGTCGACCCAGCAGCGACCATCCCACGACGGCAGCCAAGTGATAATCACCCACCGACAACGCGTCGGGATCTCCGAACGCGCGTTGCGCGACTTCGGCGGCAGTCCAGACGCCGACCCCCGGGATCGCTCGCAGCCGACGCGTCGCATCTGCCGCAGACATCGTCGCAGTCTCTTCGAGCCTGCCGGCCACCTGAGCGCAGCGAACGATGGTCTTCGACCTGGCCGGATCGACATTCGCCAGATGAAACTCCCACGACGGGATCATCCGCCACACCTCCGCCGTGGGTGGCACGAACATCGGCTTCGGCGTCGGCCCGGGGGCGCGGTCACCGAACTTGGTGACGAGTCGGCGCCACGACGCGAATGCGGAAATTCCGTGAACACGCTGTTCCAGAATCGCCGGCACCAAAGCTTCCATGACAAGGCCAGTGCGGCCGAGCCGGAGGTGCGGAAACTCCCGATGCGCCTGAATCAGCGTCGGATGCTCGGGCGCGAAATTCGACGCGTCGTCGTCATGTCCCAGGAGTGCGGGCAGCATGCCCGTGAATTCCGCGGCGCCTGCTCCCCATGCCTCGCTTCGAACGCGGTACCGAGAAAGTTGGGTCAATCGATACGTAAGAACGCCCGATTTCAAACGTGAGGTTCGCCACACCGAACCCGCTGAATCGCGCTCGAAAGTGGGGTCGCCTTTGCCTCGACGAAGCGGGGAGAGCGTCATCGCCACGTCCATCGGGTGCTCCGAAACGAACTCGGTCACGACCGAGTTCGTGCCGGCGTGGAGATCGGAGAACAACATGTCCGATCGAGCCTAGCTCTCAGAACCGACCGGCGACCGAAACGACGGTTCGTCCGGTGATCTGGCCTTCCCGGATCTTGCCGAGAGCGAACTGGACGTCGGTGACGGGAATCTTCGTCGTGAGCGCCGCGAGGTGTCGTGGACCCATGTCGGTCTCGAGTTGCTGCCAGATTGCCCGCCTACGCTCGATCGGCAACTGCACCGAGTCGATGCCGAGCAGTGCGATCCCTCGCAGGATAAACGGAAGCACAGTCGTCGGGAGCCGAGTTCCTCCCGTCGCACCGCTCGCAGCCACAGCGCCGCCGTAACGCGTCGTGCTCAGAAGGTGGGCGAACGTCGTGCCACCCCTGCAGTCCACCCCGGCGGCCCACACTGCACGCCCCAGCGGCCGCGGCTGCGCGTCCGGGTCCTCCGGAATTCTCCCCATCACCGTGGACGCGCCGAGGCTGGTCAGCAATGCAGCCACCTCTTTCTTTCCAGTCGATGCATGTACTTCGAATCCGGCTCCGGCCAACAGATCCACACTGACAGTCCCCACGCCACCGCTTGCGCCGGTGACCAGAACCGGGCCGTCCGACGGCGTGATGCCTCGATCGACCAGCGCGGCGACGGATAAAGCTGCCGTGAATCCAGCTGTTCCGATCGCGGCCGCCTCACGGGTGGACAATGCGGTCAGGGGTACGACCCAATCTGCCGGTACGCGAGCGAATTCGGAGTAACCACCGTGTTGCGCGGTGCCGATGTCGTACCCGTGAGCGACCACGGAGTGCCCGACAATGAAGTCGCTGCTCGTGGAATCTACGACGGTTCCCGCGATATCGATTTCGGGAATGATCGGATATTCGCGTACGACGCCACCTTTCGGAGTGATCGCCGAAGCGTCCTTGAAGTTGACGGACGAATACTCCACCGCGATGGCGACAACGCCCGATCGGTCAGCGTGTGTGGGGAGAAACGACTCGTCCACCGGCTCCGGAGCGAGCACGATCCCGTCGGATTCCCGGGCGACAAGAACTTTGAACGACGAGGGCACGGAGTTGCTCACAGGGATGATTCCTCCGGTTTCGGTTGCGTACCGACCATATTCAATCCAGCGCGGCGCCTGTTGTTTGTCGGAGGACCGAAGTAGGGTCCTGCTTCGTGATCATTGTGAGTACGGACGGCTCGTGTCTGCGTAATCCGGGAGGCGCAATCGGGTGGGCTTGGGTAGATCACACCGGTCCCAGCAACTCCGGCGGCGAGCCGTCGGGGACCAATCAGATCGCCGAGTTACGGGCTCTCCTCGAAGCAATTCTCGCCCATCCCGGCGATGAGCCGTTGTCCATCGAGTCGGACTCCCAGTACGCCATCAAGTGCGCATCCGAATGGCTTCCTGGGTGGAAGCGCAAAGGGTGGATAACCTCTTCGGGTTCCCCGGTCAGCAACATCGAACTCATCAAGAGCATCGATGCCGCGATCACCGAGCGCACCGGGCCGGTCCGGTTCCGTTGGGTGCGCGGACACGTCGGGAATCACTTCAACGAAGCCGCCGATGCACTGGCCGGTGAAGCTGCGCGCGCCGTCGCCGCTTCCGGAGCAGTTGCGACGCCCGCGAAAGCCGCGCCTGTGAAAGCTGTACCCGCGAAGGCTGCGCCTGCAAAGGTTGCACCGAGCAAGCCGGTTACGAGTAGGCAAGCCAAGGTCGCACAACCTGCCGACGAGGTCGCGACACTCTTCTAGTTCACTCTCCGATGTCGACCTGCGCGAGTCTGAGTTTGGTGCACAGTCTTTCGAGCAGGGTCAGTTCTTCGTCGTCGAGTGCCTCGCCGACGTACCGCCGTATTCGGGCCGCGTGTTTGATGCCGATAGAGCGTTGTACCGCAAGCCCCTCGTCGGTGAGTGCGACGACAGTTTCGCGCTTGTCGTCCGGATCCTGCTGTCGGGCTACATAACCCAGCTTTTCGAGCCGCTCGCACATCCGGCTCAGCGAGGGTTGGCTGAGCAGAATTTCGTGATTCAGATCGTGCGGTCGAAGACCCGATTCGGGGCACTTGCTCAACGTGAACAGGACGTCGTACTCGCGCAGGCTGATCGGATCCCAGATGTCGTCGGCGGTGAACCGACGCGTCAGAGATACTGGGAGCGAAACAATGCCTCCCAGGCATCGACTGCCCGCTCGGTACCTTGTGATGTTCTCCCGTCACGAAGACGTCGAGGCCGACCTCCTCGGCGTGCTTGGCGATGGTGATCATCGCCTTGATGCGCTCATGCTCGGTGGGCGCCTGCCCTGTGGTCGGGTCGACCGTCACGTCGCCGACGGTGAAGATTTCGAATTGCATGTCTGCTCCTAGGAACCGAGTCGTCGAAACGAAAAGCTCATGCGTTTGCATTGACTTCTACGGTGACCAGGCTCCGGTGAGAACATTCCGTTCGCCAGAGAAAAAGAAATTTCAACCCTGACCCATCCACCCTTCCACCGGCGTCGAATGAACAATGAGACACCCGCTGCTGCTGTCGCCCCCGACCGCCGTCAGCAGTGGGTGTCTCTCCTACTTTCTGCGGCCAGCTCGCTCAGTCTGCTCGCGATCCTCGCCAGGTCGAGGCCGCTACATCCCGCTGTGAAGCTCGCCAGCGGGACCAAGGCGTGAAAATGCATCGGAACATCGGCGTCGTACAGCACGTCGATCAGGTTGCAGAAACGCTGGACGGCATTGTCGTCTGCATCCTTCAGCGCCGGAATGTCGCGCACTGTCAGGAATTCGATTCCGTCGATCATCGCCAGATAGTCACCCGTCGATCTGGGTTCGACACAGAGTTCGGTGAACGACCAGCCCGACGACGCATCCGCCATCGACCACGTGCCCGTCGAGAATCGGGTCGAGGCGATTCCTTCGGCTCGATAATCGAGCGGTCCATCGACTGCGATCACCTGCATTCGGGATTCCAGCAGCGCAATCGTGGGAAGGAACGCCTCATGGAACAGCGGATTGGGCAACAGTCCTGCTGGCGGGTAGTTCGACGTCGACACCAACGTGACCCCGCGAGCGAACAGTTCGTCGAGCATGCGGGCGAGGAGCCTCGCGTCGCCGATGTCGTGCACGTGCAATTCGTCGAAGCACAACACGGCGATGTCTCCGAGCAGTTCGTCCAGGGCGTGCTTCAGTGAGAATCCATACCGAAAGTACGACGCGTGGAGGTCACGAAAGAAGCTGTGGAAGTGCACTCGCTTCGTGGCGACACCGGTGATGGATTCGACATAGCGGTCGAGGAGCCAGGTCTTGCCGCGCCCGGCGGGCCCCCAGAGGTAGACACCTCGAGAGTCGGAAGTCGCGAGCGCATCGGCGGCCGCAGCTTGGGCAGCGTCGAGTACGAACGACGAGTCGAAGCCGGAACGGGGAACTCCAGGTCTCATGAACCGAGACTCTACATGTGTAGAGTCTCGGTGATGGACCGTCGAACTGTGATTGCGGACGCAGCGATCTCACTGATCGCAGACTCAGGGGTACGTGCGTTGACGCACCGAGGGATCGACTCGGCACTCGAATTGCCTTCCGGTTCGACGTCGTACTACTTCCGCACAAAAAAGCATTTGATCGATGCGGTGGCCGAACGAATCACGGAGTCATCACGTACATCGTTCGAACAACTGGCCTCCGGCGACCCAGTGGAGGTGACGGTCACATATCTGGTGGATCTCCTGACCGAACGTGGAGATCAGCTGAGAGCTCGGCATGCCCTGACGCTCGATCCGTCCCTCGATCCCGCAGCGCGCGAGCGCCTGGCTCGATGCCTGTTCTCAGCCGAGCGTGCAACCGAAGTGTTCGGCGATGTGCGGCAAGGTGATGGATTTCTTGCCCTGTGCGAAGGACTGATCGTTGTTGCGTTGATGCAGGGCTCCGACAGAGCGCTGGGTTACGACGTCGAGTCCCTACGTGCCCCGGTAGCCAGATATCTCGACGGACCCGGGGCGTAGCGCGGACAGAAACTACTTGGTGAACGCCAACGACTGGACGATCTGCAGGCCGAGCGACTCGTCGCCGAGATATTCGATCCGGTCGAGCGCAGCGGAAGCGTCGATCCGGCCACCACACAGGCGGGTGAAGTCCCCGGTCGAAAGCGCGATCGTGACCGTCGCGGGGCCAGCCAGTTCTTCGACGACCTGTGCTCGCCCGGTGACGTCGACGTGTGCGCGGCGAGGCCGGCTACCGGTCAGATCGAAGGTGACCGACGAACCGTCGGGTGCTTTGCCGAGTTTGCCGACGATGTATCCGAGTCCTTCGACGATTTCGTCGACCGAGTAGTCGGCAGAATCGCTGTCCATACCGCCGGGTGAATCGATGGCGTCGCGGATGTCCTGCTCGTGCATCCAGCAGTCGAACACTCGGATACGCATGAACCGTCCGTACGTCGAGTTTCCGGCAGGGGTCCACGATGGCGCTGCGAAGTCCTCGTCCGACATTGCTTCCAGTGCCCGAGCACGATCGCCCGTGACCGTCCGGAACCGTTCGATCAACTCGGCGGGGCTCAGTTGACTGAACGCCTGAATCCACTTTTCGTTGAGCACGCCGATGTCGTTGTGTACGTGCGCGAGTGCGCTGACGTCGATGTCGGATTCAGGAGGCGTTTGCCCGGCGAGCGAGAGTTCGGTGCCGACGATATGCGCGATCACATTGTGGACGCTCCAGCCCGGGCAGGGCGTGGAAGCGGCCCACTGGTTTTCGTCCAGTTCGCGCACCAGCACGTCGATGGATGCCCACTCCTCGATCAGTGCCTTTACGATGCTGTCCTTGTCGATCACTGCGTGCTCCCGTTCGTTCGAGATTGTCCAGTCGGCCGGCTGTCATGGTAGAAGTAGTTGCTGCACAAAAGCGTTCAGCTACTTCCCGAAGTCGTACGTGATCCCGGTGAGTCTTTCGCTTGCGTGCCACAGCTTTTCGGCAAGCTCCGCGTCCTGAGCTTTGGACGAAATTTTGGCAGGGCCGGGGACGCCCCTGGATTCGAACAACGAGCTCGGGCCGCTGTACGAGCCTGGCCCGCCGCTCTCGAGGGCGTACAGCGTAGGAAGAGCACCTGCGCGTGCGGACTGGGATATGAACTTGAGCCCGATCGAAGCGGCGAGGGCGGCGATCTTCGAACTCCCCAAACCGTCCGGGCTGGTGTAGAGCGCAGTCTCGGAGATACCCGGGTGCGCTGCATTGCTGGTGATCGGGATTCCCGCCCTGTCCAGCCTGCGTTGAAGTTCGAGCGCGAACAGTAGATTCGCGAGCTTCGAATTGGCATACATCCGCTGCGGTTGATAACCCTTGGTGGCTTGCAGGTCTTCGAAGTCCAACTTCGGTCCCTGCTTGTGCGCAACCGAGGAGACGGTCACGACCGTTGCGTGTTCTGCTGCACGCAGATTCGGCAGCAGGTGGCCGGTCAAGGCGAAGTGTCCCAGATGGTTCGTTCCGAATTGGAGCTCGAAACCATCCTTGGTTTCCGCTCTCCTCGCAGGCATCATCACGCCCGCATTGTTGATCAGAACGTCGAGGGTCCTCGGCGCAGACTCGGCGAACTCGCGGACCGAACCAAGGTCGGCGAGATCGAGGTGTGCGGTGTCGACAGTACCTTCGGGTGCCTCCGCGGCGATTTTCTCTGCTGCCCTGTTCGCCTTGTCCAAGTTTCGGCAGGCCAACGTGACGTGGTCGCCCTGCTTGACCAGTTCGAGTGCTGTGAAGTAACCGATACCGGTGTTTCCGCCGGTGAGAATGACATTTCGCTGCTTGTTGTCTGGCACGGGCAAAGGTTACCTTCGGCGAATCGGATCTGCCTATGACCGAAATAGGCGCAGGGTCGACATACAGCCGGTCGATCAACCGCCCGCTAGTTCCAGAGCACTGCGACAATCACATTCACGATCGCCAGTCCACCGGCAGCATGGACCAAGTTCACCACTGGCTCGGAGCGCTTCTGCCCGGCGCGGGCGATCTCGGCACAGGCGACGACGGCCAAGCCGACGAGCAACTTCACGCCGATCTTCCCCATGTTGTAGTCCTTGCCCAGAGAATCCACACTCTCGCCCAATCCGACGAGGACGATGCCGGCCAAGAACGCGATCCGCGCGCCCCACACCATCACCTCGGTGATCCGCGGCGCCTTGATTACGGTGAGATACCCGCCCACGATGGCGGCCATTGCGACAAGGTGTACCAACACCACGACGTTGTATACGAATTCCATGCCGTCACCCTATCGGTCACCACCAGCAATAATGAGCAGCCGACGCGATGTCACATGAGGGCCGGTCGCCACCTCGGTCAGGCCCGCAGTCGTTCTCGCTGGCTAGTGTGGTGAGATGTTCGTCAACTCAGCCGACACTTTTGTTGCCGACGCCCTCCGCGGCCTGGTGGCGTCCACCGGCGACATTGCCTGGCAGCCCGATCCAGGATTTCTTTCCCGACGCGACCGAATCCCGCAAGGCCAGGTCGCCTTGCTGTCCGGCGGCGGATCAGGCCACGAACCGATGCACGCAGGCTTCATCGGCGAAGGGATGCTCACCGCAGTCTGTCCTGGGCTGGTGTTCACCTCACCGAACGCACTGCAGGTCCATGAAGCGTCCAAGGTGATCAGTGCGGGCGGCGGCGTGTTGCACATAGTGAAGAACTACACCGGTGATGTGATGAACTTCCACATCGCACGGGAGTTGTTGCGCGAGGACGGTATCGAAGCAGATTTCGTTCTGGTCGACGACGACGTCGCAACCGAACGATCCGACGGGGACGGCCCCGGTCGCCGCGGGACTGCAGCGACGGTCGTCGTCGAAAAATTATGTGGCGCAGCGGCACAACGGGGAGACTCGCTCGATGCGGTTGCAGCGGTCGGTCGACGGGTGGCATCGAATTCGCGCAGCATGGCGGTGGCTCTGGGGTCGTGCACTCTTCCCGGTTCGGCCGCGCCGTCGTTCGACCTGCCCGAAGACGAGATCGAATTGGGTATCGGTATCCACGGCGAGCGCGGAACCTCTCGCGTTCCGACGATGTCGGCGCGGGACATCGTGGCCGAGTTGGCGGGTGCTGTGGTGGCTTCGCTCGCGCTGGAACGTGGCGACGCCGTGCTCGCATTCGTCAACGGTTTGGGTGGCACCCATCCACTGGAACTGCATCTACTGTTCGGCGAGTTGGCAGAGTGCTTGTCGGACAAGGAAATAACTATAGCCCGCACCCTCGTCGGAAGCTTCGTGACGGCTTTGAACATGGCAGGCGCGTCGATCACACTCGTCCGGGCCGACGAGGAGATCCTCGAGCTGTGGGATGCCCCGACGTCGGCGCCGGGTTGGCCCAATGCTGCGCAATCGGAGTACCGCGGTGTCGGCGAGCGAGGTAGCTTCGGTCCGAGCTTCACCCCTAGCGTAACGAGCAGTGACACAAGCGTATTCGTCGGCAAGTGGGTATCGTGTTGGGTGCGGCGCGTGCTCGACGAAGAGCCGGCATTGACAGATTTGGACCGAAAAGCCGGGGATGGGGACTTCGGAACCAACATGGTGGCGGCGCTCCATCGGCTCGATCTCGACAGCATCCGCGAAGAGCTTGCGGCTGCAACGGTATTCGAGGCAGTGTCCGAGGCGTACCTGGGTCACGCGGGCGGAACGTCCGGCGCCCTGTTCGGGCTATGGTTTCGGCAGTTCTACCGTGAACTCGGTGAGAGGATAGACCTCGACGCCATCGCGCGCGCCGCACGGAACGGACTGGACAGCATCACCGAACTCGGCGGCGCACAGGTCGGGGACAAGACGATGGTCGACGCCATTGCACCTGCCGTGGCAGCGTTGGAAGAGGCAACGTCATTGGTGGCCGGACTCCATGCGGCCGCCGCGGCTGCCACGGAAGGCGCGGCATCCACCAGCGAAATGACGGCGAACCGTGGCCGCGCGTCGTACGTCGGCGAGGCGGCCCGCGGTGTCACCGACCCGGGTGCGCTGGTGATGGCGTGGTACTTCGAGGCCGCGTCGGAGGCTGCAGAATCAGTGCTCGCCCAGTGAAGAGAGAAATACTCGCGCCAGTGCTTCGAGACCGGTTTGATCGTCGGCATCGAACCGCTTCGGTCTGGGGCTGTCGAGGTCGAAGACTCCGATCAACTTGCCATCGCGGCTGAGCGGAACCACCAACTCCGATCGCGTGGCAGCATCACAGGCGATATGTCCGGGGAAGGTATGGACGTCCTCGACACGCTGTGTCGTAAGGGTTGTCGCGGCGGCCCCGCACACTCCTTTGTCGAGCGCGATGCGCACACACGCCGGCTGGCCCTGAAACGGTCCGACGACGAGCTCGACGCCGTCGTACAGGTAGAAACCGGCCCAGTTGACTTCGGGGAGCGCGTGATAGACCAGAGCCGAAATGTTGGCGGCATTGGCGATGCGATCCGACTCACCGGACACCAGCGCTCGAGCCTGCTGTACCAATTGGGCGTACTGCTCGGCCTTGGCACCGGCAAGTGAGGTAGGGGTGAACGACATAGGCCGAAGTCTATTTCTTCGGAACCTTGCCCCTGGCACCGAGGCGACCTGCCGCGAATCCGACAGCGAACAGCACCAGCAGTATCAGCCACAGAGGTGAGGTTACGTTCAGCCAGAACAGCTCGATGGTGGTTCTGTACCGGTTCTGGGCGAAGAATACCGCCGCGAGAATCACCAGGATGATGGATATCCAATGATTTCGGACGATGCCCAGTGCTCGATCTTTTCCCGACATACACCGGAAAGCTACCTTCTCAGAACGACTCTCGGTGGCGAACCGCACACAGCTTTCACGTCACCGAACCCTGTCGCGGCCTACGCTAGCGCCGAGGACGACGAGGTACAGCGACATTCCCCCGACCTGAATCCGCTGCGCGATACCGAGTCCGTACTCACCGGGCAGGTTGTCGGCGATCAGCAACCACGCCGTCGCCACCGAGGCGACGATCAGAACTGCTGTCCCGACAGTGCGTAAGAGCGGCATCGACCGGTACCGAAACGACGCTATCGTGAACGCGAGCATGGCGGTGAACACGGCAAACACTGCGATCGTGCTGGTGAGCGCATGAATGTGGTGTAACTGCGGAAAGAGACCGCTCGGCTCGACAGGGCAGCTGGGGTCGTTCTCGGCCACACACTCGATCGGCAATTGGGAATCTGCGATCGTGGCAATCCCAAAAGTGCCGAGGGCGACCCAGCCGAGTGTCGTGAGGCGATGTCGTCGAATCCACCACAGCCCCAGGACCGCGGCAAGAACAAGAAGCAGCCCGGTGATCAGATCGGCTGTGCCGAAGAACTCCTTGTAAGGCTGATCCGCGGCATCGAGCTCACTGAGAAACGAGTGCGCCGGATCCAATCCGGTGTCGAGGAAGAACTGTGCCACCCATGCCGAGTACAACAGCCCGGCGACTATCGAAATCACCATCAGCGTGGTGGCTTTCCGTCGCGTCACTTCCGCCACCCTAGTTCTCCGGCCGCGTCGTCAAGCGCCCGAGTGACCTTGTCCGCTGCGTCTCGGGCCGCCTCGTGCTCCCATACGCGTACGACGGTCCACCGCGCAGCATCCAATCGAGCATCGGTATCACGGTCGCGGACCACGTTGGCGGCAAGTTTGTCGGCCCACCACTGCGCATTGTTGCGGGGCGAGGTGGCGTGAACAGGGCAACTGTGCCAGAAACACCCGTCGACGTACACGGCCACTCTGCGTCGCGGGAACACGACATCCGCGCGCCGACGCACACCTTTCAGCGGAGCCCGATCGACGAAGTACCGCAGGCCACGGCGATGCAGTTCACGACGCAGCGCCAGTTCGGGGCCGGTATCGCGCCGACGCTGCTTGCTCAGACGCGCACTGGTAGCGGCATCGGTGCGCGGGCGATCGGTCACGAGAACTAGCTGTCTTCGCTGTCTTCGGGTTCGGACCAGTTGGGCGCAAATCGGTTTCTGCGCTCGACCTCACCGTGCACAAGAGCGACGAACTCTTCGAACGGCAATGTCTGGGCGTCGGAAGGACGTCCATTCCGCGGTGGGGACTCGTCGACGTCGAAGAACCGAACCTCACCGCGATCGGGGCCGTCCGGCTCGTAGAGGCCGATGAACACCTTCTCGAACAGGTCGTAACGCGTGTCCTCGGCGCCCAGATCGACCCACATTTTCCCGGTCCCGCCGACGACTGGACGTTTTCCGCGGCCGGATCGTTTGGACAGCGTCGTCACATGATGCGCGAACGAGGACTTGCCGATGTCGCTCGCTTTCGCCGGATCCCCGTCATCACACGTCGACAGCGGCTCGAACATGACCGCGATCAGGACGCTGTACGGCTGGCGCTGATGCAACACCATCGCCTCACCGCGCAGTTCGTGGTCGTTTCGGACGATGTTCTTGGTCCAACGCCCCAACTTGCCGGTCCTCGGGCTGTAGTCCTGGAAGCTGTACGTCTTTATCGACACACACAGAATCAAGCCCAGCGTCGGGTCGAGCGCCTTGACATCGAGTCTTTTACGGCCCTTTGCGACGTCGACCTGCGCTTCCTGTCCCATCCCCATCGCGTCGGGAGTGATTCCCGGATAGTGGGGCCGCAATGCGTCGGCCACCGTCTGCGCGAGATGGTTCGACAAGCGTTGGGCGTAGTTCTTCTTATCGCTGCGGTCTGCGCTCGGAGATGGCTTGGCCCCGGCCAACGTCAATGGTCGCGCCAGCGCCGGGGGGTCCGGAAACAAGTGATCGCTCATGCGGCGCGAGGTGTGGGGTGCCCGCCCATGCGGTCGAGGTGGCTCTCCACGTCGTCGAGGAAACCCGGAACGAATCGAAGGTTGCCCATTTTCGCGCGCTTGAGGAAGCCCGCGGTGGCCCGAGCGGACAACAGTCGAGAGTCGTCGAGGAAGTCGCTGAGGTCCTCGTACGGCTCGTGCATCGGCCAGGTGGATCGGTGGACTCGGAACGAAGAGCCGTTGCGTCCCCAGGCGGCCGTCGGCCAGGCCTGCCCAGGTAGAAGCGGGGTGTCCTCGGAGTCGTCGTGCGGCTCCGGCCGATCCAGCTGCGAGGCGACCCACGACGCCATCCGCACACTGACCGCATTGCCGACGAGCTTCCACCGATGGCCGGCCCGTACCCCGGGCAGCGACAGCGCGGGCGCCGTCCAATCGGGGTCGAAGCCCTGCAGACGTTCGGCGCCGATGATGCCCGGCGTCACGATCTCCCCGGACGGCAAACGGATGGCAGGCGGACTGGCGATGCCGATCGAAGATCCGCCCTTGAGCGTCGGGACGGCATTGATGGCCCAACCGAGCCCACGGGTGCCCTCGGTCCAGTAGAAACCACACGGCTGCTCACTCGGGTCGCCCTCGGGCACGGGACCGGCGTCCTGCCCGAACAGCACCTCTCGCGGATCCTCGGTGCGCGAGGCCAGCATCAAAACACGCTGGCGCCGCTGCGGAAGCCCGAACGACCGAGCGTCGACGACGCGGTAAGCCCACATGTAACCGAGATCGGACAACGCGTCGGTGATGTGACGCATCGCCGCGCCCCGGCTCAGTTGCAGCATGAAGGGGACGTTCTCGATGAGGAGCCAACGCGGCCCCTGGCGTCGTTTGACGAGCCGAAATACTTCGTCGACGAGCCCGGAACGAGATCCGGTGATACCCGCAGTGAGGCCGGCCTGAGACAGGTCCTGACAAGGGAACCCCGCCGCGACCAACTCGGTACCCGAAGGCAGCGATCGCAACTTCGTCACGTCACTGTGCACGGGAGTATCGGGGAATCGAGCGCCGAGAACGGCCTGTGCGCCAGGGTCGATCTCGCACAGCAGTTCGGTGGACCAACCTTGCTCCGAAAGCCCCAACTCGAGCCCGCCGATCCCGGCGAACAGCCCGACCATCGATCGTGAACTCACGGGCACCCTTCTGTGGCTCTCGGAACTGACCGGACTCTTGAAACTGATCGAGAACAAAATTCATACAGAAGGTTACTCGAGACCTCCGACAGGTTAGGCCAGGCGCACGGTAAGGCGTACGAGGTCCCCGGCCGTGGAATGTGGCGGCCCGAAAATCGGTTGGTCGAAGGACTGTGGAGTGAAACCATTCCTCCAACAGTCCGAAGGAGTTTCACAGTGTCGACGAGTGTGCTCGAGCCCGAGGCAGGGACGGTCGATTCGTCGTCCTCGAATCCTGAGGAACGCAGTTCGTTGGCCCGCTTTCTGCCGTTCATCGCACCGTATCGGTGGTATTTTTTCGTCTCGATCGCCGTGTCGTTGGTGGCGACTCTCACTGGGCTGGCGATTCCACTCGTGATCCAGGGCGTCATCGACGGCCCCATCACCGAGGGCAACGTCGTGGGCGTGTGGTGGCCTGCGGCATTGATCCTGCTGCTGGGCACCATCGACGCCGTGGGTATCTGGATTCGGCGCTATCTGGTGTCGGGGCCGTCGAGTCAGTTCGAAATTTCGGCACGGGCAACCGTCTTCGAGAAGTTGCAGCGGCTGTCGGTGTCCGCGCACGAAGGCTGGGAGTCCGGCCAGTTGCTCTCACGCGCGATAGCGGACCTGTCGGCGCTACGACGGTTCGTCGCCTTCATCGGGCCCTTCTTGATCATCAACACGGTGACGCTGGTCGTCGGGCTGGGCGTTCTGTTCGTGCAGTCCTGGCAGCTCGGTCTGATCATGGCCGTGACAGCTGTTCCCCTGGTGATCATCTGCGCGCGGTTCGAGTCGCTCTATCGCGTTCTCGCGCGCGATGCGCAGGATCAGGCAGGCGACGTCACGACGACCGTCGAGGAGTCCATTCAGGGCATCCGGGTGCTCAAGGCGTTCGGCCGGAGCGCGCATCTGGGGCGTCGGTTCCTTTCCGAAGCGGCGACGCTGCGGGGCACCGAACTGCGGAAAGTTCGATATCTTGCGATCCTGTGGTCGCTGATCGTCGGCATCCCGCCGATCGGAATCGGGCTGATGCTCGCCTTCGGGACCTACTCGATCGTGGCGGGCACGATGACAGCAGGAATGTTGGTCGCGTCGATGGCCATCGTGTCTTTCCTGCTGTGGCCGATCGAATCGTTCGGGTTCCTCCTCGCCGAGCTGAACAATGCACGCACGGCCGCAGATCGGTACTGGGAAATCATGGACACACCCGAGACGATCAGCGAACCTGCTGCGTCGGTGCCTCTTCCGGAGCACGTGCATGGAACGTTAGCGTTCCATGGCGTCGGTTTCACGTTTCCCGACGCGTCGGCACCGCTGCTGACCGATGTCGACTTCCGGATCGAACCGGGTGAGACGGTCGCGCTCGTCGGGGCGACGGGTAGTGGGAAGACTGCGCTGACCAATCTGGTGCCGCGACTGTACGACGTGACCGCGGGTGCGATCACGATCGACGGTATCGACATCAGGACGTTGGCGCTCGGGGACCTACGCTCGGTGGTGTCGGTGGCGTTCGAGGATCCGGTCCTGTTCTCGGCGAGCGTGCGCGAGAACATTGCGCTCGGCCGGCCGGGCGCATCGGATGCCGACGTCGAGGAAGCGTTGCAGATCGCTCATGCCGTCGAGTTCGTGGATCAGCTGCCCTGGGGGCTGGACACTCGAATCGGGGAACAGGGAATGAGCCTGTCCGGTGGGCAGCGTCAGCGATTGGCGCTGGCGCGGGCGGTGCTCGGCAAGCCACGAATCCTGGTCCTCGACGACCCGCTTTCGGCCCTGGACGTCAACACCGAGGCTTTGGTTCAACACGATCTACGGCGCGTCCTGACTCATTCGACGACGCTGCTGGTCGCGCATCGGCCGTCGACTGCTGCGCTTGCAGATCGGGTGCTGTATCTGGAGAACGGAAGAATTGTGGAACAGGGAACGCACGAGCACCTCCTGGCATCGTCGCCGAAGTACCGCCACGTCATGGGTTCGGTCGAAGTTGGATCTGTCGATGGCTGAGCAGCAGAAAGTCGGTGATTGGCGCGGCGTCGGCAACGAGGATTCCGACGTCGATTCGACGGGCAATTTGGTCCTGGCGGCGAGGTCGCGTCGATTGTTGGCGTCGTTGATTCGTCCGTACAAGAAACAGGCGCTGCTGGCGCTGGCGGTCATCATCGTGGACAACCTGGCGTTCGTCGCCGGTCCACTGTTCATCGCGTACGCGCTCGACAACGGGATCTCCGCTGCACAGGACGGCCGCTGGATGCCGCTGGTGTGGACGGTGCTGGGCTACATCGGTTTTGGCGTTCTCGGTGCGATCACCACGTACACGTTTCTGATCGTGTCCGGGCGGCTCAGTCAATCGATCCTGTTCGATCTCCGTAAACGCGTATTCGTGCCCGCGCAGCAGCTGAGCTTGTCGTTCCACGAGAAGTACACCTCTGGCCGGCTCATATCGCGATTGACCAGCGACGTGGAATCGCTACAGACGTTGCTCGAAAGTGCCTTGAACGACGCCTTGTCCGCGGCTCTGTCGATCGTCACCATCGCGGTCATTCTGGTGTATCTCGATGTGCCGCTTGCACTTGTGGTGCTGGCAGGCTTCGTTCCGCTGGTGCTGGTGACGCGGTGGTCGCAGCGCAGGCAACGCACCGGTTATCGACGCACGCGGGTGGCGATCGCGAAGGTCGTCGTTCATTTCGTCGAGTCGATGGGTGGCATTCGTGCGGTGCAGGTCTTCCGGCGGGAGCAACGCAACGATGCGATCCTGGACGTCGAGGACCGTGAATATCGAGATGCGACGACGTCCGCGTTGCGCGGCATGGCGAGCTACACAGGCATCGTTCGGTGGATAGGCAATCTCACGCTCGTGATCATCGTGGTGTTCGGCAGTTATCGAGTGATCAACGGACACATGGATATCGGCGTGCTCGCGGCATACGTGCTGTATCTGCGCCGCTTCTACGGACCGTTGGACGAACTGGCGCAGGTGTTCAACTCGTACCAGTCCGCAGCGGCCGCACTCGAGAAGATCTCCGGAGTGCTCGAGGAGGAACCGTCGGTGCAGATGCCGAAAGATCCGGTGCTGCTCCGCTCTGCGCAGGGGGACATCGACTTCGATCGTGTGCGGTTCGCGTACAACACGGACCGCGTGGTGCTGCCGGAATTCTCGTTGCACGTACCGGCTGGCCAGGTCGTGGCGATGGTCGGCGCAACCGGTGCAGGAAAGTCCACTCTCGCAAAGCTTCTCGCACGGTTCTACGATCCGACGGAGGGCACGGTCAGCCTCGACGGAGTGGACCTCCGCAGACTCGACGACGAGAACATGCGCGAGCACATCGTCATGGTGACCCAGGAGTCGTTCCTGTTCTCCGGCTCGGTCGCCGACAACATCAGACTCGGCAGGCCCACCGCCACCGACGAGGACGTGCGGGCAGCAGCAGATGCCGTCGGGCTCACGGAGTTCATCGCCACGCTTCCCGACGGAATCGACACCGACGTCCGTAAACGAGGGGGCAGGCTCAGTTCGGGACAGCGGCAACTGGTCGCGTTCGCCCGTGTGTTCCTGGCCGCGCCGGCGGTGATCGTCCTCGACGAGGCGACCTCGAGCCTCGACATCCCGAGCGAGCGATTGGTGCAGCGCGCCCTCGAAACGATTCTGCGGGGGCGGACCGCGTTGATCATCGCGCATCGCTTGTCGACAGTTGCGATCGCCGATCGTGTCCTGGTGATGGAGAACGGCAACATCGTCGAGGATGGGACTCCGAATCAACTCATCGCCCGACACGGCAGGTTCGCCGAACTGCACGACGCGTGGGAAACCAGCCTCGTCCAGTGAGTGTGCTTCCTCGGGCAGTGGCGATGGGTGAGATAGCTTGGCTGCGTGCAATTCAGTGCGTTCGTGGCCTATGCAGCCCAGGCGGGGCTGACCGCAGCGGTGACTCCCGGGATGCACAACAGTGACTACGAGTCGGGCATTGCCCAGATCTGCGACCAGGCGTGGCATCTCCGGACTGCGCGAAACACTCCGACCAAGCCGGGGGCTTTCGTCAGCTTCTGGCAGCGAGACACGGACGGAACGACGATGCCGTTCGGTGATGACGATCTCGCCGCGGGCCTGCTTGTCTTCGTAGAACAACGGGGCCGACGCGGCGTGTTTCGGTTCACCTGCGCGCATCTTGCCGAACTTGCCATCACCTCAGGGAAGCGGCCGGGCAAGCGTGGGTTCCGGGTGTATCCGAGTTGGTGCACAGGACTGAATGCTCAGGCCACGGCCACACAAGGTTCTCAGGCGTCCGCATTTCAGGAGTATTGAGCTCCGGCAGGCCCTAGGTCCACGGCGTGATGGGCGGTTTCACCCACATGATCTTCTCGTCGGCATGCTTCGGCTCGGCCGCGGGGTGGTTCGGGTTCGCGAGTGCCCACGCGGATTTGCTGTCCACCAACTCGGCGGCGATGGTCCACGTCTCCATCGTGCTCGGTGGAGAAATGCCGGCTGCGCGAGCGAGTTTGCGTCGTGCAGCGTCGGTCAGCCCGAGAAGCTCCTCGGCGACGATGCCGCGTTCCCAGACGAAGCGTGCGAGAGCCGTCGCCTTGTCCCGTCTACTTTTCGCGGCCTGCTCGGAGTGCGCGAAATCGAAGTCACCTGCAGTCACGACGACAACCTTAGTGAAGGTGAGGAGTTTCGAACATTCGCTTCGATGTAATCGACACCACCGCAAATGTGCCCGAAATGTCGGATTGCGACGGCTGATACCGGCGGAAGTGGGAGTCCGTCAGCCGCACTCGGGGGATAAAAGTCGCTACCGCTTGTTCTACAGGGGTCCCTGTCGCTTACCGTAGTCGGGTGACCACTCCAGCCCCGGGTGAACAACGCGTTTCCCCCCCAGTAAAACCAGGTCCTTCTGCGGGCTCCGCTCCAGACTCGACGGGTTCGTCGGCGCCGGCCTTTCCTGCCATCTTGACGTGGCGGGCACACGACGCTCCCCGGATGGAGTCGGTACGCGTCCAACTGAGCGGCAATCGCATCAAGGCAGCCGGCCGGATCATCGGCGGTGCCTGCGCGGAGCATCCGGCATTCAGCGCGTCGTACGACCTGGTGACGGACGAAAACGGCATCACTCGCAGGCTCTCGCTGCGAACATTTGTCGCGGGCGGCGAAAAGCAGGCTTCGGTGAGCCGCGACGACGAGGGTTACTGGATGATCGAGAACTCGTCGAACCATCAGCGGTCCACCTACAACGGTGCGCTCGATGTCGACGTCGTATTCAGCCCGTTCTTCAATACGCTGCCGATCCGCAGGCTCGAGTTGCACACCGATGCCTCTGACGTGCAGGTTCCTATGATCTACGTCAACCTGCTCGACCTGTCCATCCAGCAAGCCGAACTCACCTACAGCAGTGGCGCCGACGGGATCCACGTCCTCTCACCGGTCTCGTCGTCCACGCTGAAGGTCGATTCCGACGGGTTCGTACTCGACTACCCGGGACTTGCCGAGCGGATCTGACGGATCACGCCGCCTTTTCTTCCAGCGGCGCCGAATTTTTCGCGCCACTGATCATCACCCGGTTCGATGCCGGTGATGTCGAATCGCTGGTGCTCCTCGTAGAGGGTGCGCGCGCGGTGCCCGGCTGTCACCAGCGTGCTCGTCGACCCGTCTTTCGCCAGTTCCTCGCGGGCCCGGGTCAGCACGTCGAGCGCTTCGTCGAGCGCGTCGGTGAGGGCGGCGGAGTTCGCCTCGCACATCGCGCTGACCAGAGCCGGTGCTGTCGACGCGACTCGTGTTCCGTCACGAAACGAACCTGCTGCCAGACTCAACGCCAGCGGGCTGCCGGAGGCCCCGACGAGAGCGAGCGTCTCGGCCAGGAGATGCGGGAGATGTGAGATCCGGGCGACAGCGCGGTCGTGCTCGCCGCTTTCGACGGGTACGACGACCGAACCACAGTCGAGTGCCAGCGACGCCACCTCACGCCACACCTGCGGATCGACTCCGTCGTCGACGCCGACAACCCACACGGCGTCGCGAAAGAGCTCCGGATCGGCAGCGGACCAACCCGACTGGTCGGTGCCGGCCATGGGATGCCCGCCTACGTACCGCTCCGACAAGCCCCGCCGCGATACCGCCGCCGCTACCTCGGCTTTGACGCTGACGACGTCGGTGAGCGCATTGTGCGGCGCGTGTTCTGCGATGGCGGTGAGGATTGCATCGACGGCGGGCATGGGGACAGCGATGACGATCAGCGCATCCGCCTCGGCGGCACGGGTGAGCACCGCGGTCAGGTCGGTATCGGTGTCGTAGCCGGCTTCGGCGGAACCGGCGATCGCGTCAGCGGACCGGTTGTATCCCCATGCGATCCGACCACCTCGGACAGCAGCTTGCAGAACCGATCCACCGATCAGGCCGAGTCCGAGAACGCACACAGGAGCAGTAGTCACCAGAACAGATTGACACACCACTCCCAACGGCCTCTTGACGGCGGACTTCATTTTCGGTGGTCCTCACGACTACCGTTGCGCGCATGGTTGCACAGCGCGGGAGCAACAACTCCGCCAAGGCGAAGAACGACGACGGTCCGGATGACAACAGTTACGACGACCTGGATGGCTTCGGCGTTGCCGTCGTCCGGGAAGACGGCAAGTGGAGAGTGACGCCGCTACCGATGTCGGCACTGACCTCGTTGTCGGCGGCGGAAACCGAACTACGGGAGATGCGCAGCTCGGGCGCAGTATTCGGGCTACTCGACATCGACGACGAGTTCTTCGTCATTCTTCGGCCCGCACCGTCGGGCACACATCTGCTGATCTCCGATGCCACCGCCGCGATCGACTACGACATCGCTGCCGAGGTGCTCGACGCACTCAACGTCGATATCCCCGATATCGACCCGGATGACCTCGACGACATCGAGCCCTGGGAAGAAGGAAATCTCGCGTTGCTGGCCGATCTAGGCCTACCTGAGGCGGTCCTGGGCATCATCGTGGCCGAAACCGATCTCTATCCGGACGAGCAGCTCGGTTCGATCGCAGAGCGACTCGGATTCCCCGACGAACTCGCGGCCGTGCTGGACAAGCTTCCTCGGTAATCCGGCGTGGTCGACGAGGATCTGATCCGAGCGGCACTGGCCGCTGCGGGGGATGCGTCCGATCGTGACGTTCCTGTCGGCGCAGTGATCTTCGACGCCGACGGACGCGAACTGGCCCGTGCCGCCAATGCGCGCGAGTCCACGGGCGATCCGACGGCTCATGCCGAGATTCTGGCGTTGCGGGCGGCCGCTGCTATGCACGGTGACGGGTGGCGGCTCGAGGGGTGCACGCTGGCCGTGACCCTGGAACCCTGCACGATGTGCGCCGGCGCGCTGGTCCTGGCTCGTGTAGCAAGGGTTGTCTTCGGGGCATGGGAACCGAAGACGGGCGCCGTCGGATCGCTGTGGGATGTCGTTCGAGACCGGCGGCTCACCCACCGACCGCACGTCCGTGGTGGGATTCTCGAAGCGGAATGCGCTCTCACCCTGCGTGAATTCTTCGCCCGCGAACGCTTATGAACTTCTCATGTTTGACGCCCGCACCCACGGGATAAGCCCCTACAGCAAGGGGCGCGGCACCCGCGCTCGGTAACTCCATTGCCTAGGAGGCACTAATGGGACTCGACGACAAGATCTCGAACAAGACCGAGGATCTGGGCGGCAAGGCAAAGGAAGCTGCCGGTTCGGCCACCGGAAACAAGGACCTCGAGAACGAGGGCAAGGGCGATCAGGTCTCTTCCGCAGTCAAGGATGGCGCGGAGAAGGTCAAGGACGCAGCCTCCAATATCAAGGACAAGCTCACCGGACACTGATCCACCAACGCTGAGCTGGCGATTTAGTGTCGCGCCGTCACTGCGGTACAGTTTTCCGCGGTGGCGTGTCCGAGCGGCCTAAGGAGCGCGCCTCGAAAGCGCGTGACGGGTAACCCCCGTCCGAGGGTTCAAATCCCTCCGCCACCGCCAAAGCCTCCCACCTGTTCACGCAGGTGGGAGGCTTTTTTGTGCCTCGACAACGTCGCCAAGGTGATTCCGTGACCACATTTTGACCACACTTGCCGCGGAGTAGCTGTCATTCATGGTTACCGCGACAGCGTCCAAGTCCGTGTCGAACAGGTCCGCGTACGTGTCGAGGGTGACCTTCGCAGAGGTGTGTCCGAGCATTCGGGCGAGCGCGAGAACGTTCACCCCGGCACTCACGGCCAAGCTCGCGGTGGTGTGCCGCAGATCGTGGGGCGTGATCGTTTGGATCCCGGCACGCTTGACCGCACCGACGAACCAGCCGCCGTCCGATTTCGGCCGCGGGAGGTATCGACCTTCGGGACCGCCGAAGACAAGATCGGTCGATTGCTTCCCTCGGCAGCGGACGGACAACCGATCGAGGATGAATTGCGGTGCCGGCACGGATCGGCCGCGTCGACTCTTGGTAAGGCCCTCCGCGTGATCGACGCCGAGCTGCACGGCATTGTCGTGGACGCTGATACGACGTCGGAGGAACTCCACATCTTTGACCCTGAGGGCCACCAGCTCGCCCCAACGAAGGCCGGTGTAGGCCAGAGTGAGGACCAGGTCGCAATGCTGCCCTGATTCGCGCGCAAGGGCAGACACGTCCTCGGCGGACAAGTACACGTGACGTTTCGCAGTCTTGCGAGGAAGGTTCTCGACACCTCGAGCCGGATTCTTCGATATGCGCCGTAGCTTTACCGCGTCATCGAGGACGCCGGCCAAAACACCGTATGCACGAATGACGACGGTTGCACCCTTGCCCGCGCGGCCGAGATCCGCGATCCAACCCTCGACGGCTGCCGGTTCGATCTCGGCTATCCGAGCAGCTCCCCACCGCGGTCCTACGTGATTGCGCCACGCCGATTCGAGTGTGCGGAAGTTCGAAGGCGCAACGTCAATCTGCTTGCGCTGCAACCAATCTGGTGCCAACTCTTTGACTGTCACGCGGCCGAGTGCTGGAGCGACATAGTCACCCATGAGCTTCTGAACCTCGACTGTTGCCGAGAACGCTTCGGCGTCACGCTTGGTCTTGAACCCGCGCTTGGTGGTCTGGCGATGATCCGGCATCCGGTAGCGGACCATGTACCGCTTCCCGGACTTGGTCGTGTAGGGCTCAATCGTTGCCATTGTGCAACTCCAGTGCGTCTTGAATTTCGCTCTTCAAGGTTCGTGTGATCTGCCCTCGTCGTTGAGCGTTGGCATTCGGCCCGGCACGGTGGTCACGCTCTTCGGAGAATGTTCGCTTCCAGAGGTGCAAGGACACCGTCGCGAATAGGAGCGGGCTGATCCCGAGCTTCTGAATCAAGCGATCCTCTGCCACTCCGGATCTCGCGGCCGCCTTGCTGGCTCGGCCAAAGCCGACTGTCTCGCGGAATCGGCCTGGAATCTCATGCCATTCATCCAGATTCTCGCCCAAGCCGTGAGTGATCGATTCAATCTGTTCGGCCCCGCCAAGTATGTCGTCATAAGCCAAGTCCAACCTCGACCCGCTCAGTGCTGCTCTCAAAGCATCCCCGCTGACTGCCAAATCAGAATTGATCTCAACCCACCCGTCGAAGGCCGCCAATTCGGCAAGGGAAATACGCGTGCCAGAAACGTCTCCAAGCGCTTGTGCAAGCGCGAAAAGCGTTGGGAGAGTAGCTGGTATCCGTCCGCGCTCCATTGCGGACACGCGACTGTCGGACCATCGCAGCCCGTACAGCTTCGCGGCCTTTGCTATCTGCTCCGTTGTCAGCTTGTGCCTGTTCCTTATCGCAGCCAGGTTCGCACCGACGACCTGGGCGATTGAGGTTGGTTCCATCCGGCAACGATAACGCAAGAAATGGTCGGCTTGACAATGCTTGAGGAGACATGGTTACCTCCTCTCATGCCGCAACATTTAATCGGCTTGAAAGGAACGCGAATGTCGAACACA
>JBBPZN010000113.1:0-4182 GCA_038198705.1 Mycobacteriales bacterium
GGACGGACCGACGCTGAGTTTTCGCGGCTACGACGCGCCGGCCTATTATCTACACGACGACAACGGCAATATGGCCGACATCACCGGTTGCGGCAACACCCTTGAGGCGAGCTCGCCCACGATGATCCGGATGGTCACCGATTCGTTGCGTTATTGGGTGACCGAGCTCGGGGTCGACGGTTTCCGGTTCGACCTTGCCAGCACTATGGGTCGCCCGCGTGGTGGGATGTTCGACCGCGATTCGTCGCTACTGACCGCGATCACGACGGATCCGGTGCTTGCGCGCTGCAAACTTATTGCGGAGCCGTGGGATGCGACCAGCGACGGCTACATGGTCGGATCCTTTGGTGCCCAGTGGGCCGAGTGGAATGGCATCTACCGCGATACGGTCCGTGATTTCTGGCGCGGCGCCACCGGCGTCGACGATCTCGCCTATCGGCTTTCGGGTTCGTCCGATCTTTACGATCACAGTCTCCGCCGGCCGTGGCAGTCGATCAACTTCATCGACGCACACGATGGCTTCACGCTCCGGGACCTTGTGTCTTATGACGCCAAGCACAACGAGGCGAATGGCGAAGACAACCGCGACGGCACCAACGACAACCGCTCGTGGAACTGCGGGGTTGAGGGCGAGACCGACGACCCGGAGGTCACGGAGCTACGTGCCAGGCAGGCCCGCAACGTGTTCGCGACGCTGCTGCTATCCACCGGCACGCCGATGTTTGTCGCCGGCGACGAGCGTTGGCGTACGCAGGGCGGCAACAACAACGCCTACTGTCTCGACGACGCGACGTCGTGGGTCGACTGGACGACCACCGAGGTTTCGGACGCGATGCTGGCCTTCACTCGACGAGTGGTCTTCCTGCGCGACAAAAGCCCAGCGCTGCGCCAGCCGGAGTTCTTCGACGGGCGCCCGACGCCGACCGGCCGGCCCGACCTTATCTGGCTCAAATCGGACGGCGAAGAGTTTGACGAAGTGGCCTGGGACGACGGCGAATGTCGCACGCTCGGGATGTGGATCGACGGGTCCAACAGCCAGTCCCGTACCCGCGAAGGCCAGCTTTTGGCGGACCATTCGTGGCTGTTGCTGATGCACGCAGGAGCTGATCCGATCGAATTTACGCTGCCTGACGTCGAGTTCGGTACGACGTTCGAGCCGACGCTGGACACCACGTCCACTGACGGAACCCCAGCATCGGGCGAACCGCTGCTGGCCGGCGCGACGGTGACCCTTCCGGGCCGATCGCTCCTGCTGCTCAAGGCTCCGCGAGTCCAGCCGGAGACCATGGGGGCAGTGTGACGGTGGTGTTGATGAAATCTCACTGGCAAGGTAGGACTTAGAAGTACGGCACAGCGACACAGAGGACAGCGACACCGAAACAGCGACACAGAGGGGAGCGTGTTCGACATGACGGGTCGACTAGATATCGATGACGTTCGACCTCAGGTCTCTGGCGGGCGCGATCGGGCCAAAGCAGTGGTCGGCGAACACGTGCCGGTGACAGCGACGGTGGGGCGTGAGGGCCACGACGCCGTCGCAGCGACCGTGGTGTGGAGCGGTCCTGACGGTGTGGAACTCACCTCCCGCATGATTGAGCAGGGTTCTGGGCTTGACCGTTTCGCCACGACGATCGTGCCGGGCACAGCCGGCACCTGGACATTCCGCGTCGACGCGTGGGGCGACCCGTGGTCGACCTGGACCCATGCGGCATCGGTCAAGCAGGCGGCGGGCCAGTCCGCCGACGAGATGGCCAATGATCTGGAGATCGGCGCCAGACTGCTCGACCGACGGATCGGCAGTAAGCGTGGAAAGAACATCATTAAGCTTGCTGCGGCCGCACTCCGCTCGACCAAACTCTCGCTCGATGCCCGGCTCGCACCGGCCCTCGCCAAAGACGTTCAACAACGGATGTACGACGACCCGGTGCGCGAGTTTTTAACCGAAGGGGAGTCGCACCTGATCTGGGTCGATCGTGAACGAGCGGCATACGGGTCTTGGTATGAGCTGTTCCCCCGATCCACCGGCGGCGTCGATCCGTTGGGGCGGCCGAAGCACGGCACGCTCAGATCGACGACGAAGGCCCTTGACCGGGTCGCTCGAATGGGGTTCGACGTCATCTACTTCCCGCCGATTCACCCCATCGGCCGCATCAACCGTAAAGGCAAGAACAACACGCTCACCCCCGTGGGCGACGATGTCGGCTCGCCGTGGGCGATCGGTGCCGCGGAGGGCGGTCATGACACGATCCATCCTGATCTCGGCACGTTCACGGACTTCGGCGCGCTGGTGAAAAAGGCGAAGTCTCTTGGCCTCGAAGTGGCGCTCGACCTCGCCCTGCAGACCGCACCCGACCACCCGTGGGCGACTGAGCATCCGGAGTTCTTTACGGTCCTGCCCGACGGCACGATCGCGTACGCGGAGAATCCGCCGAAGAAGTACCAAGACATCTACCCGCTCAACTTCGATAACGATCCAGAGGGCGCGTATGCGGAGATGCTGCGCGTCACGATGGTCTGGGTTGACAAAGGCGTACGCATCTTCCGTGTGGACAACCCACACACCAAACCCACGAACTTCTGGGCCTGGCTTATCGCGACGGTCAAGGAAACACATCCCGACGTGCTGTTCTTGGCCGAAGCATTCACCCGGCCGGCCCGCCTGTATGGGCTCGGCCGTGCCGGCTTCACGCAGAACTACACCTATTTCACCTGGCGAACCACGAAGCAAGAGATCATCGAGTTCGGCCAGGAGATTCGCGACCATTGGGATGAGTCACGACCCAATCTCTTCGTCAATACCCCGGACATCCTGCCCGAACACCTGCAGGTCGGCGGGCCGACGATGTTCGCGATCCGCGCCGCGCTCGCTGCGACGCTTTCACCGACGTGGGGGGTCTATTCGGGTTTCGAACTGTATGAACACGAGCCTCAGGCACCGGGGAGCGAGGAGTCTCTGCACTCGGAAAAGTTCGAGCTGCGGCCCCGAGACTTTCAAGCAGCGCTGACGGACGGATTATCACTGGAGCCCTGGATCACCAAGCTCAACACCATCCGGCGGTCTCACCCGGCGCTGCAGCAGATGCGGACGCTGCACTTCCACGACGTCGACAACGCCGCACTAGTCGCCTATTCGAAGGTCGATCCCCAGACCGGTGACACGGTCGTTGTTGTCGTCACACTGGACCCACACGAGTCGCACGAGGCGACCCTTCATCTTGACCTGCAGCAGCTCGGGCTGGAGCGGGCCGCGCGACTCGTCGCGCACGACGAGATCACCGGCGAGACATACGACTGGGGTGCTGACAACTACGTACGTCTCGACCCGTCCCGGGCCGTTGCGCATATCTTGACGATCCAACCGCGGGAGAAGATCTGAATGGCTGATGAAGTGGATTCCCTGACCGATCTGCCAGCCCCCGATGCGGGTCTGATTGGGCTCGATGAGACGCCGCACACCGGCGAGGCCGTTGACGATGATGGCACATTGGTCGAGCCCCAGGCTGGCGACTTCCAACATGCGGAGCAGGCACCAAGCGACCCGGATTGGTTCAAACGCGCGGTGTTCTACGAGGTGCTGGTGCGGGCCTTCGCAGATTCCAACGGCGATGGCACGGGCGATCTTCGCGGTCTGGCTGGCAGGCTGGATTATCTCCAGTGGCTCGGTGTCGACTGTCTTTGGCTGCCGCCCTTCTATGCCTCGCCGTTGCGTGACGGCGGTTATGACATCAGTGATTTCCGTGCGGTGCTGCCCGAGTTCGGCACCGTGGACGATTTTGTGTTTCTGCTCGAAGAGGCCCATAAGCGCAATATTCGTGTCATCACGGACCTGGTGCTCAACCACACCTCGGATGCTCATCCGTGGTTTCAGCAGTCCCGAAATGATCCGGATGGTCCCTACGGCGACTACTACGTATGGAGTGACGACGACTCGGCTTACGCGGACGCGCGAATCATTTTCGTTGACACCGAGTCGTCCAACTGGACTTATGACCCGGTGCGGGGTCAATTCTTCTGGCACCGTTTCTTCTCGCACCAGCCGGACCTTAACTTCGAAAACGAGGAAGTCCAGACGGCAATGCTCGACATCCTGCGTTTCTGGTTGGATCTTGGGATCGACGGCTTCCGGCTCGATGCAGTGCCGTACCTATTTGAGGAGGAAGGCACCAACTGCGAGAACCTCCC
>JBBPZN010000114.1:0-30233 GCA_038198705.1 Mycobacteriales bacterium
AACGAGGTTGCATGCGACGATTCGCAGGTCGTCGACGCAGAGTTGGCGCTGCTCAACACATTCGCCGATATGTGCGAACTCTCCCGCAACCGTCCCACCATGGACGAGGAGAATACGGACGAACGAGTACACAGCCCGCGTGAACACTTCCACTCCTTCTTGCACTCTCTCGATGCAGACATCCAAGGACTTCCGGAGTCGTTCCGCGGCAAGCTTTCTCGCGCACTGCGTCACTACGGCGCCGAGGACCTCGAGCGCAGTCCAGAACTCGAAGAAGCCGTATATCGAGTATTCCTCGCACTTCAACGTATCGAGAATCAAGTTCCGGTCGTCTCGGCACTTCTCGATCGCTGGCTGACGGACTCGGCAGCGCAGCCCGCTGCAGGTTCGGCCATCGGCGAGGTTCTCGAGCGCCTGATCGTTGCGACTCAGGCTCGGTACCCCGTCATCGGCGACGTCGCTCGCAATCTGCGCTTCCGTCTTTTCGACGCCCCGTCGATCCGGCGTTCACGTGACCAGGTCCACGACGGGGTCCGTGGCAGCTTGCAGTACCTTGCCGAGAACCCCGACGCGCCGGACTACGCGGCTCGCATCGATGCGCTCGTCTCCACCCCCGAGCCGTTGATCGATCTGTTGGGTTCACGGATCGAAGAGCCTGGCGCACTGCTCGAGGTCATCACTCGCCAGTACTACGAGATTCGCGATCTCGAAGACGTCAAGGCATTCGATCGAGACGGGGTTCGTTTCGTCACCGGCAGTTTCGATCTCGCCGGCGAGCGACTCCAGTTGGTCTCGGCTGCAACCACCTTCGCTTCGCTGTCCGCGACGATCGACGCGATCGACGATATCGCCGGGCCTGCTCCCGAACACCTTGCCGTCGACCTGTATCTAGCGTGGCCCGACGCCCCGGCCAGCGGCGACGACATCGCGAGCACCGTCCAGTCCGTTCTCACCGAACATCCCCGGACCAAGAACTGGCGTCGGATCACGATCACCGTATGCGGCACCGATGTTCGCCATGTAACGTTCCGGCGCCCGAGCGTCGAGGGTTCGGAACCTCTGGCCGAGGATCTCGTCATTCGCGACATGCATCCGTTGACAGGGCAGCGTCTGGACCTCTGGCGTCTCAAGAACTTCGACGGCACCAGGCTTCCTGCAACGCCCGGAACCTACCTGTTCCACCTGACGGCGAAAGAGAATCCGTCCGACGAGCGATTGATGGCTCTTGCCGAAATCCGTGGATTGACAACGCAACTCGATGAACACGGAATCGTCGTCGCTGTTCCCGAGATCGAAAGGACCGTCGCCTCCTGCCTCGACGGGATCCGGCGCGCCCAGAGCCAGCGGGGTAAGAACCGGCTCGACGCGAACCGCGTCACCCTCTACGTGTGGCCAGTGCTCGATGTGCCTGCGGATCGCCTCGCCGCAATCGCACGGCACATTGCACCGTCCACCATCGGTGCCGGGCTCGAAGAAATCACGATGATCGCCAGGCTCAGGAACGGACCGAGTGCGACTGTTCGCGAGGTCGCAATCCGATTCTCGTATCGCTCCGGCGCAGGTGTCGTCGCCAAGGTCACCGACAGGCCGACCGAGCCTTTGCGTCCGCTGGACGAATACACCCAGAAGGTTCAGCGCTCGCAGGCACGCGGAACCGTGTACCCGTACGAACTGATCCCCCTGCTCACTGGCGCGGGTGGAACGTTCACCGAGTACGACTTCGACGAGACCGCCACCCTGGCGCCCGTCGATCGGCCGTACGGCCGGAATACGGCGGGCATCATCGTCGGACTCGTGTCGACTCCGTCCGACCGCTATCCCGAAGGCGTCACCCGAGTTGCCTTGTTCGGTGACCCGACCAAGTCGCTGGGAACCGTTGCCGAGGCCGAGTGCTCACGGATCGTCGCAGCGATCGACCTTGCCGAGCACCTCGGCGCTCCGGTCGAGTGGTTCGCACTGTCCTCCGGGGCCACCATCTCGATGAGTACCGGTACCGAGAACATGGACTGGGTATCACGCGGGCTTCGTCGCATCATCACGTTCACCCAGGCCGGCGGCGAGATCAACATCGTCGTCGCAGGCATCAACGTCGGCGCACAGCCGTATTGGAATGCCGAGGCCACGATGCTGGCGCACACCAAGGGCATTCTGGTGATGACCCCGGACAGCGCCATGGTCCTGACCGGCAAGCAGTCGCTCGACTACTCCGGCGGCGTCTCCGCAGAGGACAACTTCGGCATCGGCGGTTACGACCGAGTGATGGGCCCGAACGGCCAGGCACAGTACTGGGCGCCGAATCTGCGTGCGGCGTGTGAGGTGCTGTTCGCGCACTACGAACATGCTTATACGGCACCTGGTGAGAAGTTCCCGCGACGCGCACTCACCACCGACCCGACCGAACGCGACGTGCGGAGCTACCCCCACGTACACCCGTCTTCCGACTTCACCACCGTCGGTGACATCTTCTCCTCTGTCACCAACCCGGATCGTAAGAAGCCGTTCGACATCCGCACGGTCATGCGTGCCGTCGTCGACCAGGATCACTCCGTCCTCGAACGGTGGGCAGACATGGCCGACGCGGACACTTCGGTCGTCTTCGACGCCCACCTGGCGGGTATTCCGGTCAGCGTCATCGGCATCGAGTCGCGAGCAATTCCGCGTAAGGGATGGTTCCCGTCCGATGGGCCCGACCAGTGGACTTCGGGCACATTGTTCCCGAACTCCTCGAAGAAGACCGCTCGAGCCATCAACGCCGCCAGCGGAAGTCGGCCGATCGTGGTGCTCGCCAACCTGTCCGGGTTCGACGGTTCACCGGAGTCCCTACGCAACATCCAGCTCGAGTACGGCGCCGAGATCGGCCGCGCGATAGTCAACTTCGACGGTCCAATCGTGTTCTGCGTCGTATCGCGTTACCACGGAGGCGCATTCGTGGTGTTCTCCGGAGCGCTCAACGACAACATGGAGGTGTTGGCGGTCGAGGGATCGTTCGCTTCGGTTCTCGGTGGCGCACCGGCAGCGGCAGTGGTGTTCACGCGGGACGTCAACGCCAGGACCGCAGCCGATCCGCGAGTCCTCGATATCGAGGCGAAGCTGACAGCCGCCGAGACGGACGCAGAACGAACTCGCATCCGCGTCGAGTTGGCAACCGAACGCGGCAACGTCCGCAACTCCAAACTCGGTGAAGTGGCTGCCGAATTCGAGGCGATCCACAACATTCAACGCGCACAGAAGGTCGGCTCGGTGGACCATATCGTCCCCGCTGCCGAGCTTCGTCCGCAGATCATTGCTGCCATCGAGCGTGGAATGGCTCGCGCGCAGTAGTGAATTCACCTCGAATGCACCCCCGTCCGCTCTGCGGCCGGGGGTGCATTCGTCTGCGAGGTCTTTTATCGGCGCGTAGCCGAGAATTGTTCAGTCGGACAGACTTCGACGACTGCAGAAGCGGCGCGAAGCGCCGGTGATCGGGTCTTCGAATTCAACCGCCCGCGCCAGCAGCCTCAAGGGTTCGGTGAAGTCGTCGCCCGGTACCGGCCGAAACTCTGGGTAGAACGGATCACCTTCGATGGGTATACCCATCGAAGACAAGTGAATTCGTAGCTGGTGCGTCTTGCCCGTCTTCGGGAAGAGTCGATAGCGTGCGCGTTCACCCAAGATCTCGATCATCTCGACCCGTGTTTCACTGTTCGGCTCGCCCGGTTCCTCATGGGCAACCATGACCCCGTGTTCCTTGATGATCCGACTCCGAATCACCCGCGGGAATTCCAGCGTCGGATCGTAGAGCGCGATCGCCTCGTACTCTTTGAGTACCGATCTGGACGAGAAAAGCTCCTGGTACGGCCGTCGCAGTTCCTTGGTGCGGGTGAAGATGAGAACTCCCGCCGTCGCCCGATCGAGTCGATGGGCAGGCGTGAGATCGGGGCAGTCGAACATCCGACGCGCACGCACCGTCGCGGTTTCGGTGACATGACGGCCGCGAGGGATCGTTGCCAGAAAATGCGGCTTGTCGACCACGACGATGCCGTCACCGTCGTAGAGGACGTCCATCTCGAACGGCACCGGAGTCTCCGGCGCCGGGTCTCGATAGAAATACACGAATCGTCCAGGAGCATAAGTACTTTCCCTGTTCCACAGCCGCCCCTTCTCGTCGACGACCTCACCGGAGATCATCGACTGCTCCCACGGATCGGCGGGATACTCGCGACTGAGGTACTCGAACACGGTCTTCGAGGACTCCTGGTGTGGAAGCCGAATGCGCAACGGCGCCAAACCATGCCGATACGGAAGTGGCTCAGGCACAATCGACACAAACCAGGCGGAGCCCGCGGCCCTCGTCGTCGTCGAAATCCTGGTACCGAGAAGTTGGGTTCGCGCACACCGTGCAGCGGCCGATCACCGACGTATGGTCGGAGAAGTCGATATTCATGCGCTTGTCGAAGACGTACAACGAGCCCTCCCACAGCGCATCGTCGCCGTAGGTCTCGGCGTAGCGCACTATCCCGCCGTCGAGCTGATAGACCTCTTCGAAACCTCGTGAGCGCATCAGCGAAGAAAGCACCTCGCATCGCACCCCACCGGTGCAGTAGGTGACGACGGGACTCTTCTTCAGATGATCGAACTGCCCCGAGTCGAGCTGCGCGACGAAGTCGCGGGTGGTGTCCACTTCGGGCACCACAGCGTTCTTGAATTTGCCGATCTGCGCCTCGAACGCATTACGGCCGTCGAAGAAGACGACGTCATCACCACGACGATCGACAAGTTCGTTCACTTGCGCGGGACTCAGGTGCACTCCCCCGCCGACCACTCCGTCGTCGTCGACCTTCAGTTCCTCCGCTGCCCCGAAGGTCACGATCTCCGACCGGACCTTGACCGAAAGCCGTGGGAAGTCCTCACCCAGCCCCTCCGACCATTTGATGTCGGCGTCTTTGAAGGCTGGGTAGCTCCGCGTTCCTCGCACATAGCGCTTGACGTCGGCGAGGTCGCCGCCGACGGTCGCATTGATCCCATGCTCGGAGATGATGATCCTGCCACCGAGATTGTTGGACGCGGCCAGCGTGTGCTGCCACAGCCGGATTGCCTCCGGGTCCGCTAGCGGGGTGAAGACGTAGAACAGCACGATTTTCGGTACAGCCATAGCTGCAAGTATGCCGGTGCGTACCGGAGTCGGTGTCAGCAGCGACTACGCACGAACAGGCAGAGCTACTGGATTCACCCGCGCCAACCCGTCGGGAACCGCGAATCCCGCACCCCAATAGATGCCGCTGAGCGGGTCTTCCTTGGCATCGAGGTACCAGTGATCCATCTGGACGCCAGAGGGTGTCACATCGAAGACGCCGAACCCGTGACTGTCGAGGTCGACGTATTTGATGTGGCGGTTGAGCGTGGTCAATGCGGCCTCGGCGACTCTGCTGAGAGTGTGCGGATCCGTCTTCGTCAGATCGTCGATGTTCGCCGAGGACACCGATGTGACGACGAGCTCGGTGGCGACGGCACCGGTCTGGAAGTAGCGTGCTGCGTCGGCTGGAACGTCACATGCCCACGAGGAGTGAATATCGCCGGTGATGAAGACGGTGTTGCGCACGTTCTTCTCCGCAATCGCACCGAGCAGCCGCTTACGGTCCGCGGTGTACCCATCCCATGGATCGGCGTTGTACGGCAATCCGCCGGCGGGAATCCCGAGCAGGCCGGTCAGCGCGGCCGTCGCCTCGCTCTCGAGCGGAGGGAGCAGAACCGGGGTGATCATGACCGGATTCCCGACGATCTTCCACTGCGTCGGCGAACTCACCAGTCCCTCGGTGAGCCACTCCATCTGGTCCGCCCCGGTGATCGTGCGATTCGGGGAATCGACGTCGCCGCCCTGGAACGGCAACACTTGCTGGGACCGATAGGTCCGCAAATCCAGCATCGACAGCTCGAGCAATGTTCCGAAGCGCAATCGTCGGTAGATGTGGCGATTCTGCGGGGTACCGGCTGCGCGTACGGGCATCCATTCGAAATAGGCCTGTACCGAGTTCGCCTTACGAACCGACCACGGTCCCTCGGTCTCGGGCTGATGCGTCTGAGCGCCACCGTCGTACGCATCGTTGGCCGATTCGTGGTCGTCCCACGTGCAGATCCACGGCACCCCGAGGTGAGCGGCCTTGAGATCCGGATCGGCTTTGTACTGACCGTGCCGGATCCGGTAATCCTGCAGACTGACGATCTCGTGCACCGGATCGTGCTGTCGAACAACGCCGTTCTTGCCGGCGAAACCACCGGTCTCGTACTCGTAGATGTAGTCGCCGAGATGGATGATCGCGTCGAGATCGGTGCGCGTGGCCAGATGGCGGTAGGCACCGAAGAATCCGGACTCCCAGTTGGAGCACGAAACGACACCGAACCTGATTCCGTCGAGTTCGGCGTCTTCGGCCGGGGCCGTACGGGTCGTGCCGACAACGGATTGCGTGCCTGCCGCGTCGCCACCCTGAATTTCGAAGCTGTAGTAGTACGTCGTCGCCGACGAAAGGCCGTCGACGTCGACTTTGACCGTGTGATCGGAGTCCGGGCCGGTCGACACGGTGCCGCTGCGGACGATCGCCGTCAGCTCCGGATCGGTAGCGACTCGCCATCGAACCTCGGTCACGGGCCCGATGCCGGAACCGGGGAGGGCATCGGGAGTCGGAGTGACCCGAGTCCACAGAATGACGGCCTCGGGCGTCGGATCACCCGAGGCGACGCCGTGCTGGAACGGGACGAACGAGCCCTGTTGCGCGTGAGCGAGAACCGGGACCGCCGAAGCCGCTCCGACTGCTGCCACTGCGATGGACGAGGACCGAAGAAATCCACGTCTGGACACACCTTTTTTCACGGTCACGACACAAGTTCATGCGATCGAGAGGCCGCGGTCAAGTCCGGCTGGCCACCGTGGGTAAAAATTCACTTTGAGCCCGTGCGGTGTTCGAATTCAGGCGCCAGAACGACGGAGAGTTTGCGCTTCTCGCCACTCGAGCACTCTGCGTTCATGGCTCCCTCCGCTCCGCTCTGGTTGTTCGGTGATCAACTCGGCCCGCACTTCCACTCCACGAGTGAGCACATTCATCGCGAAGTTCTGTTGATCGAGAGTGCGCGAGTGTGCAGGACACGTCCGTTCCATCGACAGAAATTGCATCTGATCCTCTCAGGGATGCGACATCTCGCCGCCGAACTGGGCGAGCGCTCGACCTATCTGAAGACCGAAACGTACCGAGACGGCCTCGAACAGTACGGACGGCCGGTGCTGGTGTTCGAGCCGACCTCGCACGCTGCGGAGCGTTTCGTCGAGAAACTTCTCGGCGAGGGCGTCGTGCTGGATGTGTTGCCGACCCCGATGTTCGCGTTGAGCCGAACGGATTTCGCCGAATGGGCCGGCACTCGCGATCGGTTCCGCCTCGAGGCGTTCTACCGCGACCAACGCAGACGCTTCGAAGTGCTCATGGCGGGTGAAGAGCCGGTCGACGGAGTGTGGAACCTCGACGCCGACAATCGCGAACCACCTCCGAAGAAGCGCTCGACACTCGGTGTCGACCCGCCGTGGTGGCCGGCCGAGGACGACATCGACCATTCCGTCCGGGCAGATCTGGATGCCTCGAACCTCCCGACCGTCGGGCAGGACGGCCCGCGCCTGTTCGCGGTGACAGCCGACGAGGCCCGGGAAGCCCTGCAGCACTTCGTCTCCTATCGTCTTGCCGACTTCGGCAAATACGAGGACGCCGTGATGAGTCAGGACTGGGCGATGGCGCATTCACTACTGTCGGTGCCGCTGAACATGGGACTTCTCGAACCTCTCGAGGTAGTCGAGGCCGCCGAGCAGGCGTGGCGCGACGGCGATGCCCCGCTCGCGTCGGTGGAAGGGTTCATCCGCCAGGTGCTCGGCTGGCGGGAGTACGTGTGGCACCTGTACTGGCATTTCGGCCCGGAGTACCTCGACCGCAACGAACTCGATGCCCACGAGCCACTGCCGCAATGGTTCACCGAACTCGACGGTGAACACCCGATCGCGGCGTGCCTGTCACACACTCTGACGGAACTGAATGCGCGAGGCTGGGTGCATCACATCCCCAGGTTGATGATTCTGGGCAACTTCGCACTCCAACGCGGATACGACCCGAAAGCACTGACCGAATGGTTTGCCACCGCATTCGTCGACGGATTCGCCTGGGTCATGCCGGTCAACGTGATCGGCATGAGCCAGCATGCCGACGGCGGGCTGATCGCTACGAAGCCGTACGCATCGGGTGGCGCATACCTCGATCGCATGACCGATCATTGCGGTGGGTGCGAATACAACCCGAAGAAGCGCCTCGGCCCGGACGCGTGCCCGTTCACGGCCGGGTACTGGTCGTTCGTACACCGCCATCGGGAGCGGCTGGCGAAGAATTATCGAACAGCGCGGCAGGTGTCGGCGATGAACCGACTCGCCGATCTCGACCAGGTGCTCGAACAAGAATCCCAGCGAGAGGCGTTCTGATCGCGCCCGTGAGTAGGGGTGCTCGAACTCGTGCTTCGCTACGGTAGGCACATGAGCCTTCCTCGACCTATGCCCGACAGCACTGCCGTCGTCACGGGGGCCTCCTCCGGAATCGGGGCGGCGATTGCCCGCGAACTCGCCGCCCGTGGGCACGGGGTTACCCTCGTGGCGCGAAGCGGCGACAAGTTGAGCGCGCTGGCCGAGGAACTGAATTCGCGCGGAGTCCGAGCTGAGGTCCTCGCTGCCGACCTGTCCGAGCGATCTGCACGGAGCGAACTACTGGGCCGAATCGAAGCACTGGGACTGGTATCGGACATCCTGGTGAACAATGCAGGACTGTCTACGCTCGGCCCGGTCGCATCCTCGGACCCGGAGGCAGAGTTGAACATGATCGAGGTCGACGTGGCTGCTGTCGCCGACCTCTGCAGCCGATTCCTGCCAGGCATGACGGCGAGAGGACGCGGTGCCGTACTGAACGTCGCATCGACGGCGGCGTTTCAGCCCGTTCCCGGTCAAGCTGGGTACGGCGCGTGCAAGGCATTCGTACTGTCGTACACCCAAAGTCTCAGCGGCGAGCTGCACGGAACCGGAGTCACCGCGACGGCGTTGTGCCCCGGACCGGTGGATACCGGATTCGGTGAGACAGCGGGCTTTTCGAAAGAAGATGCCGAGGCTGCACTTCCGTCGGTGATGTGGGTATCGCCCGAAGATGTCGCAAAGACCGCCGTCGACGGTATGGCGAAAGGGCAGATGGTCGCGATACCCGGCGCCATCAACCGGATCGTATCGATGTTCGCCCAGGTGACGCCACGAAAGTTGTTGGTACCGCTCCTCGCTCGTAACCATCCAGGCCTACGCAAAGGATCCACTTCATGACCCGCGAATTCACTGTGTCCGACAGCGCCGTCGTCAACGCCGACACCGACACTCTCTACGCCGCCATCAGCGATCCGACGCAGATGGGTAGCTGGAGCCCGGAAAACCTCGGCGCCGTGGTGCACGATCCACGCGAAAGCGCTTACGTCGGAATGGTGTTCGATGGAAAGAACAAGCGCGGGCGTGCACGCTGGATCACCCGATGCACCGTCACTGTCGCAGATCCCGGATCGGCCTTCGAGTTCCGCGTCCACGCAATCGGTGTGAAGACTCCCCGCTTCAAGGGTGCCAACGCGACATGGCGGTACGACTTCGAACCGGTCCCCGATGGCACCAAGGTCACCGAGACATGGACCGACGACCGCACGAAGTGGCCCGATACCGTAGCGCTCGTATTCGACAAGATCGCCACGAGCGGCAAGACGTTCCCGCAGTTCCAACGTCGGAACATCGCGAAAACCCTCGACAACCTGCAAAAGCGTTTCGGCTGAGCGAAGCGGACGTACGGTGAGCAGCTACTTCCGCTCGAACACGCCCCGTACATAGGCCGCTTGTCCACAGTGTTGGAGGTCATCGGACACCACCGACACCAGCCGCACGCCGAGCGTCACCGGCGGATCCCACTGCTCGTCGACGACGCGATCGAGATCCTCGGCCGTCAGCGAACCGAGGTACGCAACGGTCCTGGCGTGCACCGCGTCGTGGTAGCTGCGGAGCAGTTCGGCGTCGGCGCGCACCCGAGCGACATCGTCAGCGCTGTGGCCGTAGCCGATCGATGGGCTCTCGAACGGCAGACCGAATCTGCCCTCCCATCCGTCCGAGGTCCACACTTGCTCTCCGCCTTCGACGCCGGCCACGTGATCATCCTGAACGCGCGTCAAGTGCCAGATCAGCCACGCAATCGTGTTGGCCTCCGCGTCCGGCCTGAAGATGAGGGCCTCGGGAGAAATGTCGTCGAGGGTATCGTGTACGACCCCTTGGATGCGGTCGAAGGCGTCGATGAGTACTCCGGCGTGATTCACCTGGATCGTCCTTTCGAAAACCGTGGAGATGACGTGGTGATCTACCTGCTGCGACGTGCATACCCGAATGGGCAATTTTCATCACAGGAATTTCCGGTACTGCCCAACCCGTTGCACCCTGATATGAAGGCAATCACATACAGCAGGACCGGCGACACCTCTGTACTCGATCTCGTGGACCGAGAAATACCCGAACCGGGACCGGGCGAGGTTCGAGTGAAGGTGGCCGTATCGGGGGTCAACCCCACCGATTGGAAGAACCGAGCGGGCGCACGCCCCGGAGACGGACTCGACTTCGAGGAGGTCGTGCCCAACCAGGACGGTGCAGGGACCGTGGACGCGGCAGGCACCGGCGTCGAAGGTCTGGCCGTCGGTGACCGGGTGTGGCTGTACCTCTCACAGCACCGGAGGCCGACCGGAACAGCACAGGAGTACACCGTAGTCCCGGCCGAACGCGTCGTACGACTCCCCGAACACGTCGGTTTCGACGTCGGGGCCAGCCTCGGTGTCCCCGCCATGACAGCCCACCGCGCACTGACGGTCTCCGAGGACGGCCCCTCGCGGTTGCATCCCGGCGCACTTGTCGGCAAGACGGTACTGGTCGCAGGTGGTGCTGGAGCGGTCGGGCACGCGGCGATCCAGCTCGGGCGCTGGGCCGGAGCAACGGTGATCACTACCGTCAGCGGCCCGGAAAAAGCAGCCCTCGCTACTGCCGCAGGTGCACACCACGTCGTGAATTACACAACGGGTGATGCCGCTTCCTCGATCCGAGCCATCGCCCCGGACGGGGTCGATCTGGTGGTCGAGGTCGCCCCTGCGCAGAATGCCGAACTGAATGCCGCTGTCACCTCCACACGTGCCTCGATTGCCGTGTACGCCAACAACGGCGGCAACACGATCACTCTCGATGTACGACCGAACATGGTGCTCAACACTCGCTACCAGTTCATTCTGCTCTACACCGTCGGAGAAGCAGCCTTGAAGGCCGCTCAGGACGACGTCAACGCCGCGGCAGGTGCAGGTGTCCTCGAGGTCGGCGAAAGCGCCGGTCTACCGTTGCACCGGTTCCCCTTGTCCAGTACAGCTGCTGCGCACGAGGCAGTTCAGAACGGCGTGACCGGAAAAGTTCTCATCGATATCTGACGCCAGGCAGCGCACTCGACATCGGCAGCGGCGAAGGCGCCGACGCATTCTGGCTCGCAGACAACGACTGGAAGACCACCGGCGCCGATATCTCCCCCCTCGCCCTCGAACGTGCGCAGCAGGCACAAGGCGATCGAACTGTGGCGTGGCTCGACCGCGATCTCACTGAGTGGGCTCCGCCAGCCACATCGTTCGACCTGGTCAGTGCCCACTTTTTCCACCTTCCACCCGTCCAGTTCCAGCCGGCAGTCCTTCGCTTCGGCGACGCGGTCACCTCGGGCGGACACCTCCTGATCGTCGGACACAGCCCCTCCGACGCCCTGGCCTCACAGCATGGGCGCGCCGAAATCCTGTTCACAGCCGACCAGGTCACCACACTGTTCCCCACCGAGAAATGGTCCGTCGTCGTCGCCGAGGATCGTGCGCGAACCGGGACCGCCCCCGACGGGGAGCAGGTCGAGCGCCTCGACACCGTCGCGTTGCTTCGCAAGCTCTGACTTCGAGAGAAGGAATACAGGGGCAACTAGAGTGATGGCGATGTCCATGCCGCTCCGCCACTGTGCGCCTCTACCGCTGCGCTACTACGTGCCACTGGCTCTCGCACTGATCGCCGCGATGATCATTCTGTTCACCCCCGCATCGGGCGTGCCCAGCGGATTCACTCACAGCGACAAGATCATTCATTTCACGCTCTTCTTCGCACTCGCGTACACCTCACGAGTCGCAGCGGTGTCGGCGTTGCGGACCGTCCTCTGGACGACAACTTTCGCAATAGCGTCCGAGATCCTTCAGGCCGTCCTGCCGTTGGACCGTAGCGGTTCCCTCCTCGACGCAGCATTCGATGTGGCAGGTGCGGCCGTGGGGGTGCTCGTTGCCACGCGCGTGGTTCCGGTTCACTCCGCTATAGACTGACAGCACGCTCCGGGGGTTCTCGGCTCGCACGCCACCTCCGGAAGGGTCACCATTACCTCGACGTCCACGCCCCATGAGATCTATCTGGTCGCCCCCGAGCAAGACGCGCTCGATCCGGTGATCGGTGAATCGCCCGAGTCCGGCGCGCGTCTGACGGACCGAACAGATGTGGTCGCGTACGACGGAAGATTCGCCTTGTCGATCACGTCCACGACGCCCCACCAGGCGATGGTCTTCGATCTGCTGTTCATCCGCGCTGCCCTCGACAGTGCCCGCATCCGATACCTACTGGTTCGCGGCAACGACAAGCGACCCGTCATCGCCATAGATGCTGCCGAGCGCGAACCACTGCGCGCAGCACTGGTCGAGGCGTGCATGCAGGAGCCGTTCTACTCCAAAACCGTCGATGTCAAGCGCGCCAAGACGGTGCTGGTAGCCGACGGATCACTCTCACCTGCCTCCGACGCCCGCATCTTTCGGCTCTATCGCCCCCGAATCGAACCGAACAGTGGCCTGCATTATGGCGCCTCGACGGCAGTTCAGATCGAACTGTGGGCATTTTCGCCCCAGGAGATAGTGCTTCCCGTCGAGAACTCGCTGACTCGCCGCACCATTCGACGCGACGAAGCGGTGCGCGGAACCGTCGAGCGCTTCGGAAAGTCCTGGCCGACAATCGAAAACATGTTCGCCGACCACGCTTCGGACATCAATTTCGATATCGACATCGTGTTCTCCTGGGTCGACGGCTCCTCCGCCGAATTCCAAGCTCAGCGCGCACGCCGCATGCAGAACTACATTGTCGGAGAGGGTGACTCGTCACCCGCACGATTTCGGCAGATCGACGAACTGAAGTATGCGCTTCGCTCGATCCACATGTACGCACCGTGGATTCGTCGTATCTTCGTCGCCACCGATTCCGATCGGCCGGCCTGGCTCGCCGACGACCCGCGCGTCACATTCGTGCCGAGCGAGACGTTCTTCGTCGACACTTCCGTTCTGCCGACCCACAATTCGCAGGCAGTCGAATCCCAGCTGCATCACATCCCAGGCCTGTCCGAGCATTTCCTCTACTCCAACGACGACATGTTCTTCGGACGCCCGGTCGGCCCGCAGATGTTCTTCTCACCCGGCGGCATCAGCATGTTCGTCGAAGCCGGCACCCGAATCGGGTTGGGCTACAACGACGAAGATCGCAGTGGATTCGAGAACGCTGCCCGCGTCAACCGTCGACTGCTGCAGGACCGCTTCGGTCTGATGACCACCAGGCACCTGGAACACGCGGCAACGCCACTGCGAAAAAGCGTCATGCAGGAGATGGAGAACGAGTTCCCCGACGAGTTCGCTGCCACTGCCGCAAGCGTGTTCCGGGCCAGCACCAATATCTCGGTCACCAACTCGCTCTATCACTACTACGCGTTGATGAGCGGCCGGGCAGTGGTGCAGACGAGCGCCAAGGTCACCTACATCGACACCACGTCGCATTCGGGGCTCCATTCCATGGAGAACCTTCTGCCCAAGCGCTCGATCGACTTCTTCTGCCTCAACGACGGCAGCTTTCCCGAGGTCGACCTCGAGGTGCGGACCCGCCGGGTCACCGAGTTCCTCGAACGGTACTTCCCCATCGTCGCGCCCTGGGAAAGCTAGATACTGCTGAACCTCGGCCGTCGCGCGCTTTCGGCGATGGTCACCCCAGCTTCGTCCAGACGCCGAACGACCTCTTCTGCGGAGACGTATTCACCGACGGTCTCGTATGTTCCGATGGGGACCACCGAGTGCACGACGTTGTCGTCGTAGAGGTGGACGAGGTTGTAGGCCTGCGCACCATCGCGGCCCCGGGTAGCGCCGGGCGGGACGTTGAGGTCCTGGGTGTAGCAGGTAGCGGACGCGACCGACACCGGAATCCCTGCGAACGTCGCCGAAGTCGAATAGTGCAGGTGGCCGGCCAGGATGGATCTGACGTCGCTCCCACGGAGCACATCTGCGAGTCGGCGCTGATCGAGCAACTCCACCAGCACTGCAAGATCCAACACCGCAGGCACCGGTGGGTGATGCATCGCCAGAATGGTGCCGAATTCGGCTTTCGTTTCGAGAATGCCTGCAAGCCAATCCAATTGGGCTTGCGTCACTTCACCGTAGTGGTGACCGGGAACCGTCGAATCCAACGTGATGATGCGAAGTCCTGCCACCTCGTGCACACGGTCGACAGTGCCGGTCGTCGGCGCTTGATCGAGTAACCGCGATCGGAAGGTCGCACGGTCGTCGTGATTTCCCATCGCCCAGATGATCCGTGCTCCGAGCGCCTCGGCAACCGGCTCGACCAGCGCCCGCAGCGTGTCGTAAGCACCCGGTTCACCTCGGTCGGTGAGATCGCCGGTAAAGACCAGTGCATCGGGGCGCACCCCGGACGTCTCGACATCAGCGAGGATGCGACGCAACGTGGCCGTGCTGTCCACTCCACCGTACAAATCACCGGCCTCGACGAGGTGCGTATCGCTCAGGTGCAGGAGGCAGTGATTCGGGCGCGGGTACTCCGCCGTACGAGCCTTCATCGGTGTCTCGCTTCCGATCGGCTTTCTCGTGGGCACACATTTCGCATGCCCTCTTAGTTCACAGTAGCCAAACCCACCGAAGAGAACACTCGGGGTACGGAGAATCTACGGAAAACGAACACCGAGACAGCTCCCCGCGCAGGTGAGTGAGAGTCTGCACGAGTCCCACTCACCTGTCGAGAGACTCTTACTTCGACAGCACGCGCAGGTGCTCGTCCGCACCACCGAGCGTGTGCTCGATCGCGACGAGCCTGCTGACGTAATGTCCGACCGGATATTCGGCCGTGACGCCGATACCACCGTGCAGCTGAATCGCTTCTTGCCCCAGCTTGCGCGAGGACCGAGATATCTGCAGCTTCGAACGCGAGGCCACGAGCGGATCGACGACGTCGTCCGCAAGATTCATCGTCGCGTACAGCGCCATACTGCGCGCCAGTTCGAGCAAGACGTACATATCTGCTGCCCGGAACGTCAACGCCTGGAATTTGGCGAGCGGAACACCGAACTGCTTGCGCTGCTTGAGATAGTCCGTCGTCAACCTCAGTGCCTCTTCCATGGCACCGATGGCTTCGGCGCACAGTGCAGCCTGCGCCTTCACCTCCGAAGCCACGATCGCCATGCTCGCATCTCCGCCGTCACCCAACGGCTCGGCCGCAACGTCGGTCAGCGTGATCTGTGCCGCCCGACCTCCGTCGTGAGTCTGGTAGGACTTGCGATCGAGCCCCGTCGCATCGCCGTCGACGAGAAAGAGGCCTGTCCCGCCCCCCGGAAGCGTGGCACTGACCACCAGTACATCGGCGCTACCGCCTGATGGGACCGGGTTCTTCGAACCGGTGATGGACCACGAACCGCCGTCCTCGGTCGCTGAAGTGCTCACCGTGATGTTCGGCCAACGGCTGCCGGTTTCGTTGTGTGCGAAGGCAAGCAAGGTGCTGCCTTCGGCTACGCCGGGCAAGACGCGTCGACGCTGATCGACACTTCCGGCCTCGGAGATCAACCCGCCCGGCACGAGCACCGCGTCGAGTATCGGCTCCGGAGCGAGGCGACGGCCGACCTCGGTCATGACGGCCATGATCTCCACCGGGCCGGCCTCCATGCCGCCGTCGTCCTCGGAGAAGCTCAGTCCGAGTAGCCCGACTTCGGCGAGCTGCTTCCACACATCGGCCGACCAACCAGGTTCCGCGGCAACGATCTTGTTCCGCTTTTCGGTGTCGTACGCCCTCGACAGCACCTCACGAGTGGTGTCACGCAGGAGTTTCTGTTCTTCGTTCAGTTCGAAATCCATGTCCTGCCCCTCACAATCCGAGAATCGTCGACGCGATGATCTGCCGCTGCACTTCGTTGGAGCCGCCGTAGATCGATACCTTGCGGTAGTTGAGGTACGTCGGTACCGAACGTTGTGCCCAACCGGGACTGTCGATGTCGTCGCCGGCCTCGTAGGGAAGCGAATCGGGTCCTGCGATATCCATCAGCATCTCGGTCGCCGACTGCTGCAGCTCCGATCCGCGAAGCTTCAGAATCGACGACGCTGGATTCGGCTTGCCGTCAGAGGATCCCGACACCATTCTCAGCTGTGTGAGTTCGAGCGCGAGAACTTCGTTTTCGAGCTCGGCGAATCTTGCTGCGAAGATCGGATCTTCGAGGAGGGTGCCGTCGGCAACGGCGGTGGCGGCGGCATGCTTCTTTGCCTGTTCCAGACGAACCTTGGTGTGCCCCACCCGGGTGACACCGGTGCGTTCGTTACCGAGCAGGAACTTCGCGTAGCTCCACCCCTGGTTCTCCTCGCCCACGAGGTTCTCCGCCGGCACACGGACGTTTTCGAAGAACACCTCGTTGACCTCGACGCTGCCGTCGATCAACTTGATCGGGCGCACCGTGATGCCGGGCGTGTTCAGATCGATCAGTAGGAACGAGATCCCCGCCTGCTTCTTCGGCGCATCCGGGTTGGTCCGGACGAGAGCGAAGATCCAGTCGGCATATTGACCGAGCGTTGTCCACGTCTTCTGGCCGTTGACGATGTAGTCGTCGCCGTCACGCAAGGCAGTCGTTCGCAGCGATGCAAGGTCCGATCCTGCCTCGGGCTCGGAGAATCCCTGACACCACCAGATGTCCAGATTCGCCGTCTTCGGGAGGAACTTCTCCTTCATCTCTTGCGAACCGAAAGTAGCGATCACCGGTCCGACCATCGAGGCGTTGAATGCCAGTGGCTCGGGCACCGAGGCCAGCTGCATCTCGTCGAGCCAGATATGACGCTGAACCGGCGTCCAATCCTGCCCGCCGAATTCTGCAGGCCAATGCGGAACAGCCAGACCGTTCGCATTGAGGATGTGCATCGTCGTCACCATGTCTTCACGGCTCAGCTCGATGCCGACTTTGCTCTTCTCGCGAATTTCCGCGGGAATCTCGGTGGTGAAGAAAGTTCGCATCTCGTCACGAAATGCGGCTTCCTTCTCTGTCAGGGCAAGATTCATTTTGGTCCCTCCGGACTCGACCACGTTGTCTCTTTCGACCGTACTCTCCAGTAGCTGGGATACTCTCCGGACACTATGACTTTGCTGGCATTGGTTCGACATGGCGAAACCGACTGGAATCTGCACGGTCGTCTCCAAGGTTCCTCGGATATCCCGCTCAACTCGACCGGCCGCGCGCAGGCCCGCGAAGCCGTGTACGAACTCGAGGGCCACACCTGGGACCTGCTGGTGAGTTCACCGTTGTCGAGGGCCGCCGAGACCGCGGACATCATCGGATCGCATCTCGGGATCGAGCGCAGCGCCGCCTATCCCGATCTCGCCGAACGACACTTCGGTGAGGCCGAGGGATTCACCGACTACGACGCGTACTCACACTGGCCGGACGGACTGTATCCCGGCCTGGAACCGCGCGGCACCCTGATCGAGCGAGGAGTGCGCGCCGTCGACGAGATCGCGCAGACGTATCAGGACTCCTCCGTGATCGCGGTCGCCCACGGCGGCATCATCCGGGCGATTCTCGGCGCCATCCGCGGCGTACCGTCGCCGCGCATCCTCAACGCCGGGGTGTCCACCCTCGTCCGCGACGAGACTGGTTGGACTGTGCGCACGATCAACGGAATCCCAGCACGGAGGTACCACTGAGATGCACATCGAACGCAAGTTGGAAGAACTGGGATTCATCCTTCCCGCCGAGGCCCACGCGCCGCCGGGATTCCAATTCTCCTTCGAATGGGTTCGTGTTCGAGGAAACCGGGCGTACGTCACGGGTCACTCACCGCAGCGGGCGGACGGTTCGATGGCAGGCCCCTTCGGCGCAGTGCCGTCGCACATCTCCCTCGACGAGGCCACGGACGCGGCACGAGACACAGCCCTGGCGGTACTCGCCAGCCTGCAACGCACTATCGGCGACCTCGACCGAATAAGCGCCTGGCTCACGGTCTCGGGAATGGTCAACGCCGATCATGGGTTCACCCAGACGACGACCGTCATCAACGGCTTCTCCGATCTGATCCTGCAAGTATTCGGCCCCGAAGTCGGAGCTCATGCGCGCAGCGCCATCGGAACGGCAGCACTACCGATGAACAACGCAGTCGTCGTATCGGCAGAAATAGAGATCGACGGGTAGTTTTCCTCTACCGAACGAGATGACGGAAGGCCTTCCTCGAAGTGCATCGCAAAGTGCTCGCTCTGCTGGCCGTGCTGGTCGCACTGATGTCCGTTGCCGGTTGCGGTTCCTCGACCGGACCACTGATCGATACGGTCAAGGACAACGGCGTGCTCGTCGTCGGTACCGAAGGGACGTACAGCCCGTTCAGCTTTCAGGGCGCGAACGGACAACTCACCGGGTACGACATCGACGTGGTCGATGCAGTCGCAGGCGAACTCGGCGTCCGCGTCGAGTACGTACAGACCCCGTTCGACTCGATCTTCGCCGGACTCCAATCCGGGCGCTTCGACCTGATCGCCAATCAGGTCACGATCAACCCCGATCGACAGAACGCGTACGACCTGTCCAAGCCGTACACGGTCTCCGAGGGCGAAATCCTCGACTCGGCGACCAGCACAGCGATCACCTCGGTCGCAGACCTCGCAGGTAAGACGACCGCACAATCGTCAACGAGCAACTGGGCCCAGGTCGCCGCAGACGCCGGCGCAAAAGTCGAAGCTGTCGAAGGGTTCGTGCAAGCCGTCACTCTCGTGAAAGACGGGCGTGTCGACGCCACCGTAAACGACAGCCTCGCCATCGCCGAGTATCTGAAACAGACCGGCGACACCGGCGTCAAAGTGGCGGCACAGACCGGAGACACCAGCTACCAGGCATTCGCAGCCCGCAAAGACAGCGGCCTGATGGACGAAATCGACAATGCGATCGACACGTTGCAGGCGGACGGAACGCTCGATCGGATCTCCACCACGTACTTCGGTTCTGCCGTCGCCGCACCGACCGCAAATACCCAGGTGCCGACATCGGACGCCTCGGATGTCGAACCGCAATCCACACTCGATCTGATCCTCGACAATCTGTGGCCGATGTTGAAGGCAACGCTGACCATGACCATCCCGCTGACGGCCATCAGCTTCGTCATCGGACTCGTCATCGCACTCGCAGTAGCATTGGCTCGCATCTCGTCGAACAATGCCTTGTCTTCGGCGGCGCGCTTCTACGTGTCCATCGTTCGAGGCACTCCGCTACTGCTGCAGTTGTTCATCGTCTTCTACGCGCTGCCACAGTTCGGAGTGGTGATCGACCCGTTCCCCGCTGCGGTGGTCGCGTTCAGCTTGAACGTCGGCGGTTACGCGGCCGAGGTCATCCGAGCGGCCATTCTCAGCGTGCCGAAGGGGCAATGGGAAGCCTCGCAGACCATCGGCATGGGCTACCGCACGACACTGCAGCGCATCATTCTTCCCCAGGCATTACGTACCGCGGTGCCGCCGCTGTCGAACACGTTGATCTCGCTCGTCAAAGACACCTCGCTTGCGTCGACCATTCTGGTGACCGAATTGCTCCGCGTCGCGCAATTGGCAGCCGCACCGACGTTCGACTTCTTCGCCCTCTACAGTGTTGCCGCTCTGTACTACTGGGTGATCTGCATGATTCTTTCGTTCTTCCAAGGAAAACTCGAAGTCCGACTCGACAGGTATGTGGCGAAATGACCGACCTTCTCGACGTCAAGGCACTCAAGAAGTCGTTCGGCGAGATCGACGTGCTGTGCGACGTCTCCTTCTCCGTCCCGGCGGGGAGCGTCACCGTGATCATCGGGCCGTCCGGCTCCGGCAAGACGACGGTGCTCAGATCGCTGAACGCACTCGACCCCGCCGATTCCGGATCGATCCGGATCGGTGACGTTTCGGTGGACTTCGCAACCCCGGTGTCCGCAGCAAACCTCCGACGCCTCCGCGCGCAGAGCGGAATGGTCTTCCAAAGCCACAACTTGTTCCCACACAAAACCGTCCTGCAGAACATCATCGAAGGTCCGGTGATAGTCCAGAAACGTCCGAAGGACGAAGCGATCACCGATGCCCACACCCTGCTCGAGCAAGTCGGCCTCGAAGCCAAAGCCGATCAATATCCGTTCCAACTGTCCGGCGGCCAACAACAACGCGTCGGGATCGCCCGAGCCTTGGCGCTTCGACCGAAGCTCATGCTGTTCGACGAACCGACCTCCGCCCTCGATCCCGAACTTGTCGGCGAAGTACTCGCTGTCATCAGAAGTCTTGCAGCACAGGGGTGGACGATGGTGATCGTCACCCATGAAATCCGCTTCGCCCAGCAGGTCGCCGATCAAGTTCTCTTCATCGAAGACGGCATCGTTCTCGAACGCGGAACACCAGAGGAAGTACTGGTCAATCCGACCGAGCCGCGGACCAGGCAGTTCCTACAGCGGATCATGGGCTGACGAAGGCGTATCCGCCCAAGAAAACATCGCCCAAGAAAACATCGCCAAAGTAAAACACCGCCCACCTACGCGTCGCACCGTCTGAAACAGGGTGCGGTGCGTAGGCAGACGGTGTCTGTCTACTTAGATGCTTTCTCAGCGCCTGGGCTTGCCCTTGAACTTGCCGCCGCCGCCACTGCGTCCGGGAGGACCGGAGTCGGGGGTCAGCTGAATCAGCACCCCACTGATCCGAGTACGACGCAACGCTTCGACCGTCTCGTCGGCCAGGTCCGCCGGCAGTTCCACGAGCGAATGATCCGGTCTGATGCTGATGTGCCCGAAATCGCTGCGGCGCAGTCCGCCCTCGTTCGCGATAGCTCCGACGATGGCACCCGGTGCGACGTGATGACGCTTACCGACGCTGATCCGATACGTCGCCATCTCCTGACCGGTCTTGCGGTGATGCGAATCGGCCGCGTCGGCGTCGAAGGAACGCGGAGGCCTCGGCTCGCGCGGCTCGCGGGGTGCGCGCGGCGGGGCGGGCGGCTCGGGCTTGAGTAGGAACGCTTCACCGTCGCGGGACTGCACGGCGAGCGCTGCCGCGATGTCCGCGAGCGGAACGTCGTGTGCCTGCACGTAATCCTCGACGAGCCGGCGGAACAGAGCTAGATTCTCGCTCTCGAGGCTCTCGGTGATCGAGTCCCCGAACTTGGTGACGCGTTGAGCGTTGACGTCGTCCACGCTCGGTAGCTGCATCTCGGTGATCGGCTGACGCGTCGCACGCTCGATTGCTTTGAGCAGGTGACGCTCCCGTGGCGCTACGAACAGCAACGCCTGACCGGCTCGGCCCGCTCGTCCGGTACGACCGATACGGTGCACGTACGACTCGGTGTCATGCGGAATGTCGTAGTTGATGACGTGCGAAATGCGATCGACGTCGAGACCACGAGCCGCGACGTCGGTGGCAACGAGAATGTCGATCTGGCCGTTCTTGAGCTGACCGATGGTCCGCTCGCGCTGAGCCTGCACGATGTCACCGTTGATCGCGGCCGCGGAGAATCCCCGTGCGCGCAGCTTCTCGGCGAGCTCCTCGGTGGCCTGTTTGGTTCGGACGAACATGATCATCGCTTCGAATTCTTCGACTTCGAAGATCCGTGTCAGTGCTTCCAGCTTGCGCTGGTGTGCGACCTGTACGTAGCGCTGCGTGATGTTCGGTGCCGTCGAGGTCTTGGTCTTGACGGTGATCTCGACAGGATCGTGCAAGTACTGCTTGGAAATCTTGCGGATCGCAGCAGGCATCGTGGCCGAGAAGAGAGCCACCTGCTTGTATTCGGGAGTATCCGAGAGAATTCGCTCGACATCCTCCTGGAAGCCCATCTTGAGCATCTCGTCGGCTTCGTCGAGGACCAGATACTCGAGGCCGGAGAGGTCGAGAGTGCCCTTCTCCAGGTGATCGATGACGCGACCGGGGGTACCCACGATGATTTGCGCACCCTTGCGCAGACCCGACAGCTGAATGCCGTATGCCTGACCACCGTAGATAGGCAGGATGTGTAGGCCGGGGATGTGCGAGGCGTACTTGCCGAACGCCTCGGCCACCTGCAGTGCGAGCTCACGCGTCGGTGCCAACACCAACGCCTGCGGAACACGCCGGGACACGTCGAGCCGCGAGAGGATCGGCACCGCGAACGCCGCGGTCTTTCCGGTACCGGTCTGAGCCAATCCGACAACATCGGTGCCTGCCATCAGCGGCGGAATGGTGGCCGCCTGAATGGGCGACGGTGTCTCGTATCCCACGTCCCGCAGGGCCTGCAGGACGCGTTCCTCGATTCCGAGGTCGGCGAAAGTAAGCTGCGGAGCTTCTTCGGACGCAGCGTCCGGGGCGGGGGTCGAGTCGGTGGGCGCCGGTGCCGACCTATTCGAAATTGCTTCGTCACTCGTCACGGCGGCATCCTGATTCGGCTCTGTTGTGCTCATATACAACCCAGTTTAGTCCCTGCGACCGACCCAGTGGACCGAGTGCCGAGAATTCATGGTTGCGCACCCACCAGCCGGAGCAGTTCTCGGCCCCCTATCCGACAGACCGTGATGTCGGGGGCCCGATAGGGAGAGAAGCCTCGAACCTCCGTGCGACAACGGTTAAGGTCCACCCAGAGTTACACCAAAACTCGGCAGATCTGGCCGAAAGTTCGCAATCCGGACACCCCATCGGTAGTGCACGTCGGCCAAGAGTGTGATGAAATGCACATCTATTACGTCATTTTCCCGGAGGGGTCCCCAGTGCGAGAATATTCTGTACCCGCGTCATTCACCATTCCCGACGACGCGTCCATGGCCGATTCGGTGTTCCGGTACGCAAAGGAGTCCCCGAACCTCGTACCGTTCGTGCGGATGCAGAACGGTTCTTGGACCGACGTCACCGCAGCTCAGTTCGCCAAGGAAGTGTCTGCAGTCGCCAAGGGGCTCATTGCCTCCGGAGTCGAACTGGGCGATCGCGTCGCCATCTTGTCCGCAACTCGATACGAGTGGGTTCTCCTCGACTACGCAATCTGGACCGCAGGCGGGTGCACGGTCGCAATCTACGAGACATCTTCACCCGATCAGGCGCAGTGGATCCTCGAAGATTCCGCTACCAAGATCCTGTTCATCGAATCCCCAGCACATGCCGACGCGTTGAAAGAGGTCACCGAGGGCGCCGCCGACCTGCGTGAGGTACTGCAGATCGACGGAGGCGCTGTCGAAGAACTGACCAAGCGCGGCGCAGCGGTCACCGATGAAGAACTGCACACCCGTCGCAAGCAGGTCGACGCGTCCTCGCCGGCAACGCTGATCTACACCTCCGGCACCACCGGCCGTCCCAAGGGCGTTCAGCTGACGCACTCCAACTTCTACGCCGAGGTGGAGGCCGTGAAGCTGGCACTGGGCGATTCGATGAAGGAGGGCAACCGAACACTCATGTTTTTGCCGATGGCGCACGTGTTCGCGCGGGCGATCTCCTTCGGCTCGTTCGAGTCCAAGGTGACCGTCGGCCATACTGCCGACGTAACAACCCTCGTCGACCAGTTCGCCGTATTCCAGCCGGATTTCATCCTGTCGGTACCACGCGTATTCGAGAAGGTCTACAACTCCGCCAAGCAGAAGGCGCACGACGGCGGGAAGGGCGGAATCTTCGACAAGGCCGCCGCGACCGCGATCGAGTGGAGCGAGGCCAAAGAAAAGGGCGGAGCCGGTCTCGTTCTCAATCTCAAGCACGCACTGTTCGACAAGCTCGTCTACTCCAAGTTGCGTGCGGCCCTCGGCGGCAAGTGTGTGCGAGCTGTCTCGGGCGGCGGACCCCTCGGTGCACGTCTCGGTCACTTCTTCCGCGGCATCGGCGTCCCCGTCTACGAGGGCTACGGCCTCACCGAGACCAGCGCGGCCGTCACCGTCAACACGACACCGGAGCAGCGCGTGGGCACGGTCGGCAAGCCGATCAACGGCCACGCCGTCAAGGTCGCCGAGGACGGCGAACTACTCCTCAAGGGACCCGTCGTTTTCAGCGGCTACTGGCACAACGACAAGGCCACCGCGGAGTCGATCGTCGACGGTTGGTTCCACACCGGTGACCTCGGCGCCATCGATCAGGACGGCTACGTCTCCATCACCGGCCGCAAGAAGGAAATCATCGTCACTGCGGGCGGCAAGAATGTTGCACCCGCGGTACTCGAGGACGCACTGCGGGCGCACGCGCTCATCAGCCAGACCCTCGTCGTCGGCGACGCCAAGCCCTTCATCGGTGCACTGATCACCCTCGATCCCGAGGCACTTCCCGGCTGGAAGCAACGCCACGGGCTGTCCGAGACCGTTGCCTTCGCGGAGCTGTCGACCCACGTCGATCTCGTTGCCGAGATCGACAAGGCCGTCGCCGAAGCGAACAAGAAGGTCTCCAAGCCCGAGCAGATCAAGAAGTACAAGATCCTCGAGCAGGACTTCACGGTGGAGACCGGGGAGCTGACACCGACGCTCAAGCTCAAGCGGAACATCATTCACCAGGAGCGCAGCTCGGTCATCGAGTCGATCTACAGCTGACTTACCCGTGTGACGTGCATGTCTGCTGTTCGGGCATGCACGTCACACGTTTTTGTCTGTACACCTGTGTCTATACAGCCGTGTCTATACAGCCGAGCATGAACTCGGCAGCGTCGAGCGAGACGGTCCGGTGGATTTTCTCGTGCAGCAGATCATGACCGGCATTCTCGTACTCCTTCAACTGAGCGCTCGGCACCGATGGAATCCACGTGCGAACAGCGTCTATCGACGCCATTCGGTCGTCCATGCCGTGCAGCGCCAGCAGTGGCACAGTCGAACTGCATAGATCAGCGACAGCTGCACCGACAACCGACTTCGGGGTGGCACACAGCACCGCTGAAGTAAACCGGCTCGAATCCTTGTCGAGAGCGGCAATTGCTGTTGCCGCGCCCAACGAATGCCCCATCAGGGCCAGCGGGATGCCGTCACGCTCGGACTGCGCGATCGCTGCGAGCTGAAGGGCGTTGTCAGCGAGACCTTCGATCTGCGATGCATCGGACAGCTCGCCCTCGGTGAGACCGTGGCCGACGTGGTCGATGGCCCATACATCGATGTCGAGACCGTTCATCACCCGCGCGAACCGATGGTAGTTACCGCTGTTCTGTCCCAAACCGTGGAGGAACACCACGATGAGACGGGGGTGTGCCGTCGTCCATGATCGGTAATGAACGGCACCGGTGACTCCCTCGAAAAACGGCATTGGGCTATCTTGCCTGTTTCGCTTCCGTGTCGGTGCATTCCCCTACAGTTACGCGCGTGTTCCTCTTGGACGATCAGGTAATTTACAGCGCCAGCGATCTCGCGGCGGCCGCGTCCTGCGAGTTCGGGCTGCTACGAAAACTCGACAGCTTGAACGGGCTCGTGCCCCGTGTTGCCGCCGAACCCGATCCGATGCTGGAGCGAACATCAGCACTCGGCCTGGCACACGAACGCACGCAGCTGGCACGGTTCGAAGAGCAGTTTCCGGGCGGAGTGCTGACGATGGAGAGGCCGGGCCGCACCGGTCAAGAGCTCGCCGACGCCGACTGGTCGACGTTCACAGCGTTGACCTCCCGCACCCCGGTGCTCTATCAGGCGACCTTCTTCGACGGCCGATTCCTCGGATTCTGCGACTTCCTGGTTGCCGACGGGGACCGCTACGGCGTCTACGACACCAAATTGTCTCGTCATGCAAAGGTTCCTGCTCTACTTCAGTTGGCGGCGTACGCCGACTCACTGCAGCGCGGTGGAATCACGCCGTCCGATCACGTGCATCTGATGCTCGGCGACGGCAGCACTTCGAGCCACACCCTCACCGAAATACTTGCCGTCTATCGGCAGTCCCGCGAGAACCTCCAACGCATACTCGACGAACATCAGGCGGAGGGGACCGCCGTCGGGTGGGCAGATACGAAATATTCCGCGTGCGGCCGGTGCGACACCTGCTCGGTGCAGGTCGAGGAACACCGAGACCTGATTCTTGTTGCGGGTATGCGCAGTTCGGCGCGCGAGCGACTGATCGACGCAGGCATCTCGACGATCGAAGAGCTTGCGGCCTCGGCCGGTCCAGTAAACGGCATGTCGGACAGAACATCGACGAGTCTGCGGGCACAGGCCGCACTGCAGGTGCGTCAGGAGCGCACCGGCGCCGCCGAATTCGACATCTTCGACGCTCGAGGTCTCGGCTCGATCCCAGAACCGGACCCCGGTGACATCTTCTTCGACTTCGAAGGCGACCCGCTCTGGGCCGATCCGGCACATCCGAACGACTGGGGTCTGGAGTACCTCTTCGGTGTTCTGAACACGGATTTATCGTTCGAGCCGTTCTGGGCACACGATCGCAGCCAGGAACGTCAGGCGCTGATCGATTTTCTCGCCTACGTCACGGCCAGGCGCGCCGAATACCCGAACATGCACGTCTACCACTACGCCCCGTACGAGAAGACAGCGCTACTTCGGCTGGCAGGCCGGTACGGCGTCGGCGAGGACGTCGTGGACGACCTGCTGCGACACGAGGTCCTGGTGGATCTGTATCCAATCGTCCGCACGTCGGTTCGCATCGGTGCCAGGTCGTACAGCATCAAGAAGCTCGAACCGCTGTACATGCCCGAGGACAGATCGGGCGATGTCACGAATGCGGCGGCTTCGATCGTCGAGTACGCACACTGGTGCGAGTTCCGCGATGCAGGCGAGGATGCAGCGGCGGCGGAACTGCTGAACGAGATCGCCGAGTACAACCGGACGGACTGCGTCTCGACGATCGAGCTCCGCGATTGGCTTCTCGCCAGGGCCTCCGACGCCGGGGTGACACCCCGCAAGCCGAGCGAACCGGTCGTCGAACGGGAAGACACTGCAACCCCACTGGAAATCTCACTCGGCGAGTACGCCGGCCTGCCCTGGAATCGAACATCGGCTCAGCAGGCGGTTGCCATGTACGCGGGCGCCGTCGGCTTCCACCGACGCGAGCGTAAGCCTTTCTGGTGGGCTCACTTCGACAGACTGACCGACCCTGTCGACGAGTGGGCCGACGCCGCCGACGTCATGAAGATCGATCACGTACAAATTCTCCACGATTGGATGAAAACCGCACCACGCCAACGAGTTCTCCGTAGAAAACTGAGACTCGTCGGTGAACTGTCCAACGGTGTCATCGGCGGAGTCGGTCATACGGTCAGATTGTTGTACGACAATCCGTCACCCGAGGGGTTGGACAAGCTTCACCCGACCCATCGTGGATCGTCCATGGCGAAGATCGTCGACGTCGGGTTCGCCGGCACCCGAGATGCCGTCATCGTCGAGGAATCTCTGCGAGCGGGCACCGAGCCGTATTTCGATGCTCCGATAGCGACAGCTCCGGACCGCCCCGTACCCACCGCAAGCCTCGAGTCCGCGATCGAGACCGCCGCCACCGAGGTCGATGACGCGCTGCCCGATCTGCCACTGACCGCCGTGGCCGATCTGATGGCGCTGTCGCCACCTCGAACCACATCGGGCAATCCGCTTCCACCCGTAAACGGAAGCGACTATGCCTCGGCCATCACTGCAGCGCTTCTCGACCTCGACCACTCGTATCTGGCGGTTCAAGGCCCGCCCGGAACCGGAAAGACCTACACCGCATCCAAGGTCATAGCCCACCTTGTGCGCGAGCATCATTGGCGCATCGGAGTTGTCGGACAATCACACATGGTGGTCGACAATCTCCTCGCCACCGTCGTCGAGGCGGGAGTCGACGCCCGATCGGTCGGTAAGAAAGCACCGACCGAACAGACCGTACTGAAGGAAACCGAGTACCCGGGCTTCGTCGCCGACGCAGATCGCGGCTGCGTCATCGGCGGGACAGCATGGGACTTCTCGCATTCCACCCGGGTAGTGCCAGGGTCGCTCGATCTTCTCGTCATCGACGAAGCCGGCCAATTCTCGCTGGCCAACACCATCGCCGTCGCCGGTGCAGCTCGAAATCTGTTGCTGCTGGGCGATCCACAACAACTACCCCAGGTAAGCCAGGGAACCCACCCCGAACCCGTCGACCGATCAGCGCTCGGTTGGCTCGCTGCCGGACACGGCGCCCTTCCTGCCGATCGCGGCTACTTCCTGGCCACCACGTGGCGTATGCACCCGGCACTGTGCGCGCCGGTATCGGCGCTGGCGTACGAGGGGCGCCTCGAGTCGAACCGCGAGGCGACCGAGGCAAGAAACCTCGACGGACTCGCCCCCGGCCTGCACACCGTCCTTGTCGATCATCACGGGAACTCGACGAGCTCGCCGGAAGAAGCCGCGGAAATCGCCACTCGTATTCAGGGGCTGATCGGCAACGAGTGGACGGATCCTGCATCGTTCGAAGGGACCCGAGCGCTCGCGGCATCGGACTTTCTCGTAGTCGCCGCATATAACGCGCAGGTCGCTGTCATCCTCGCCCATCTCGCAGAGGTCGGCCTCGACGACGTTCTGGTGGGAACCGTCGACAAGATTCAAGGCCGTCAGGCTCCGGTGGTCCTCGTCTCGATGGCCGCCTCGTCCGTCGACGACGTCCCCCGCGGAATGGGATTTCTGCTCTCACGCAACAGACTGAACGTGGCAATCTCGCGTGGCCAGTGGGCCGCATTTCTCATCCGGTCCCGCAGCCTCACTCAGCACCTCCCCACAACCCCCGACGGGCTCGTCACCTTGGGAACCTTCATGGCACTGAGTAATAGCGGGCATGAGCTGACTAGCCGAAGTTCTTCGACTCTCCTCGGTAGGTCGGAACCGCCGTCCGTCCACCGTCCGCATCGATGACGTACAGCGTGTCGAAGCGCTCGCACACTTCACCTGCCTTGGCGTGACGGAACCAGATTCGGTCACCGATCGCAACCGATTCGGCACCACGCAGCGGCGTCTGAACCTCGCCTGCACCTTCGTTTCGGATCAGCTTCAACCCGCCGCGCGTCACCCCGCGCACCGCATTCGAGAACCCGACAGGCAACGGCACTCGCGTAGCCGACACCGGACCCGAGGCGATGTACCCGCCGCCGAATGCTGTCGCGATCGACGCGGTGGGCTTGCGGAGAACCGGCAATGCAAAATACAGGGCCGGATTCGAAGGAAAAGCCTTGTAGCGATCGAACAGCGCGGGCAGGAAAAGCCCCGAACCGGCGGTGACCTCGGTGACGACGGGGTCCGCCGAGGTCACCTCGAGTGACCCTGTGCCACCACCATTCACGATTTCCAAGGGCCCGACCACGTCGGTCACTGCGCTGACCACTGCCCGGCGCCGTACCAGAAGCTCCGATGCCGACAGCCGCTTCATCAGCTCGACAGCGCGATTCGAGTCCGGCAACCCCGCGATCTGGGCTTCGTAGAACATCACTCCGACGACGTGGAATCCTCGTGCATGCGCGATGCGTGCGAATTCGGCGACCTGCGCCGGCTCACGTAGCGGCGAGCGCCTCACCCCGATATGAGCAGGTCCGATCCGCAGCGAAGCATCGACATCGATACAGATGCGCGGGGCGAGGCGATCGGACCCTGCTGCGGCCCGAATGATGTCGAGGTGTGCGACGTCGTCGACCATGAGAGTGATGCGCGAAGACAGCACCGGATCACGGGTGATCGCGGCAAGGGATGTGGTGTCCACGCTCGGGTACCCCATGAGGATGTCCTCGACGCCATCGACTCCGTGCTGATCACCGGCACCTGCGAGCCACAGGGCTTCCGCCGTCGAGTACGCCATGATTCCCTGGAACCCTTGCCCGGCAGCCATATTCGATCCAGCCGTGGTTTCGGTGACCCGATCCCTTCCGAGGACACGGCCGAGTATCGCTCGCGATCGCACCGACTTGCTGGCGACCCGAACCGGTAGCGCATTACTGCGAGCA
>JBBPZN010000115.1:0-4335 GCA_038198705.1 Mycobacteriales bacterium
CCGAACTTGGCATAGGGGCCGACTGTAGTGAGCACGACACGAGTGGATTCAGCGAGCGCGCGGAGCGCCTCGTCGTCCGCAGCGTCGGCCTCGACGATGGGCCATTGCGCCGCATCGGCGGGGAGAGATTCCCGAACCGCCTCGATACGGGAAGTGGACCGGCCGGCGAGGGCTACCACCGTGCCTTCCGGCGCGTGGCGGGCCAGATAGTCGGCAGTAAGACGACCGACGAAGCCTGTTGCGCCGTAGACGACTATGTCGTATCGGCGGGTTTTGTCAGCAGTCTCGGCGGGTTCGGGAACACTCGAAGTCATGTACTCGACAGTAACGTGGATCACGGCAAGAGTCGACGACGCCCACCATCCTCGATCAGGTCGCGCTGAAGTGCCGCGACCGCGATCGGAGCACCGCGAATCCTGCCCACGAGATGACGACGGTGCAGATTGCCGCAAACCGAATTACGTCGAGCATGCTTTCGGGGTAGACGACCCCGGTGAGGTAGTAATCGATGAAACCGGTAGACGGCAGCGCTGATTCGCCGCCGCGCACTCGGGCCCAGCTTTCGAGCTGGGTGAGCGGGCAATCGACGCCGATTACTATCGAGACGAACCCCCACGCCACTGCGGCGCCGTGCAGCCAGATCGTGCGTCGATGGCGCCAGGCGAGAAAACCGCCCGCGACGACGTACACGACGAAGGCGAGGTGCGCCGCTACCGTGATGTCGGCCAGCGCCCGGAACATCATGAACCGATCCTATGCCCCCAGCGGGTCAAAACGACCAGGTGTGGACCGGTTCGCCTTCGTTCATCAACGTGACGTAGTCACCGAGCATCCCGGCCAACGCGGACTGTCGGTCCTCTCCGGCACGCTCGCGCGCCACTACCGCCTCGCGTTGCCAGACCGAGCCCGAACGTCGAGCCAAGCAGCGCCCCTCGATTATGCCGAGATACTTCTCGCGCACGGCGACATCCACGCCGTAGGCCGTGAGCCCGGCGTCGGCCATCGGCAGTAGCCGTCGAAGGACCAATTCCTGCGGGCTCACCGAGCCTACTTCCGGCCAGTAGAGACGAGAGTCGAATCCGCCTCGAGCTGCTGAATGCAAGTTTTCCTCAGCTGCATCGAACGACATCTGCGACCACAGTGGCCTGTCGGCGTCTGCGAGCGAACGGACGGTCCCGTAGTAGAACGCGGCATCGGCGAGCGTGTCCACGATCGTCGGACCGGCGGGGAGCACCCTGTTTTCGAGCCGAATGTGGTGACCGCCGGACGAGCGATCGTAGATGGGCCGATTCCAGCGGTAGACGGTCCCGTTGTGCATGCGCAACTCGGACAGGTTCGGTGTCACGCCTTCCGCCAACGCTGCCAGCGGATCCTCGTCGCTGCAGACCGGCAGCAGCGCTGGGAAGTATCGTGAGTTCTCCTCGAACAGGTCGAAGATCGAGGTGATCCAGCGTTCACCGAACCAGACCCTCGGCCGTACTCCTTGATTCACCAATTCCTTCGGCCTGGTATCGGTTGCCTGCTCGAACAACGGGATACGCGTCTCGTGCCACAGGGCACGGCCGGCAAGGAACGGTGAATTGGCCGCGAGCGCCACCTGTACGCCGGCGAGCGCCTGCGCTGCATTCCAATGCGAGGCGAATTCCTCCGGGGCCACCTGCAGGTGGAGTTGCACCGACGTGCAGGCCGCTTCGGGCAGGATTGTGTCCGTGATGGTTGAGAGCTTCTCAGCCGAATCTGCTCCGGGTAGTCGGACCCCGAGGATATCGAGTTCGATATCTTCGCCGCGAGCGGCAAAGATTTGTTGGTTGAGCAGGTCGTACCTGGGGTTCGCCGACAACCAGCGATGCTCGAAGTGCTTCTCGGTCAACGTCGGCAGCATTCCGATCATGGCGAGTCGGCTGCCCGACGCCCGTGCGCGCTCGTCAGCAGCATTGAGCGAAGTCCGCAGATCGCGTTCGAGATCTTCGATGCTGCTGCCGCGCAACGGTCGTGGTTCGACATTGATCTCGATGTTGAACTGGCCGAGCTCCGTCTGGTAGTCCGGGTCGGCAATCGCGTCGAGGACGGTCGCGTTGGCCATCGCAGGTGCCATGGCGTCGTCGACGAGATTGAGTTCGATCTCCATCCCTATTTGCGGCTGCCCGACCTCGAATGTCTGCTCTGCGAGCATGGTCGCGAGCGCATCGAGGCAGTCCTGAACCTTCTGTCGGAACCGATGACGGTCTTCCCTGGTGAACTTCCGCTGTTCGACATCGTCGCCCATACCCCAACCGCCTATCCGTCACCACGCCCGAGACCCGATCTTCGCAAACCGGTATTCCCTCGAGTGTCGCAGCACAAACGTGTCGACATCACCAGGGTGAGGGGCCGTAGTCCTTGAGGAACTGGCCGTACAGATCGATACCCGTCTCGCCTTGCACGATGGGGTCGTAGACACGCGCCGCACCGTCGACAAGATCGAGTGGCGCGTGGAATCCCTCGTCCGCCAATCGCATCTTCGTCGGGTGGGGTCGTTCGTCGGTGATCCAACCGGTATCGACGGCGCTCATCAGGATTCCGTGATCGAGCATTTCCTTGGCGCTCGTTCGGGTGAGCATATTGAGCGCGGCCTTGGCCATGTTGGTGTGCGGATGTCCGGGACCCTTGTACGCCCGACTGAACTGCCCCTCCATTGCGGAGACGTTCACGATGTATTTGCGGCGGGCAGTCGAGGCTTCCATGGCTGCGCGCAGACGGGAGACCAGAATGAACGGTGCCACCGAATTGCAGAGCTGAACTTCGAGCAGTTCCACCGGATCGACCTGCTCGACGGTGTGTATCCAACTGTTCGTATCTGCCAGGTCCGGCACGAGTCCACCGGCGTCGATAGCGATACCTTGCTCGATTCGATCGGCGCTCGCCGATCCCGCAACCAGCGCAAGAGATGCGACGGCCTCGGCGGTGAGGGATTCACGTCCGCCCGCCGTGATGGCGGTCTCCGGTAGCGAGCTCGCCAGCGACGCGGGATGCGCATCACTCGTCGTGCCGAACTTCGTCACTTCCGGCCGAGACCCGGCTGGGATGAAGTCCAGGGACAGCGGCGTCGACTCACCGTCAGCAAGCGCACTGTATGCACCTACCGAGCGCTTCACCGTTTGAGCTGCGTTGTTGACGAGGATGTCGAGGGGTCCATGAGCGGCCACCGAATCTGCAAGTGCGACAACCTGAGCCGGGTCACGCAGGTCGATTCCGACAATACGGAGACGATGAAGCCACTTGTCACTGTCCGGCATCGCCGCGAATCTGCGAACCGCATCATTGGGGAAACGCGTCGTGATCGTCGTATGCGCGCCGTCCCGCAGCAGTCGCAGTGCGATGTACATACCGATCTTTGCTCGCCCACCGGTGAGAAGCGCGGTGCGCCCGGTCAGATCGGTAGTGGCATTACGTTTGCTCCGGTTCAACGCTGCGCAGTCCGGGCAAAGCTGATGATAGAACGAGTCGACCAGCGTGTAACGCTGTTTACAGATGTAGCACGGCCGGGGGCGAATCAACGTACCTGCGAAATCGGTTTCGGTCCGCGAGGTCAGCGATACACCCGCGGTCTCGTCGTCGATACGATCCGGTGACCCGGTGGCGGTTGCCTCGACAACTGCCCGATCCGCATCCGACTTGGCCGTACGTGCAGCGACACGGCGTGCACGTTTCAGGTCCTTGAACAGTTGCCCCGAGGCGCGTTGCACAACAATCGAATCGGGATGTTCCTTGTCCAGCGACCCAGCCTGGGCGAGGACACGGAGGCAGATTGCGAGGTCGGCCGGCTCGATCCCCGAGCACTCGGTCGACGAGCCGAGCATCTCCGAATCGACAACAGTGTCCCCGTCGACCATCCGTCTTCCTCTCCTTGCTACGTGCGAAAACGACATAGGCCCCGATTCCGGGGAATCGGGGCCTATGTCGTCTGTCTCAACGCAGAACTTCTGGAACATATACACAAGATCTTGTGCAATTCCCTGGTGTCCGAGGGGGGACTTGAACCCCCACGTCCGTTAATAGGACACTAGCACCTCAAGCTAGCGCGTCTGCCATTCCGCCACTCGGACCAGTTGTGCACTGTAATTACCAGCGACACGGTGTACACATCTTGTTCGCACGCCTGCTCGCTGCTTGCTGGACAAAGATATATGACGTGTGGCCCATCGCCCAAATCCCCACGTCAGTTCACCCATAGCCCTGGTCCGGGTGGTAGGAACGTGGGGTGTCTTCCGCCGATCATCCCCATCCCGACCCTGTCCCGACGACCGCGCTCGACGAGGTTGTCGACCTCGTCAGCGCATTGATCAGATTCGACAC
>JBBPZN010000116.1:0-27807 GCA_038198705.1 Mycobacteriales bacterium
CAGTATTCTTCGGCCGGTCATTACGAGCTGCGCGAGGACCAGGCCATGATCATCACGGTGCCCGTGTCAGACGCACCGTATCAAGGGTTCCAGCTGGGCAGCATGTGGTACATCTCCCTCGACTACATCCACCACCAAACTTCTTTGACCGCAGAGCAGGCGCAGACCGATCCGGACGGTTACATCAGGCTGGTGGTCAGCGAGCGAAACCCGCAGGTAACCAACTGGATCGAAACGACAGGTCATGCCCGCGGTTACGCGCAGTTTCGATGGCAACGAGTCTCCCGCGAGATGACCGCGGCAGACGGACCTACCGTAGAAGTAGTCGACTTCGACGACATTTCCTCGCATCTACCGCACTACGACGCGAACAAGATTTCACCGGCGGACTTCGCCCTGCGCATCGCAGCCCGTCGCGACGCTGTCGGACGAAGGATGCTCGGATGACGGGACATCTCGACGGCAAAGTTGTCGTCGTCTCCGGCGTCGGTCCGTCCCTCGGCCGGTCCATAGCCCTACGCAGCGCCGCGGCAGGCGCCGATCTGATACTGGCCGCGCGCACCGAAAGCTATCTGTCCGAGGTCGCCGAGGAAGTAACCGCACTCGGCCGGCAGGCCGTAACCGTCGCGGCGGACATCACCGACTCCGACTCATCGGAGGCCCTTGTCTCGAGCGCGATGGAGGCGTTCGGCCACGTAGACGTCCTCGTCAACAACGCCTTCGCGATACCGTCGATGAAAGACCTCGCCCACACCGACCCTGCCGTCATCCGACAGGGTTTGGAACTGTCGCTGTTCGGAACGCTGCGCCTCTCACAGTTGTTCACCCCGGCGTTGGCAGAGTCCACCGGTTCGATCGTCATGATCAACTCGGCCGTAATAAGGCACTCGCAGCCCAAGTACGGCGGTTACAAGATCGCCAAAGCAGCATTGCTCGCCATGTCGCAAACCCTGGCCAGCGAGCTGGGCCCGCAGGGAATTCGGGTCAATACTGTTGCGCCCGGCTATATCTGGGGCGAGTCGCTGAAAGGCTACTTCGACCACATGGCGAAGAAGTATGGCATCACCAGCGAACAGATCTACGAGCAAACTGCCGCGACGATGGACCTACGACGGCTGCCCGAACCCGACGAGATCGCCGACGCCGTCGTATTCCTCGCTTCCCCGTCGGCTCGCGCGATCACCGGCCAATGCCTCGACGTCAACTGCGGCGAATACCACCACTAGGAGCGCACATGACCAGCACGGAACGCACCGACGTCGGTACCGTCGAGGATCTACACGCGTCTGCCACCAAGTTCACCGGCCTCGAAGATTTCGGTTCCGACGACTATGTCGAAGCCCTCGGTGTCCTGCTCGACTCGTACAACCGTGATGCACAATTGACCGCACTCGGATCGAAGATGAGCCGGTACTTCCTGCGCGGCGCGCTGGTCGCGCGTTCGCTCAGCGAACTCGCATGGAAGCAGAATCCGACGCACGCCGACGTCACGATCGAGCGGCCGATCTTCGTGACCGGTCTTCCTCGCACCGGCACGACTGCGCTGCACCGACTGCTCACCGCCGACCCGTCGCACCAGGGTTTGGAGATGTGGCTGACCGAGATGCCACAACCTCGGCCGCCGCGTGAGACCTGGGAGTCCAATCCGCTGTTCGCGCAGATCGAAAAAGGGTTTGCGCAACACCATGTCGAACACCCCGAGTTCATGGGCGTGCACTACATGTCCGCCGCCGAAGTCGAGGAATGCTGGCAGCTACTGCGGCAATCGGTCCATTCCGTAGCCTACGAATGCCTCGCGTATCTCCCGACGTATTCGACATGGCTGGCCGAACGGAGCTGGCTCTCGACCTACCAGCGACACCGGAAGAATCTCCAACTCATCGGTATGAACGACACCGATCGCCGTTGGGTTCTGAAGAATCCGAGCCACCTGTTCGCTCTCGAAGAGCTGCTACAGGTCTACCCGGATGCGCTGGTGATCCAATGCCACCGTGAACCCCGCACGATCATGCCGTCGATGTGCAGCCTCGCCGAGCACGCCACCGAGGGTTGGTCGGACCTGTTCCGCGGCAACGTCATCGGGCGCACCCAGGTCGATCTGTGGGAGCGTGGACTCAACACTTTCTCCACCGCGAGGTCCGGTGCGAACTCGGCGCAGTTCTACGACGTCGACTATCACGACTTCGTCGCCGACCCCCTCCGCACAGTCGAGCAGGTGTACCAGAACTTCGGACTCGATCTCACCGAGAATGCACGCTCAGCCATGGACGCCATGCACACCGAAAGCCGAAGTGGGCAACGGCGACCGGCACACAAGTACACGCTCGAGGACTTCGGCCTCGACGGCGAAGACATCGACCGCCGGTTCGGGACGAGGTAATCAGCGGTCCATCCGCAGGTCGGTGAAGCCCGACTACGACGAACGCTAGGCTGGCGGGATGGCTCCGACACGCTGGCAGATCGACAACACCGAGGACCAGTCCAGGAAGTACATCGAACGCTTCGCACGACTTCAAGCGCGAGGCGTCGACCTACACGGCGAGGCGCGGATGGTCGACGCACTCCTGGCGCCGGGGAGTTCGGTCCTCGACGCGGGTTGTGGCACAGCCCGTCTCGGTGCCGAACTCGCCCGGCGCGGACATCGAGTGACCGCGGTGGATCTCGATCCGGTCTTGGTCGAAGCCGCACGAGAGCACACCGACCTGACGGTGCATCAGGCCGATCTGACCGAACTCGACCTCGGCGAGACATTCGATGCCGTCGTGGTCGCAGGCAACGTGATGGTCTTCATGACACCGGGCACCGAACGATCGGCTCTCGAGCGGATGACGGCGCACTTGAAGCCCGGAGGAGTCTTCGTCGACGGATTCGCCACGGACAGGGACTACACCGTGGAGAAGTTCGACGCCGACCTGAAGTCGGCCGGCTTACTCCACGAGCACCGCTTCTCGACGTGGGATCTGCGACCGTGGCATGAAAATGCGGGCTGGGCAGTGACCGTAGCCAGGGCTCCTGCGCTGCTTGCCTGATTCCCACGGGCAGAGACGGGCATCGTCGCCGTGTCCCATGGGAGGATGGAGGAATGCCTGCGCCATCGCCACTTCCACTCGATCCCATTGCAGAGGCCCACCGTCAGTGGACCGCACATGGATGGGGTGACGTCGCCGACGGAATGGCCGCTGTCACTTCGTTGATGCGGGCGCAGCAGATCATGCTCGCGCGAGTCGAAGAGACCCTCAAGCCCACTGGATTGACGTTCTCCCGTTACGAACTTCTCACCCTGCTGACGTTCACCAAGAACGGTGCACTGCCGATGGCGAAGGCCAGTGCACGACTCCAGGTGCACCCCACGAGCGTCACCAACGCCGTCGACCGCCTGGAGGCGGCGGGGTATGTGCGCCGAACGCCGCACCCCAGCGATCGTCGAACGACGTTGGTGGAGATCACCGACTCCGGTCGCACGCTGGCTGTCGACGCCACCGAAAAACTCAACGAACAAGTATTCGGTAAGCCTGGTCTGTCGAAGGAACGTCTGACGTCGCTGGTGCGCATTCTCGCCGAGTTGAGGCGCACAGCCGGTGACTTCGAGGACGTCGAGTCTTCGTCGGCCTGGTGAATAGGGCTCGTAGGGGAAATCGTGATGGAATGGCACTGGGAGCGGCGGGGGCCACTCCCAGTATTGGAGATTCACAGTGCTGGTATCGGGAATCGGCGCGGGTGCACATGGTGCGCGCGCGATCCTTACCTACCTCGGCAGTCCGCATCGAGCGCCCATAGCCACTCGCACCATTCGTAGGCGAGCGGGTCAATCCATTGCGTCGACGATATCTGACGGTGTATCCGCGATCGAGGCCATTGCGTCGAAACTGTCCCTGCCAGTGCAGCACTCGGGGATCGCCTACCGACTCGCCGAAGACGCCGACGCAATTGCCGCGCAACGAGATCCGCGCCCAGCTGCTCTGGTGCACGAGACGGCCGCTCAGCTTCGATACCTGCGATTCACGGGAACCGTTCCCGCACACGGATCTACGGTCCTCTGCGATCTCGGGAGCACGGGAATGACAGTGTCGGTGCTCGACCTGGCCGCCGCCAACACCGTCATCTCGCGGCGAACAGCTACGTTCTGCGGTGACGACCTCGATCACCTAGTTCGACGCCATCTTGCGGCGAACGGTGTCCGGACCGACGTCGATTCCTCTCGGTCCATCAAAGAGCGATTGAGCGAGGGTGGCGTGGTCAATGCCGTCGATCGAAACGGAAACGGTCACCACGTCCTGACCCGAGGAGACTTCGACGGCATCATCGCCGGACCTGTCCGCTATGCCACCATGGTCGTCGAGCAGACGATCCAACTATCCGGCGTCAAGCCTGCCTCGCTCGTTCTGCTCGGTGGTGGCGCGAACATCACGTCCATCAAGGCTGCGTTCGAGCGACGGACAGGCCTCGGGACGATAGTCCCTTCCCGTCCGGAAATGGTGTCCGCGCGCGGCGCTGCCCTGCTGTCCGCCGGGCAGCAGGGCTGAACGGATCGATCACCGATTGACGAATGTCGCCTTACGCTTGTCGATGAAGGCAGACATGCCTTCCTTCTGATCCTCGGTCGCGAAGGTCGAATGAAACAGCCGACGCTCGAACCGAATACCCTCGGCCAGCGAGGATTCGAACGAACGGTTGACCGCATCCTTGGCCATCATCGCAATCGGAAGCGACATCTCGGCGATGGTCGTCGCGGTTGCGATAGCGTCGTCGAGCAGGTCCGCGGCGGGCACGATTCGCGAGACGAGCCCCGCTCGCTCGGCCTCGTCGACCTTCATGTTTCGCCCGGTCAGGACCATCTCCATTGCCTTGGCCTTGCCGACTGCGCGAGTGAGACGCTGCGACCCACCGATTCCGGGGATGACACCCAACTTGATCTCCGGCTGACCGAAAACCGCGGTGTCGGAAGCGATCAGGACATCGCACAGCATCGCCAGCTCGCAGCCTCCACCGAGCGCGTATCCCGATACGGCCGCGACGATCGGTGTGCGCGCTGCCGACAGTCGATCCCAGGCACTGAACAGGTCCTCGACATAGACGTCCATGTACGACTTCGGCTGCATTTCCTTGATATCGGCACCCGCCGCGAAGGCCTTCTCCGAGCCGGTGATCAGGATGGCCCCGATGCCGTGGTCTCCGTCGAGGTCCTCGACCGCGGACACCACCTCATGCATCAGCTGAGAGTTCAACGCGTTGAGCGCCTTCGGACGATTGAGCGTGATGATCCCGACTCGACCTCGTCGCTCCAGCAGGATGGTTTCGTAGTCAATCATTTGCTCTCCTCTGTCGAACGGTGGCGAATGTCGTTGATGATGCCGGAGAAGTCGACGTCCGTTCCACCACCGGATGTTTCCTTGAACTCCGAATAGAGCTCTGCGGCCTTGAGCCCGAGAACGCCGTGGACACCGTTGTCGCGCAGCGCCTTCGCGGCAAGACCGAGATCTTTGTCCATCAGAGCTGCCGCGAAACCTGGCGTGTACTCGTTGTTGGCCGGACTCGTCGGAACCGGTCCTGGCACAGGACAATTGGTAGTCAGCGCCCAGCACTGCCCGGACGCGGTGGATGCGACGTCGAACAATGCTTGATTACTGAGACCGAGCTTCTCGCCGAGCACGAATGCCTCGCTGATCGCAATCATCGACACCCCGAGGATCATGTTGTTGCAGATCTTGGCGGTTTGGCCGTTGCCGGCGGCGCCACAGTGGACAACTTTGCGACCCATCACGTCGAGAACAGCTGCAGCCGAAGTGAAGTCCTCTTCGGATCCGCCGACCATGAACGTCAGCGTGCCCGCCGCCGCACCGCCGACACCACCCGATACCGGAGCGTCGAGACCGCGGTGGCCCGCGTCGTCGACGAGCTTGTGCGCAGCATGCGCGTCGGCGACATCGATGGTCGAGGAATCGATGAACAAGGTTCCAGGCGCGGCAACCGGAAGTAGATCCTTGTACAGATCGAGCACGAGTCTGCCGTTGGGCAGCATCGTGATCACGACATCGGCGTTCGACACTGCGGCCACCGCCGATTCGACGACGGTCACGCCGTCCTTCGTTGCCTGCTCCAGCGCTGCAGGGACGAGATCGAAGCCCTGAACCGTGTATCCGGCTTTCACCAGGTTCGCTGCCATCGGTCCGCCCATATGGCCGAGACCGACGAAACCGATCGTGTTCTCACTCATCGCTGCCCTCCAAGTTCGTTGCTCAATCCCAGTTCAGCGGCACCCAACGGGGCGAAATAGCGATCGACGTCCTCGCTGGTGACATCGGCGAGCGTCGGCGGAGACCACTTCGGGTTTCTGTCCTTCTCCACCACCTGTGCTCGGATTCCCTCGACGAGGTCATGTGAATCCAGACTTGCCGAGGACACCCGATATTCGTCGTCGAGCACCTCTTCGAGCGAAGCTGCGTCGGCGGCCCGCCGCAGCGACTTCAGCGTGACCTTCAGGGCGACCGGTGACTTCGATTCGATATCGTCGGCAGCCTTGTGTGCGTCGGGTACCTCACTGCCCCGCAAGCGATCCACGATCTCTTCGACGGTATCGGCGCTGTACGCGGCATCGATCCAGCTGCGTGCCGCGTCGAGACTCGACGTGGGTGCCGGTTCGGTGAACGAAGCCAACGCATCGGCGAGCGTTCCGGTTTCGAGTGCAGCGTAGAAGTCCGGCAACTTGTCGGAGGGGATGTAGTGATCGGCGAACCCCGCCGCGATCGCGTCACCGGCACCCATGCGGGCGGTGGTGAGGCCGAGGTGTGTTCCCAACTCTCCGGGGGCACGGGAGAGCAGAAATGTCCCGCCGACGTCGGGGATGAAACCGATACCGACCTCGGGCATCGCGATCTTCGAGCGGTCGGTCACGATGCGGGTGTTGGCATGGGCGGACAGGCCGACACCGCCGCCCATCACCACCCCGTCCATGATTGCCACGTACGGCTTGGGGAATCGCGCGATAGCCGCATTGAGGATGTACTCGTCGCGCCAGAAGACCTTCGACCCGCTACCAACCTCTTTGGCGTCGTGGTAGATCGAGACGATGTCACCACCGGCACACAAGCCACGTTCGCCTGCGCCGGTGAGGAGCACCAGCTCGACCTCGTCGTCGACGGCCCACTTCTCGAGCTGCGGCGCGATGTCGAGCACCATCGCGTGATTCAACGCGTTGATGGCTTTCGGACGGTTGAGCGTGATTCGGCCGACGCCACCGCGCAGGTCGAACAACACCTCGGATTCGCTCATGCTGCTCCCACAATCGAGCGAGCCACAACGACTCGCATAATCTCGTTGGTCCCCTCGAGGATCTGATGGACACGAAGGTCTCGGACGATCTTCTCCACACCGTACTCCGCGAGATAGCCGTAGCCACCGAGCAACTGCAGTGCTGCGTTGGCGACGTCGAATCCGGTGTCGGTTCCGAATCTCTTTGCCATAGCGCAAAGTTCGACCTTGTCCTCGGCGCCGGTCTGCAACGCCTCCGCAGCGCGCCACAGCAGAGTTCGGGCGGCTTCGAGCTCGGTCTTCATATCAGCCAGTCGAAACTGCAGGGCCTGCGCGTCGAGCAATCGATTGCCGAAGGCCTTGCGCTCGGCGAGGTAGGACACCGCTTTGTCGAGAGCGCTCTGTGCGCCACCGATCGAGCAGGCGGCGATGTTGAGGCGTCCGCCGTTGAGCCCGTTCATCGCGATGCGGAAACCGTCGCCTTCGTTTCCGAGCACGTTGGCGGCCGGAACACGGACATCCTCGAAGACGACCTGCCGCGTCGGCTGGGCATTCCAGCCCATCTTCTTCTCGTTCGCTCCGAACGACAGGCCTGCAGAGTCCTTCGGTACGACGATTGCCGAAATGCCCTTGGGCCCAGCTTCGCCCGTTCGCGCCATCACGACGTAGATCTCGGATACCCCGGCCCCGGAGATGAATTGCTTCACTCCGTTGAGGATGTAGTCGTCGCCGTCGCGCACAGCCTTGGTAGTCAGTGCTGCGGCATCGGATCCGGCACCTGGTTCGGTGAGGCAGTAGCTTCCGAGCTGGTCCATCGCGCACAGCCCCGGCACCCACTGACGACGCTGCTCGTCGTTGCCATACGTGTCGATCATCCACGTCACCATGTTGTGGATGGAGATGTAGGCCGCGATCGACGGATCACCGGTGGCGAGTTGTTCGAAGATGCGCACGGCATCCACGCGTGTCAGATCCGACCCGCCGACATCCTCACCGATGTAGATTCCGCCCATACCCAGGCCTGCAGCTTTGCGCAGTACGTCGACGGGAAAGTGCTTGTTCTGATCCCATTCGACGGCCTTCGGAGCCAGGAACTCGTCGGCGAAGTCGCGTGCTGTTTCGTTGATCGCCCGTTCGTCCTCGGTCAAGGTGAACATCGGCGGTCAGTCCATGTTCGGGATGACGAAGTGGTTCGCAGTCTCTTCTTTTTTGCCCGAAGGCCAACGCTGCGTGACCGTCTTGGTCTTGGTGTAGAAGCGAATCGAATCGGGTCCGTGCTGGTTCAGATCGCCGAATCCCGAACGCTTCCAACCACCGAAGGTGTGGTAGGCGATCGGCACCGGAATCGGGACGTTGACGCCGACCATGCCGACCTGAACGCGTGAGCAGAAGTCACGAGCGGTGTCACCGTCGCGAGTGAAGATCGAGACACCGTTGCCGTACTCGTGTTCGGACGGCAGACGCAGTGCATCCTCGTAATCCTTGGCGCGGACGACGATCAGGACGGGTCCGAAGATCTCTTCCTTGTAGATGCGCATGTCCGTCGTCACCTTGTCGAACAGTGTTGCGCCGGCGAAGAATCCGTTCTCGTGACCCTCGAGCTGGAAGCCGCGCCCGTCGACGACGAGTTCGGCACCCTCGTCGACGCCGATCTGGGTGTAGTCGTTGACTCGCTTCAGTGCATCGCTACCGACGAGTGGACCGAAGTCCGCGTTCTCGTCGTCGCTGCGGCCGATCTTCAGGTTCTTGACCCGCTCGGTCAGCTTGGCCACCAGTGCGTCGGCCGTCTCTTCACCGACCGGAACAGCAACCGATATCGCCATGCAGCGCTCACCCGCCGAGCCGTACGCGGCACCGAGAAGTGCGTCGGCGACCTGGTCGAGATCGGCGTCGGGCATGATCAGGGCGTGGTTCTTGGCACCGCCGAAGCACTGCGCACGCTTGCCGCTCTTGGCGGCGGTCTCGTAGATGTACTGCGCGATCGGAGTGGAGCCGACAAAGCCGATGGCTTTGACGCGATCGTCGTTGAGTAGAACGTCGACGGCGTTCTTGCCACCGTTGACGACGTTGAAGACGCCCGGCGGCAGACCCGCTTCGAGGAACAGTTCGGCCAGCTTGAGCGGCACCGAGGGGTCTCGCTCGGAAGGCTTGAGAATGAATGCGTTGCCGGTAGCGATGGCTGGGCCGGCCTTCCACAGCGGGATCATGGCGGGGAAGTTGAACGGGGTGATACCCGCAACGACGCCGAGCGGCTGACGCATGGAGTAGACGTCGATGCCTCCACCGGCACCCTCGGTGTATTCGCCCTTGAGCAGATGCGGAACACCGATCGCGAACTCGATGACCTCGAGCCCACGCTGGACGTCGCCCTTGGCGTCTGCGACGGTTTTGCCGTGCTCGCTCGAGAGTAACCGGGCCAGCTCGTCCATGTCCCGGTTGATGAGCTCGACGAACTTCATCAGGATGCGGGCGCGACGCTGCGGATTCCACTTAGCCCATTCGACCTGGGCTTTCTCTGCGTCCGCGATCACGGCCTCGACCTCGACATCACTGGCCAGCGGCACGAGTGCCTGCACCTCGCCGGTGTTCGGATCGAAGACGTCACCGAAGTTGCCCGAGGTGCCGGAGACGTGCTTGCCGCCGATGAAGTGCGAGAGCTCGCGAGTCATGAGATCCGTCCTAACCGATACGAGAAGATGATGTGTTGTCATCCTATAGTCGGACATCCATGTATGTCTAGAGGTTTACTCGCCCAACCTCCGATAGAAGCCCACGAGATCGGCGACAGCCGAACTGACCTCGAACTCCTCGTAGCCACCCGAGCGGAAGGCGCGACGCAGGATCAGCGGGTCGAGATCCTCGATTGCCGGAGAAAACTCCGCACGCGGCAACGACGGAAACGGCATCTCGTTGCCGAACCAGTCCTCGCGATCGAACTCGACCTCGGATTCCCCGACATCCTCGATCAACATGTCCAGATCGACGCCTCGCAGCGTCAAAATCGTCGTTGCCGAAGCGTCGATGTGCTCGGCCGCGATGTACATCAGCGCGGCCGCATGCTTGCACGGCCACCCGTCGTCCGGGCAGGTGCAATCGAAATCGAGCTGACCCTTGTCGTGCGGCAGAAGCGTCGAGGCAAGCTCCTGCGGGATCGCGTTGGACGCCAGTTCCGCAAGCATCCCCGGATTGGACCGCACCCTGCCCAGCAGAGCCGAAACCTCGCCCTGTGACAGCGGATCCACGGTCACCGATGCAGAGAACGGTTCGAGCTGACTACCCTGAACCTCACCGTAGATCTGACCGCGTTCGACCCCGAGCGTCAGCACCTGACCACCTCGGGCATACGTACGCCCCCGCGCGATCCGACCCGGATCTGCCAGCTCTTCCATGGCGGTGACGAAGTGGCGGCCCCACCAGGTCTGCCCGAAAGCTCCACGTTTGTTCTGTGATTCGATGCCACCCTTGACTTTACGACGTCTACCGTACTGACTGAAGTCCGCCATCACTCCCCCACCGCATCTTCGCTGAGGCGGAACAACTCACGCAATTCGCCGGTGTCCATCTCGGTCACCCAGTTCTCACCCGTCCCGACGGCGAGGTCCGCAAGATCCTGTTTCGAATCCAACATTCCATCGATACGTTCTTCGACGGTGCCCACGCACAACAACTTTCGCACGTGAACGTTCTTGCGCTGACCGATGCGGAACGCACGATCGGTAGCCTGATTCTCCACCGCCGGGTTCCACCACCGATCCAGATGCACAACATGATTGGCCGCAGTCAGATTCAGACCGGTGCCGCCTGCCTTGAGGGAGAGCATCATGATCGGCGGCCCGCCGTCCTCCTGGAATTTCTCGACCATCGCATCACGGTTCGTCTTGCTGACACCACCGTGCAGGAACGGCACTTCGGTACCGAACCGCTCGGCGAAATATGGTGCGACGAGTTCACCGAACTCGCGAAACTGCGTGAACAGCAGCACCTTTTCGTTGTCCCCGAGAACCGAATCGAGAATGTCCTCCACCAATCCGACCTTGCCGGACCGATGCTGACCACGCCCCAGCACCGGCGAACCGTCGGACAGGAAATGCGCAGGATGATTGCAAACCTGCTTCAAGCGAGTGAGGGCAGAGAGCACTGCCCCCTTACGCTTCATGCCCTTCGCGTCCGCGATCTGAGCCATCATCTCGTCCACGACTGCCTTGTAGAGCCCCGCCTGCTCGGCCGTCAGATTCGCGCGAACCGTCATCTCGACCTTGTCCGGCAGGTCGGCAATGACCGTCGGATCGGTCTTGACTCGACGAAGAATGAACGGCGAGGTGATCGCACGCAATCGGGTGACCGCACTCTCGTCCTGCTCACGCTCGATCGGAACCGAGAACCGCTTGCGGAAATCGGCAGGTGCACCGAGCATTCCCGGGTTCGCGAAATCGAGAATGGATCGAAGCTCGTCCAGCCTGTTCTCGACGGGCGTGCCGGTCAACGCCAATTTCAGATCGGCGGGAATCGCGCGAGCAGCCTTGGCTTGAACCGTCCCGGCGTTCTTGATGTGCTGAGCCTCATCGAGAACCACCCGGCGCCACGTCCGTGCCGCGAACTGCGCTCGGTCCTTGGCCATCAGTGCGTAAGTCGTGACAATGAGGTCGTGCTCGCTGATCGCCTGCTCGAGGGCGTCGTCCCGCAACCGCGCCGGACCGTGATGAACCAGTACCCGCAGGCCAGGGGTGAACTTTGCGGCTTCACGCTGCCAGTTGCCGACGACCGACATGGGTGCGACCAACAGCGTCGGCGTCGGACTCTTCTCGTGTGCAAGTAAAGCCAGCACCTGCAGCGTCTTCCCCAAACCCATGTCGTCGGCCAGAATTGCGCCCAACCCCAACCGAGATATGAACGCCAACCAGTCCAGACCGCGTTCCTGATATGGCCGCAGAACAGCATTCACACCTGCGGGCAACGGAATCCGCTCCGGGACGGCGTCGGGCTGCAGCAGCGTCTTCGCCCACCCGGTGGCGGTGATCTCCTCGACGGGTGCAGGCGGCGGCGAGGAGATCGTCATTTCGCGCATCAACTTGCCCAGTTCGGTTCCGTCACCATGATGCTGCGCAACATATTTGGCGGCGGCGGCGAGCTGGCTTCCGTCGGCCAGCACCCACACCCCACGAAGACGGACCAGATCGCCCTTGGACACAGCCAGCCGATTCAACTCGGCCTCGGTCAGCACCATGTCGCCGAGTTGCAGTTGCCAGTCGTACGAAACCAGCTCATCCATCCCGACGGCGCGGTTCTCGGCGGCCTTCGTCACTGCGGGCGAATCCACCCGCAGTCGCATCGACGGGTCCAGTCGACTCCACGCTCTGGGCAGTAGGACGGTCGTCCCCGACTCCGAAAGCGCTTTCGCGCCGTGTTCGACGAGATCGATCACAACAGAGGTGGGCAGCAGAAGATCCAGGGTGCCAGGGTGGGACGGCAGGTCGCGCAACCGCGGGTACGCGGCGACCGCCTCTCCGAGCTTGCGTACAGCCGTGCTCAACAGACTCGCGTCGACCTTTCGGCTCATGGGCACCGGAATCGGAGCTTCCCCATCGGCCCGCAGACACACCTGAAGCTTCCACAACGCTTCTTCGCTCTCGTCTGCCTCCGCGGCCTCGTCGTCCGGCTCCAGCAAACGCAACACGAGCGCGGGTTCGTCGATGATGAGGCTTGCCCGCCACTTGTCCAACAACGTCGCGGTCTGCGTCGTGCCGTCCTCGACGGAATCGTCGTCAACAAGCGCAGCCAACAACGGATGATCCGAATCAGGCTTTCCCAGTATCGATCTCACGATCGGATCGGTGATCTCCTCGAGGAAGTCCTCCAGCAACTTCTTCGGCCTGTTGCCGTGGCACTGGACCGAAGGCATCGTCACAGCAAGTTCGCTGAGCCACGCGCGCTGACGTTCCCCACCGACGAGACGCCACCTGGGCCACCAGTGCCCTTCGGTGAGGATCAGCGCGGGCACGACGCGTCCGGCCCGCACCCATCGCTCGACTCCCCGCGCAACATGCCCGAGATACCGAAGGTCCCCGGACATCGCGGCGTGCGAGGCCGGGGTGCGCAGTAGAAGCTCGGCAGCATCGACCGGTGCGAGCGCAAGAGCAGGCACTCGTACCACTCGAGGGTCGCCCGCGCCTGCAGGGGGGAACGCGACCTCGACCTTGTGACGGAAGGTCCGGGCCGCCGCTCGGGCGTGCGTGGCCGGAAGATCCGGCTCACTGCCGGACGCCGCTTCCTGCCACAGCATCAGCCCCGAACCTGGAGACCAGAGACCATGCAGCATTGGTCCATCCAAGCAGGGAGGTTTCAGCGCAGTTGGGTGTGGTGTTCCAGTTGCAGCAATTTCCGACGGGATCCCGTCCGCTCCGTGCGTGATCGGAACACCATGCCCGGTCGGAGACCCATAAATCGGCGGATCGAGGCGAGTACCCGGGGCGGGCGGTGGCGTCGGATCCTCGGTATTGCAGTTGGCTCACGCCGACGGAATCGCCGCGGTCGGAGTAGCGAGTTCGGCAAAGCGTGAGTGGGTGGGTGGGGAGTATGCGCGCGAAGTTCGTCGAGTCCGGGGATAACTTTTCCGACGAGATCCGGGCTGCCGTGCCGGAGGGAGTCGACGGCATTTTCGACCTGGTCGGGGCGACACATCGACAGCCGCGGCAAAGCTGGCGAAACCTGGTGCCCCGACACTCGCGGGTTCGTTGGGTGGTACTTCGGTGGTGCGCGATCGCACTGCGGTCGCGTTCACACGTCTGGCGGAACTCGTTGCCTCGGGCGTACTGCGTCCGCGTACCGATCATGTTTTCCCTCTGGAGCAAGCAGACACGGCGCTGGCGCTCATAGTAGGTGGGCACGTCGGCTGATTGCACACTTGTCGGTGCCATACGGCACACTCTCGAGAGTCAACTGTGGTTCGAGGATTGGGTGTGTGTGAAGAAGCTGCGGATCGCGCTGCTGTTGGTAGCGGTCACTTTCGCGATGGCGGCGTTCGGATCCTGCGATAGCGGTATACCCGGTTTCGCACCTCCTCCTCCTGCTCCTGGCAGCCCCACGCGCGTACAGATCGAGGAACTTCTCGCTCAGGTACAGGTCGTTGCCGCGAGGCCGGATGCCCTCGGTTACGAGCGCGGGTGCAAGAAGGGTGAAGGTTGCGTCTTCGGTCCAGCATGGACCGACGACTACGACGGGCCCGGCGGTCACGACGGATGCGACACCCGCAACAACGTCCTGGCTCGCAGTATGAGCGCGTTGGCGTTCCGGGAAGGCACCCACAACTGTGTGGTCCTCGAAGGCACTCTTGCCGACCCGTACTCCGGTGAGGTCGTCTCATTCAGCAAATCGGACGCCAGCGCGGTTCAGATCGATCACGTATACGCGTTGTCCGCAGCCTGGGACATGGGCGCCAATGGATGGCTACCGGACAAGCGAGTGCGATTCGCCAACGACCTCGATTTCAACCTTCTCGCTGTCAACGGACCCGACAACCAGTCGAAGAGTGACGACACACCTTCGCACTGGCTGCCCCCGAACGAGGCATATCACTGCTTCTACGCAGGAAAATATCTCTCCGTGGCCGCGCAATACGGGCTACCGATCACACAGGCGGATCAGCGCGCCCTGGCCACGGTCGCCGAGAACTGCTGACACCGCTTTCGGCCGGCCGGAATAGACTTGGGGTCATGACTCGCTCGTTGACCAAGGACACCCAACTCTGTATGTCATTGTCCGGGCGTCCGAGCAACATCGGCACGAGATTCCACAACTACCTCTACGACGAGTTGGACCTCGATTACCTGTACAAGGCTTTCACCACCACCGACCTCCCTGCGGCCATCGGGGGTATCCGCGCGCTCGGTATCCGCGGTTGCGCCGTGTCCATGCCGTTCAAAGAGGCTGTCGTCGAACTGGTGGACGTGATGCACAAATCGGCGAGTGCCATCGAGTCGGTGAACACCATCGTCAACGAGGACGGCGTCCTGCACGCTTACAACACCGACTACCAGGCCGTCGCGGATCTCCTTGCTGCATCATGCTTTTCATCCGAGTTCACCGTCGCCGTCACCGGCAGCGGCGGAATGGCCAAAGCTGTCCTCGCGGCACTTCGCGATTCCGGTTTCACCAAGGGCACCGTAGTTGCGCGCAACTCCAAGACCGGAAATGCGCTCGCCGAGGCCTACGGTTACGACTGGGCACCAAAACCCGTGGCTGCCGAACTTCTGGTGAACGTCACCCCCATCGGCATGGAAGGCGGACCCGACGCCGACGCGTCACCGTTCACCGACGCCCAGATCCATTCTGCACAAGCAGTATTCGATGTCGTGGCGATGCCGTCGGAGACGCCGTTCGTTGCCGCAGCGCGTGCCGCAGGCAAACCGGTGGTAACGGGCGCACAGGTCATCGCATTGCAAGCGGCGGAGCAATTCTTCCTCTACACCGGCGTTCGGCCTACGAGCGATCACATCGCCCGTGCATCCGAGTTCTCACGACGCTGACGCTTTCTCCACTTCCGCGGCCATGGCGGCCTCTCCAGCAGCGTTGGGGTGCACCGGTACGAACTGATCCGAGAACACGAGCGGTTCGGCCCACCTCGTTCCGACGGCCTGACAACCATCGTGCCCCTCGGACACCGCGGACATATCGACGAACGTCGTGTCGGTCTCAGCGGCTGCGCCGGCGATGCTCATGTTGAGTGTCCGCTGCAGACTGCGTAGGTAGGGGACGTCCCCGGGCGCGACCGGCATCTGCGCGCACCCGATCGTGGGCGGGAGGAGCCACTGATAGCCGACGATGACCACGCGCGCCCGTTCTTTCTCGAACTCGTCGATCGCACGGCATCGCACGCCACAGGGCATCATCTACATTTGTGCCCGATCACCCAGACGCCACTACTGCGCCCGATGCGGGTCGAGCGCAGCCGATCCTCGCCGGCATCGTCGCCGCGCTCGTAGGATTCACGAGTTCGTTCGCCGTCGTCCTCACCGGACTTCGGGCCGTCGGAGCAACGCCCACCGAAGCAGCATCAGGACTCCTCGCGATCATGATCACACAAGGTGTCGGCATGGTGTATCTCTCGCGCCGCTATCGACAGCCCATCACGCTCGCCTGGTCGACTCCTGGCGCAGCGCTGCTGGCGGGCACCGGAACTGTCGTCGGCGGCTGGCCCGCAGCCGTCGGAGCCTTTGTGGTGGTGGGTGTCCTGATCGTCGCGACGGGGCTGTGGCCCCAACTGGGCAAGTTGATCCAGTCGATTCCGACATCGCTCGCCCAGGCGATGCTCGCCGGGGTACTGCTGCCGTTGTGCCTGCAACCGGTCACAGCATTTGCTGCTTCCCCGGCGGTGATCGCTCCAGTAGTTTTGGTATGGCTTGTCCTGCAACGATTCTCCCAGCGTTGGGCGGTTCCTGCTGCGTTCGGCGCGGCTGCGATCGTCATCGCCATCGATGTGTCGAGTCAGGATCGAATTCCCCGCGCCCTCGATCTGATTCCACGAATCGATCCGACGATGCCGCACTGGACGTAGCAGGCAATCATCGGAATAGCGCTGCCGTTGTACATCGTGACCATGGCGTCGCAGAATATCCCGGGAGTGGCCGTGATGACCTCGTTCGGCTATCACGTCCCGTGGCGATCGGTCCTGAGCATCACCGGAATCGGCACCGTCCTCGGCGCCCCATTCGGCGGGCACGCGATCAACTTGGCCGCCATCAGCGCTGCGCTGGCCGCCGGTCCCAGTGCCCATCCGGACACGAAACGTCGCTGGATCGCAGCCTTTTCGGCAGGGTGGTTCTACCTGTTCCTCGCACTGTGCTCGGCAGCCGTGGCTACCCTCGTCGCGATTGCTCCGCCCGGCGTCGTCGAAACGGTTGCCGGTCTTGCACTTTTCGGAACGCTCGGTGCATCGCCCGCCGGCGCACTGAAAGCAGAGACCGGCCGTGAGGCTGCAATCCTCACCTTCCTCATTGCCGCTTCGGGCGTGGTGGTCTTCGGTATCGGATCGGCATTCTGGGCTCTGGTCGTCGGCCTGATCCTGCGCTGGGTTCTAGCGCGGAAGCCGATAGAGTAAGCATGCATGACTGCCTCTGCCGATCAACGCGCCGAGCACAACCCGGCATCCGAATACCCCGCCCTGTGGCCCGTCGGGACGCGGTGGGACGACAACGACCACTATGGCCACGTCAACAATGTCACGTACTACTCGTATTTCGACACTGCGGTGAACGGGTGGCTGATGGCCACGACCGGCCTCGACATTCGGCTACTGTCTGCGATCGGCGTCGTCGCAGAAACTTCGTGCAACTACCACCGCGAACTGTCGTTCCCCGATCGACTCCAGGTCGGACTGTCGGTCGAAAAACTCGGAACACGCAGCATCGTCTACAAGCTCGCCCTCTTTCGTGACGCCGTAGGCGACGAGTTGCAGCTTGCTGCAACCGGCCGCTTCGTACACGTCTACGTCGACGCCCAGACCCGTCGACCTGTGCCGATTCCCACCGAAATCGAAGCAGCAGCACGCACTCTGGTGATACCGAGCTAGATACCGATAGCGTCCGCGGTCGAGACGGCCCGCCCCACGATGTCGTCGATCAACGAAGTCGTGGGCGATCCGGCGTCGGCGCGGTTACGAACATCGGCCTCGGCCCGACGCATGACACCCTCAGCGATGATCGACAGCTTCCACAGCGCCAGCACCTGCCAAAAACCTGCCGAAGTCACGTCACGGCCTGTCTTGGCCGCATATTCGGCGGTCAATTCCGCGCGCGTCGGGAATCCCGCCGCAGTGGACGCCATGAAGGGGCCCGCAACTGCGTCTCCTGCCTCGGGCCAGTAGGCCAGAAGCCCGCCGAGGTCTGCGAGTGGATCACCGAGCGTACTGAGCTCCCAGTCGACCACGGCGAGGATCGAACCCCTGGTCGGTGACACGATCACGTTGTTGAGATGAAAATCGCCATGTACCAGCGAGAGTTCGCGTTGCTCTGGAATGTTTGCCGCCAATCGCTCGGCGAGGGAATCGATTGCGGGCACTTCACGAGACTTGGACTGCTCCCATTGCTTTGTCCAACGTTTCAGTTGACGGGACGCGTAAGAACCGTGACTTGCAAGGTCGAGCAAGCCGACGCTCTCGAGATCCACGCGATGGATGGCAGCCAAAGCCCCCACCATGTTGAGGCCGACTGCTCTACGCACCTCCTCTGGCAACCGCTCTGCGGTATTCACCGAGTCGAGCACGACGCCATCCACAAAGCTCATCAAAACGAGAGGTACTTCCGATATCCGGGGATCATCCGACACAGCCAGCATCTTGGGTACCGGAACAGGTGTGTTCTGCAACGCGGACATGATTCGATGCTCACGGATGACGTCGTGAGCCGATGCCAGCAGGTGGCCGAACGGTGGTCGACGCAAGATCCACCGGCTTCCGCCCGCATCACTGACGGAATAGGTCAAGTTGGACTGTCCGTTACCGACGCGCTCGAAATTCAACGGCGAGACCGCACCGATGCCCAGACTTCCGATCCACCCGGCGACTGCGGGTTCGTCCACACCTGCTGTGGTCATTTGCTTCCTTCCCTCCAGCACTTACTCGGTTGGGAGGATGGTAGCCAAGACCCCGGCAGCGGGGGTGGAATCAGCTGGCGCGCAGCAAATCTGCATCGGCCACACCGGAGGCTGTGACTTCTGCTATGGAAGCGACCTCGCGACGGGCAGCGATCTCGTCGACGTCCACTACGAGGAGCGAGAGGAGTTGGTCCGGCTCACTGAGCCAGGCCTCAGCCATGGTCCGCAGCTCGGCTGGAGCGAACAATCCGCTCATTTCGAGCGCTCCGACCCATTCGGATACGACCTCGGCGGTAGCGTCGGGCAGCGCGGTGCGTTCGAGTTCGTCGATCTCGAATTCATAGCAGAAGAAGGCACGCATCATGTCGAGCTGATTGCCGGAAAGTCCAGGCAATCCATTGATGCTGTCGAGGGCAGTTTCCGAGGTACGGGAGTCTGCGAGTGTCATGACTTCTCCTTCGAGCGGCTTCGTCTCGTGACTCCGATGAGACCACGAGGCTTCGACCTGGCCGAGACCGTTTCTGGATCGTTACGATCAAACTGTAACGATTACCGGTCATGGCCGATGAAACGAAACTACGCTCCCGGCGAAGGGAGCCGCCAGACCAAATCAACTGTTGTGACAAGCGTCACAGTCATGGGTCAATCCTGAACTTACGCGGCAACGAATGCTTCCTCTGATTCAGGTCAGCCGTCGCCGCCAACCGAACCCAACACGGCAACAGCGAAGGTAGCGTCGATCCTCGTGGTCGATTCACCAGTTCGCATATACCCGCACGTACGACGGGCACGCGTCGCAATTTTCACGACATTCGCCGTCAACGGCTTTCTCTTCGCGGTCTGGGTCGTGCACATACCGATGGTCGAACGCCGCACCGACACCTCACACGCCACACTGGGATCGTTGCTCCTGCTTCTTGCGGTCGGAGCGATCGTTGGAATGCAGGCTGCCGGCCGCCTCTCCGATCGCTTCGGCAGTAACCGACTCGTCACGCTTTCGGCCTCGATGCTGGCCGTCGCATTGATGGGGCCGGCTCTGTCCACCGGTGTCGCCACTCTCGGCGCGTCACTTTTCGTGCTGGGAATGTGCAACGGCGGTCTCGACGTGGCAATGAACGCTCAAGCAGTCGAAGTCGAGCGCATGTACTCGAGACCGATCATGTCGGCCTTTCACGCCTTGTTCTCTGTGGGCGGTGTACTCGGAGCACTGATAGGTGCTGCGACGCTGGAAGCCGAGCTCCCGATCGAGATGTCGATGGGCTGCGCCGGTGTGCTCGGGCTGATCGCCATCGCGTCGTGCCGGTCTTTTCTGCTGCGCGCGACTCACCCACCGATATCACCGGATCGTTCCGACTCGCCCACGCTCGGCTGGTTCTCCCCGCGGGTACTCGGCCTGGGTGCACTGGCGTTCGCATTGTTTCTGTCCGAGGGGGTTGCCAACGACTGGAGCACGCTGCAGGTGAAGGAACACCTCGACACCTCGGACGGACTTGCGGCGTTCGCGTTCGGGTTCTTCGCATCGGCGATGACGGTTGGCCGCTTCTGCGCGGACCGCATCAGCGCGCAATTCGGCCCGGTCGCCGTCGTTCGCTACGGCAACCTCGTGGCCGCAGCAGGGATGCTCCTGGTACTCGTGTCCGAGTCGCTACCGCTCACGTTGGCCGGCTGGGCGGCCTTCGGCCTCGGATTGTCCGGGAGCATCCCACAGATATTCACCAGCGCAGGCAACCTCGGATCAGGCGCGCCAGCGACGAATATGTCGCGCGTCGTCGGCATGGGTTACGTGGGATTCCTCGCCGGTCCTGCCGTCATCGGCTGGTTGTCGCAACTCGTTCCGCTTACCGCCGCGATGGCAGTTCCCTTGGCTCTTACCTTGCTCGCAGCTGCAACCGCCGGAACCGTCTCTCCGTCTCATGTCGGCGCAGAGAGGACCTGAACGGAGTTCACGGCCCATTCACATCGGGCGCTCAGGGTCATGATGCATTGTCGTGGCCATGAATCGTGCAGACCAAGCGGTGCTGGGCCTATGACCACGAACACCGACAGCATGGAACTTGTCGAACTGAACGAAGAGGAACCGGACGCAGTCTTCCGCCGACGTGGCACGACTGTGCGAGCAATCGCGGCCGGTGCTGCGGCGCTGATGTTGCTGACCATCCTGGTCGTATTACCGACGCTCGGATTCACCTACCCACACTCACGCGTAGTCGTGGCCGAACTTGTCGGCCTATCGGAGAAAGTGCTCGCCGCCTTCGGCATCACATCAGTGTTGATTGCCGTCGCCGCCCTCACGGTCGTCGCCCTGATACGCACACTCCACTACGGAATCGGCGCGGTGATTGCTCTGACCATCGGCGCTTCGCTGACCACTGCTGCCGTTCGGACATGGGCGGCCGGCTGGGTTCCTGCCTCCGCGCTCCCCAACGGCTACGTGACAGCGTGCGCAGCGCTGATGTGCGCGGCAACCCTCGTCGCCGCCAACCGGCATCTACCGATCGCGTGGGGCCTCGGAACGGTCGCCGTGTTGGCTGTCGGCTCCGCTGCAGTCATCAGCGGAGCGGCAACGACCGTCGGCGTCGCCACAACCCTGCTGATCGTCGCCGGATGGTGGGCGGCGGCGTCCGCAGTGATGCTCTACTCACCCGTCGCCGCTCAGCGAGAAGCCCGCAACCCACTCGACACGGCGGCCATGGCGGTGCAGCGTCGGCTGCGCTGAACCGAGAAAAAACGACCGAGCCTCTCTTCGAGGCTCGGTCGTTTTTCGGGCTCAGCTACCTGGACTGCTACAGCGCCTTGAGTTCCTCGGTCACCGCGGACACCGACTTCTTGGCATCCCCGAAGAGCATCGAAGTGCCCTCGGCGAAGAAGAGCGGATTCTCGATTCCCGCGAATCCGGAGGACATCGAACGCTTGAGCACGATAACCGACTTGGACTGATCGACGTTCAGAATCGGCATCCCGTAAATCGGCGACGACGAATCATTGCGTGCAGCCGGGTTGGTGACATCGTTCGCGCCGATCACCAAGGTGACGTCGGTGCGAGAGAACTCGTCGTTGATGTCGTCCATTTCCTTCATCGCGTCGTACTCGACGTCGGCCTCGGCGAGCAACACGTTCATGTGTCCCGGCATACGGCCGGCGACCGGGTGAATCGCGTACTTGACCTCGACACCCTTCGCTTCGAGCAACTTGGCCATGTCCTTGACGGCATGCTGCGCCTGTGCGACGGCGAGTCCGTAACCGGGAACAACGATGACCTGGTTTGCGTATGCCATCTGGATAGCAGCATCGGCGGCTGACGTCGCCTTTGCGGTGCCACCAGCGGCCCCTGCCGGTCCAGCCGCAGCGTCGCCGCCACCGAACCCGCCGGCGACGATGGCAGGAATCGACCGGTTCATAGCCTTGGCCATCAAGTTCGTCAGAATCGTGCCCGATGCGCCGACGATCATGCCCGCCACGATCATTGCCGTGTTGTTCAGAGCCAGACCTGCTGCCGCGGCCGACAACCCGGTCAATGCATTGAGCAGTGAGATGACCACCGGCATGTCCGCGCCGCCGATCGGCAGCACCACCGTCAGACCGAGAATGCCTGCCAGCACCAGGACTGCGACGATCCACCACTGCGAGACACCGGCGCCGGGGGTGGCGTTGATTCCGATCACTACCGCTGCGGCGATGGCGCCGATGAGCAGAAGTGCGTTCATCGGCTGCTGCAGCTTCCCGATCGTGATCGGAGAGCCCGGCAATGTTTCCTGGAGCTTGAGGAACGCGATGAGCGAACCCCAGAACGAGATGGAACCGATGATCGCCGCGAACAGCGAACCGATGACAATGTGCACCGTCGGCGACTCGCCATGGTTGAAGTCCGAGAACCCCGACGTATCGAGGAACTCTGCCCAAGCGATCAACGCGACCGTGCCGCCGCCGACACCGTTGAACAGGGCCACCAGCTGAGGCATACCGGTCATCTTGACTCGGCGTGCGGGCGGAATTCCCAGAGCGACACCGACGACGAGGCCGACGATGATCAGGATCCAGTTCTCGGTGTCCCGAATCGCGATCAGCGTCGCAACGACTGCGATGAACATGCCGACCGCGGCGATCTGGTTACCGCGAACAGCTGTCTTCGGACCGGTCAGACCCATCAGACCGTAGATGAACATGCCGAAGGCAACGATGTAGAGAATGTTGACGAGATTGTCCATCAGGAGTCAGCACCCTTCTCGACGGATCCAGGGGCAACTTTGGCTGGCACGGGCTTGGACTTGAACATGCTGAGCATGCGATCGGTGACGACGAATCCACCGATCACATTGACAGTTCCGAACACCAGGGCGACGAACAGGATGATCTGCAGACCGATCGATGGATCCTCGACCTTGCCCAGCACGACCAGTGCGCCGAGCACAACGATGCCGTGAATGGCGTTGGTGCCGGACATGAGCGGGGTGTGCAAGGTGTTGGGCACCTTGGAGATCACCGCGAAGCCCACGAACCCGGACAACACCAGGATCGCGATATTCGCCAACAGCGGGGTGTACATCAGTTCTCCTTCTCACGTGTCACGCATGCACCAGCGAGGACTTCGTCCGAAAAATCGGGAGCGAGGCCGCCGTCGACCAGCATGAGTTCGAGCAACGCCGAAATGTTTTTCGAATACAGCTCGCTTGCGTGCTCGGGCATGGTGGCAGGCAGATTCAACGGCGAGGCGATCGTGACAGCGTGCTTGACGACGGTCTGACCGGGCTCGGTCAGCTCGCAGTTTCCGCCGGTCTCACCAGCAAGGTCGACCACGACACTTCCCGGCTTCATGCCCTCGACGGCTGAGGCTGTCACCAGACGCGGCGCCGGACGCCCGGGAACCAACGCGGTCGTGATGACGACGTCGAAACCCTTGATTGCTTCTTCGAGGGCGTCTTGCTGCTGCGTACGCTCCTCCTCGGTCAGTTCGCGGGCGTAACCGCCTTCGCCTGCTGCGTCGATCCCGAGGTCGAGCCACTGAGCGCCGACCGAGCGAACCTGATCGGCTACCTCGGGGCGCACGTCGTACCCGGTCGGGCGACTGCCGAGACGCTTGGCTGTGGCCAAAGCCTGCAAGCCGGCGACACCGACACCGAGGACCAACACTGTCGCGGGCTTGACCGTGCCGGCGGCGGTGGTGAGCATCGGAAAGAATCTTGTCGACTCGGACGCCGCAAGCAGTACTGATTTGTAGCCTGCGACGTTCGCCTGTGAAGACAATGCGTCCATGACCTGCGCGCGAGAGATACGCGGAATCGCCTCGACGGCGAACGCCTGAACGCCTGCTGCCTTCAGCGCGCCGATACTGTTCTCCGCATTACGCGGCGCCAGGAATCCGATCAACGTCGAACCCGAAGACAGCTTCGCGACCTCGGCATCGGTGGGCGGTGCGACCTTGACGACGACATCGGCACCCCAGGGGTCACCGATCGTCGCGCCGGCCGAAACGTACAGCTCGTCCGGAATCAGTGCGCCCAGGCCTGCGCCGGACTCGACGATCACCTCGACGCCTTTACCGATCAGCGACGCCACGATCTTCGGAACCAACGCGACGCGACGCTCGCCCTCTCCGGACTCGCGGACTACGCCCACTCGCACCGACTTACCAGTGCTCGTTCCTTCAGCGCTGGTCCCCGGTGTGCTCGGATTGTTCTCAGTGCTCTGCGATGTTTCCAAATCTCCGACTTTCGTGAGTTGATTGGCGCCTACGGTTTCGTCGAACAGCTACTTCATCCGCGCGACGAGGAGGCGAATCCATGCGACAAGGCACAAGGTCACTGATAATAGCCAGAGTCGATAGATCTTAGGTAACCCACGCCACAGTCCGTTTCGTCCGGAGAGGACGTCCACGTATCGCGACATGCGGGTATGCAGCCCAACGTGATCGACATCATATTTCTCCGACAGGCATAGGCCCGCCTACTGTAGACCCAATGATCGAGTGCGTTTTTTGCGGCATAGTCGCAGGCGATTTACCGGCGACCACCGTGTTCGAAACCGACGACGTGTTGGCGTTTCTGGATATCCGTCCTGTTGCCAGGGGGCACATAGTGGTTGTCCCGAAAGTGCACGCCGCGGATCTCGACTCGTTGGATTCAGCACTCGGCGCGGCAGTATTCGCAGCCGGTCATCGACTTTCACGCGCACTTCGACGGTCGGATCTGGGTACCGACGGCGCCAATCTCGTCGTCAACGACGGGCGGGCCGCTTTTCAGACTGTCTTCCACACCCATCTTCATGTCGTACCCAGGTGGACGGGTGACAGGTTGCGCTTCGCGGGAGGGTTCGTCTTTCGACGGTTACGCGATCCGGAGGAGACCGCGGATGCGATCAAGGAGGGCATCGTTCGCTTGTCCCGAGAAGGTCGGCCATGAAGATGTTTCTGGCTTCGTATCGATTCGGTGATCACGTCGAGAAGTTCCTCGCGTTGACGGGAACACCGGGACGAATCGCGGTCATCGCCTCGGCCGCCGACGGATGGCCGAGCGCCGCCCGCCAGTCGGCAGTCGCCACCGAAGTACGAGATCTGCGGGCGCTCGGGTTCGATCCGCACGAACTCGACCTCCGTTCGTATCTCGACCGGCCTGAGCAACTGGCGAAGGAGCTCGACCGCTACGACTCCGTCTGGGTTCGCGGTGGCAACACCTTTGTTCTCCGTGCGCAATTGAACCGCAGCGGCGCGGACGGGGCGATCGTGGGTCGAGTGCGCGACGGGACCCTCACCTACGGCGGTTACAGCGCCGGTGCTTGTGTCGTGTCGACCACCTTGCGCGGAGTCGAGGCGGCCGACGATCCTGACGAGGTGTTACCGGCCACCGGAACCGAAGTTGTGTGGAACGGGCTCGGCCTGATCGATTTCGCGGTAGTTCCGCATTTCGGATCGATCCTCGACGACAACGGTTCGGGACCGAAGATGGTGTCGCAGTATGAGCGCGAGAACATCCCGTATCGGACCTTGACCGACGAGCAGGTAGTCGTGATCGACGGCGAACTACCTATTTTTCTTTAACCGGACTGGGCGATGGGCGCGAGACGGTCGAGCGACGCCCATGCCATATCGCACCTTTTGCGGGTCATCTCGTCCGCGTCGACGAGAAGAGTGTCCAGGAGTAGCCGAGGTTGTCTCTTCCACGTGATCTCCACCTGCTCGACGACCGCTCGATCGAAGAGTCCGGATAGTTCGAGCGCAACGATCCACTCGTGAATCTCGCCCCGGTGGACCATCTCGATGGTGTCGTAATCGACTCCGCCACCTTGGAATTCGTACGAGAAGATCGCGGCGATGAATGTCCAGGACTTGCTGGTGGAATCCATCATGTTTCTCACCCTCCTTGGTACCCGGCCGAGTCGCCGAGCAGCTGCCACTAGTGGTGGACGCTATCCCCAACAGCCACCCGTTTTCGTGTCGTCGCTGCATCGATCGGGTAACAGAGTGGCTGATGTGACAGATGTGATTCCTTGGCTAGGTCCTCTCCGCGTCGAATCTGCCGAATCGGTATGGTTCTGCACGTGTGGAAGCGCGGAATTCCGGTGGGCGTCGCAGTGCTGGTCCTTGCAGCCGTCGGCTGTTCGGCGGAGAACTCGGAATCCACTCTCGACTCGACCAGTTCTACCGCAGCCCCGACACCGGCCACGGAGGAGCTCTTCGTCGGAGAATGCGGTTCGATGACAGACGAGCAGTTGGGTTCGATCACCGGAATCCCCGGCATTGCCTCCTCCTCCAAAAATGGTGTCCGATGCAGGTGGGAGGCGTCCGATTCCGGCGCGTACGCCATGTTCACGTGGTATCGAGGTAGCCCGATCGACCGCGAACGATCCGTCGCCGCACAGATCGGTCGTGAGATCGCGTACATCGACGTCGACGGACACCCCGGTTTCACCGCAAAGGGTGCCGACACTTCATGTGAAGCGGGAATCGAATCCGGTGACGGGTTTCTGCATTGGTCGCTGAACTACGCCTTTGCAGTTCCCCCTCGGGACAGCTGCGAGGTTGTCGAGGACCTGGCCCGCGCAACCGTGGCGAACGCGAAGTAGGTGAGAGCAATGAACCGAACTCGCACGCGAATAGCCGTGGTGACAGCAACATTGCTACTGACCGGCTGCAGCACCACCATCGAAGGAACCCCCACTCCCGCCGGATTGGGCGGCAATTCACAGTTCGACAAACTGCTGCAGGAATGCACGGCCGTCCCGAACGACAAGATCGCCGAATCCGTCCAGGCGGACGTCGTGGACCAGTACTTCTACGGCGCAGTCTGCATGTGGACGGGCACCGGGGCCGCAGGCTTGGTCGACGTCACATTCGCCTGGTACGAGAACAATTCTCTCGGTCGCGAGCGGGCACTGGCCGAACAGCTGAACTACGCAATCGAACCCGTCACGGTTGCCGGTACGAACGCTTTTCTCTCACGCCGGCCGGGTGACCCCGCATCGTGTGGAATCACCGCCGCGTATACCGGCACCATTACCTGGTGGGTGCAGTATCGCGGTGGAACCGTCGACCCCTGCGTAGGTGCGACGAAGCTCGCCGAACTGACGCTGCAACGCAATCAATAACGACTCGCGATTCCCATCCGACCCATACCCTCGACAGCGAGAGCCGAGATCGAGACGAGGATGAGCGATGAGTGCACCGATCGAACTGGATCCGCGGCTACTCGAGTTGAAGCGCTCGTTACCCGACGGCGCAGTGCTCACCGATCCTGATCTGACGGAGGGCTACCGTCGCGATTGGGCGAAGGACCCGGATGCCGGAACTCCACTGGCGGTAGTTCGAGCCACCTGCACTCTCGATGTTCAGAACATCATGAAATGGGCCAGCACACATCATATTTCGGTGGTTCCTCGCGGAGCTGGATCCGGACTGTCCGGTGTCGCGACGGCCGGCGGGCGGCGGCGGCGGGGGGAGCGGGGGGAGGCACCACACGATTCAGGGACAGAACGGCGCACCCG
>JBBPZN010000117.1:0-3012 GCA_038198705.1 Mycobacteriales bacterium
CGTAGTCCGGAAAACAGCTCAACCCCCGCGGCGGCGTCGGCCGCCGCGGGGCCCGAAACCTACGGCGCGGGTGCTACCTCGGGTGCGACAGGAGCCGGTTCGATCGGAGCCGACACGGCACCTTCGTCCATCTTCTGCTGGTAGGTGTCGTTGTAGGTCTTGATGACCGTGGTGACGATTCCGGTTGCTTCGTTGAAGATCAGTGAACCGTTCTCGAAATCGGTACGCAGACCATCCGGGACGCGGTATTCATCCGTACTCGGAAGTCCGAGGTCACCGTTCTCCGCACCCAGGGCGAGGAACTGCTCGAAAATTTTGCCGATCACCGCGACTGCTTGGCCGGTGATGGTCGTGAAAATCGATCCGTTGGCGAACCCGGCGGACTGTCCACCCTTGACCTGTACGAGGCCGCTGACCGGGGTTCCGAGAATTCCGGTTTCGCCGCCCGAGGCCAACCACTTCTGTGCGATCGGATTCTGATCGGCAAGGCGGAGCAGTTCGTCGACGAGAGCCGGAACTCCGGCACCGAGCGCGCCGCTGACATCCGTCCCCGCGGAGTTAGGGGTCTGCGCCTCCGGTGCTGCTTCCTCGAGGGCCGATTCCGCTGGATCTGTCTCTGCAGGAGCAGAACTCACCTCGGCACCGCCGAGCGACGCTTCGGCGATATCGCGAATCTCGTCCAGCTTTGCGTAGGCACCGTCACCGGGGCACGCGGTGTTCCCGACGTCACGGTGCGCGAAGATGACCGGCAGGTCGACGTTTTGGCCTTGGCCGACGAACGTGAACTCCGTGCCCTCGGACGTCATCGTCGTGCTGCCCTTGGGGTCGAGCCCGGCGAGTCCGAGACGCCAGCCGAGGAACGAACCGACCGAATCGATCGTTGCCTGTGGTGGCGCTTCGGTGGAGAAGTCGCCCATCATGGCAATGCCCATGGTGTTTTCGTTGAACCCACCGGCATGCGCACCCTGCACCGGCTTGTCCAAACCACCTGCGCGGCCTTCGAATATCTGGCCGTACTTGTCGACCAACACGTTGTAACCGACGTCGCACCAGCCGAGTGTCTGGGCGTGGTAGGCGTAGATGGCCCGCACGATCTCGACCGACTCGGACTTCGAGTACTCGTTGCTGCCTGCGGTGTGATGCACTGTCGCGCCGCCGAGGAAGTCGTCGTAGTCCGGGGTGGCGCAACGAATGGATTCGTCTGCGCCCCACTGTGATCGCGAGATCACCTTCGGGCCCGTACTTCCCGCGACGGGTGTCGCGAGATCACTGAGTGTGGCGTCCGAGGGGGATGTACCGGGCTGAATCAGGACGGCACTGATGCCGTCGATGGCCGACGCAAGCGGAGTGTCCTGCTGACGCAATGGCTTCGAGACGGACGCGGGCGTATAACCGAGTGGCTGCTCGGGGGCGGGCGCCACCTCCGGAGCAGGCGCTGGAGTCGGTGGCAGTGCCAGTGCGGGAGCTGGGATGGGCGCCTGTGGTCGCGGAGTCATCAGCAGCTGAACTGCCTTGGTTGCTCCCACGAAAATTGGCTCGGTGCCCTGCTTCTCGGGTGCGGCGGCCGCGTCGTCGACGCCGGTGTCGACAGGTTCGGTTGCGAGCCAAGGGCCCCAGGATCCGTCGTCGAGCTGGCGTCGAATCTGCGCCGACGCGTTGTCGAGACCGGTCGACGTCAGGGCAACCATGCTGAACGGGGTGTCCTGCTTCAGTTCCTTGACGACAGCGCCGAGTGGCGTTCCGGGATCGTCACCGGAAGGAGGGGTTACCGGAGCCGGCGCCTGGGCCGACGGTGCCGACGAGTCGGGGACCGTCAGGCCGGGGATCTCCGGAATCTGGAACGGCGGAAGGGCAATGTTGTCCGGAAGCGGCAGGTACTTCAGATCGGACAGGCGGAGGTCGGGCAGCGGAAGACCCGTCAGTTCCCCGAGGGGGATGACGATGTCCGGTGCTGCCGCCAGAGCCGTTTCGACGATCTTCGTGGGCACTGTCACAGGGGTGGTCTCGTTGGCCGATCGAACATCGGTGGACGCAGTATCGCCGGAGATGCTGTACGCCGCGAAAGGGCTCGCGACGGCCAGTAGGGCGACAGCGCCGAGAACGATCGACGGCTTCGTTCGACGGTGCAAGGCGGTACTCCTGGTTGTAGGCGAACTGAATATGAGGTGGTGCGTTCCGATGTTGCGGTAATCGCTACAGCAACATGGGTCACATCCACCCCATCCGACACAAGGCTAAACCTTAGCTTGACAGTTAGCCACCGCGCGGATTGCCAGTACGTGCGGCGCGTCGAATCTCACCGCCTACGCTTTTGCCTTGTGACAGTCCACTTCATCGGCGCCGGTCCCGGCGCACCCGACCTGCTGACACTGCGCGCAGTCGAGCTTCTCAACGCCAGTCCAGTGTGTGTTTACGCTGGTACATACATCGACGACGCGATTCTCGCGCACTGTCCACCGGGCGCTCGACTCGTCGACACAGCTCGGCTCGACCTCGACACGATCACGAAGGAACTCGTCGACGCGCACCGACGCGGTGACGACGTCGCACGGCTGTGCTCGGGAGATCCGTCGCTGTACTCCGCACTCGCGGAGCAGTCGGCCCGCCTGGACGCCGCTGGAGTGCCCTGGGATGTCACTCCCGGTGTCCCCGCGTACGCGGCGGCCGCTGCCACGCTCCGCATCGAGCTGACGGTTCCCGAGGTCACACAGTCCGTCGTGCTGACACGGACACAGGCGCGCTCGACGGCGATGCCGGATACCGAAGCCCTGTCGCGGTTCGCCGAAACCCGGTCGACGTTGGTACTGCATCTGGCCATCACCCGGATTCGGGCGTTGGTCGAGGAGATCGTCGGTGAGTACGGTGCCAGCTGCCCGGCCGCTGTCGTCTTTCATGCAAGCAAGCCCGATCAGCTCGTCCTGAACGGAACCCTCGCCGACATCGCCGACCAGGTCGAGGCCGCAGGTCTCCGCCAGGCTGCGGTCATTCTCGTCGGACCTGCGGTGGGCCGCA
>JBBPZN010000118.1:0-7413 GCA_038198705.1 Mycobacteriales bacterium
AAAGGCGACGCCAACGAAACCGTCGCCAACCTCCTCGAGGACGCACCGAACTTCACCGCAGCCCCCGAACCCACCGAGCAGGCCGTCGTCGACTTCCTCGAGAGCAAGAAAGTCCCCTTCACCACCTGGGACGGCTGGTACCGCCTCGACGCCCACGAACGCAGCCTCGGCGAAACCGAAGGCCGCGAACGCGTCAAGGTCGTCGAGCGTGAGGACATGCTGAAGGCGTCCGAGCCGGACAAGGCCTAGCGGCAGGTGAGTGGAAATACGCCTGCACCGGCGTATTTCCACTCACCCGGGCCTGCCTGGATATCCGCCGCAGCCTCTATACCCGCACTGCCAGCAGTTTTCCTGCCGTCTCTACCTTGCGCTGATGTTCGTTGAAGTCGGGTGCGGCGCAGACGAACAAGGTGCGGCCGTCGTCCCCACCGAGTCCGCATGCGAAGACACCGGTATCGAAGTCGAGCTGATCGATGATGCCTTTGCCGTGCGCGAGGTGAACCACACGTTGACCGAGCGCGTCGGCTACCCACAGCGTCCCGTCGGTGTCGATACAGCACCCGTCGGCTGCCACGACCAGCTGCCCGAGTGCGGCAGTCATATCGCCCATGTCCGGGAGTTCGGCGAACTTCACCCAGTCACGCCGCTCACCGAGCGATCCATCGGGATGGACGGCGAACACACTCACGCGGTTGCCTATTGTCTCGTCGACGAGCAGTTCCCCGTCTTCGGTCATGGCCATCCCGTTGGGAAAGTACAGATCTTTCGCCGCGACGTGGACGGATCCGTCGGGATCGACCCGCAGTAGATTCGCCGTCGCGGGCGTCGCGAGGTTCATCAAATCGAAGCCGAAATTGCCGACATACGCACGGCCGCGGGCGTCGACCAGCATGTCGTTGAGGTTGGCGCCGACGTACGAAGACAGATCGGCATGGATGACGAGGGTGCCGTCGTCCTCACGCCGCACAATCTTCTGATCACGCATCGACACCACGAGCAACCTGCCGTCGGGAAGCCACCCGAGCCCGGACGGCTGCTGCGGGACCTCTGCCTCGAGACGGACATCGGAGCCGTCCGCCTCGGCAGAGATCACCCGCTGGCTGTAGAAGTCCGATACCCAGATACGGCCGGAGTGCCAGCGCGGACATTCCAAGTACGTGTAGTTCTCGAGGACAACTGTGACTTCAGGTTTCATGAACGCCATCGAAACACACACCTGTCATGCTGTGAGGCGTGTTCGACGCTCACTTTCACATCATCGATCCCGCCTACCCACTTGTCGAAAATAACGGATTCGTCCCGGAGCCGTTCACCATCGCCGACTATTCGGCCCTAATCGACGGCCTCGGCATCACCGGCGGCGCCGTGGTCAGCGCGTCGTTTCAGGGCAGCGATCAGACCTTCCTGGTTGCCGCGCTGGCAGCGTTGGGCCGAGGATGGGTGGGGGTGATTCAACTCGCGCCCGACGCCACCGACGAGGACATCCTCGCGCTCGACGACGCAGGTGTCCGTGCCCTTCGCTTGAATCTCCGACGCGGCGCCACCGACATCGAAACCCTGACCACGCAGGCGCGGCGCGCATTCGACCTCGTCGGTTGGCCCGCCGAACTGTATGTCGATGCGTCCATGCTTCTCTCGCTCGAACCGATTCTGGCGAAGCTGCCCGCTGTCAGTATCGACCACCTCGGCATGTCGTCCAAAGGTCTGTCGTACCTGCTCAGCCTGGTCGACCGGGGAGTACGCGTCAAAGCTACAGGCTTCGGCAGGGTGGATCTCGACATCGTGGAGACCATGCGCCAAATTCACGCGGTCGATCCGTCGGCGCTGATGTTCGGAACCGATCTGCCCGGCACGCGGGCACCGCGTCCGTTTCTCGAATCCGATCTGAACCTCATCGCCGAAGCGGTCGGTGGCGACCTACCCGCGGTTCTCGACGGCAACGCGCGCGCTTGGTATCGCGTCACCTGACCGACTCTTCAGAAGGCGAGGACGACGGAAAGCCAGACCGCGCTCGCCAACAGAGCCCCCAACAGCTCCACCAGTATCGACAACCCTGCGGCCTTGGTTGCATGGACCGTGGATTGCCATGCGGCAGAATGACTTCGATGCCGGGGAAGTTCGGCGACATAGACACCCAGCACGAATCCGACGAACAGCCCGACCACCGGGATGACGAAGAAGCCGACGATGCCGAGCAATCCACCGAAGATCAATGATCGCGTGGGGACACCCGCGTCGCGCATCCGCCTTCCTGGCCAGGTGTACTTGACGACACCGCTGACCACGAGCAATAGCGTCGCGATACCGAAGGCTGTCCACGCTGCGCTACCGCCGGTCAGTAGCGCCCACACCCCGATTGCCGCGAAAATCAGAATCGTGCCAGGCAGAATCGGAACGACGACTCCGATCAGGCCAACTGCAATGACCAGGCCCACGAGTACTTCCGCGTAGCCGCTCACGTGACCGGGTGAACCTTTCCTGCGGCTTCGACGGCCCTGGACCGGGCGGTGGCTATGTCCGCGGCTGTCGACACCGCGACACCCATCCGCCTGCGCACGAAGCTCTCAGGCTTGCCGAACAAGCGAAGATCGGTTTCCGGCACGGCCAGCGCGTCCGCGACGCCTTCGAAGCTGATTCCGCTCGCGTCGACACCGCCGTAGATCACCGCCGACGCACCGGGTGAAAGGAGCGTCGTATCCACGGGCAGGCCGAGGATTGCGCGGGCGTGCAGTTCGAATTCCGAGAAACGTTGGGTGCGCAGGGTGACCAGGCCGGTGTCGTGTGGGCGAGGACTGACCTCGGAGAAGTAGACGTCATCCCCCTTGACGAACAGTTCGACACCGAAGACTCCGCGCCCACCGAGTGCCGTGGTGATCCGGTCGGCGACGTCTTTCGCACGTGCCAGGGCAGCGTCGGACATCGGCTGGGGTTGCCAGGACTCGACATAGTCCCCCGCTTCCTGCAGGTGACCGATCGGCTCGCAGAAATCTGTTCCGGCAACCGAACGGATGGTCAGAAGTGTTATCTCGTAGTCGAAATCGACGAAACCTTCCACGATGACGCGACCGAGATCGACGCGGCCACCCTTCAGCGCGTACTCCCAAGCCTGTTCGACGTCCTCGGGGCCGTGTACTACCGACTGGCCCTTACCCGACGAGGACATCACCGGCTTGATCACCGAGGGAAAACCGATGGTGGACAGTGTCTTACGTACCTCGTCGAGTGAATCCGCGAAAGCGAAAGGTGAGGTGGGTAGTCCCAGATCTTCGGCCGCGAGCCGGCGGATTCCTTCGCGGTTCATCGTCAGCTGTGTTGCGCGAGCTGTCGGGATGACGACCGTGCGGCCACGCTGCTCTACCTCGGCGAGGGCGTCGGTGGCGATGGCTTCGATCTCGGGGACCACGAAGTCCGGTTGCTGGGCGTCGATCAGAGCCAGCAACTCCTCCGGGTCGCTCATGTCGATGGTGAAACTGTGGTGGGCCACCTGGTGGCCAGGGGCGTTGTCGTAACGATCGACGGCAATCACCTCGACGCCGAGACGCTGGAAGGCGATGATGACTTCTTTACCCAGCTCACCAGCGCCGAGCAGCATCACACGCGTCGCACCCGAGGTAAGAGGTGTGCCGATCCGTCCATATTCCATTGCCGCGCTCACCTGCCCATTATCCATACCCCGGCTACTTTGACGTCCCAGCACAAGTTAACCTCCAGACACCCAGTCGGCCTGCCGAACGAGCCGACCTGATCGGAACGAGGAAATGTGTCGAGTAGCGGTGGACCACTTACCGGGCTTCGCGTCGTAGAACTTGCTGGAATCGGACCGGGGCCGCACGCGGCGCTGTTGTTGGCAGATCTCGGTGCCGACGTCGTCCGAGTGCAACGCGCCGGGCAGATCGCCGAACACGATCAGCAACTCCGTAGCCGAACTATCGTCGAAGCAAACCTCAAGGACCCGGCCGACATCGAGAAAGTCCTCGGCCTGCTCGAGCGTGCCGACGTCCTGATCGAAGGCTTCCGTCCCGGCGTCACCGAGCGACTCGGCCTGGGCCCGGAGGATGTCCTCGCCCGCAACCCACGCGTGGTGTATGGCCGAATGACCGGGTGGGGACAGGAAGGCCCATGGTCCGCGGCCGCCGGCCACGACATCAACTACATCTCCGTCACCGGTGTCCTGAATGCAATCGGGCGCAAGGGTGAGCGCCCGGTGCCACCACTGAACATGGTCGGTGATTTCGGCGGCGGATCGATGTTCCTGATCTTCGGCATTCTGGCTGCACTGTTCGAACGCCAGACTTCGGGCAAGGGCCAGGTCGTCGACGCGGCGATGGTCGACGGCACCGCCGCACTCTCACACATGATCTGGGGCCTACGCGGCAGCGGCATCTGGTCGGACGAGCGCGGAGTCAACATGCTCGACACCGGATTCCCCTTCTACGACACCTATGAGACTTCCGACGGAAAGTACATGGCCGTCGGCGCGCTGGAACCGCAGTTCTTCGCCGAGATGCTCAGGCTGCTCGAGCTGGATCCGGCGACAACTCCCGGCCAAGGTGAGCGTGACCGCTGGCCTGAGATGCGTGAACTTTTCACTGCCACCTTCAAATCCAAGTCACGCGACGAGTGGGCTGCAATTTTCGATGGTACCGACGCGTGCGTGTCGCCGGTTCTGACGTTCGCCGAAGCTCCCGAGCAGCGGCATCTGAAAGATCGCGGCACGCTCATCGAGGTCGACGGAGTCACTCAGCACCGTCCGGCACCGCGTTTCTCACGCACCCCGAACGGCACCCCGACCGCTCCCCCGTCGACCGCAGCAGACGTCGAAACCCTCTGGCGCTGAGCCTTTTTCGGTCAGAAGACGAGCGCCGGTTGCTGACCCTCGACCGAGGGGGCCAGCGCCCGGTACGCCGCCGCAGTGGCTGTGACCGCTGCGGCGAGCTCGGCCGGTTCACGGGTGTACGGCATCCGAAGGAAGCGCTCGAACGCACCCTCGACACCGAAGCGCGGGCCTGCTGCCAGTACCGCCCCGAACGCAGGCGCAGTCGCGGCCAATGCACTCGATACGGGCGCGGGAATCTGCAACCACAGCGACATCCCACCCGTCGAACGCCGGTAACGCCAGCCCGGAAGATGTTCGGCGATAGCATCTTCCAAGACCCGACGACGCTCACGCAGTTGCGTCCTTCTGGTCTCGAGAATCGCATCCGCATCCTCGAGTAGAAAACCTGCGGCCAGCTGATCCATGATCGAGGTACCCAGATCGTGCGCGGCCCGCGAGCCCGCAAGCCGACTGATCAACGACGGATTAGCTCGAATCCATCCGATGCGCAGACCACCCCAGTACGACTTCGACGCCGAACCGATGGTGACGATATCGGTCCCGGACACCCGACCGAACGACGCGACCGGTGGTGGCGGTGGGCTGTCGAGCCATAGGTCCACCATCGTCTCGTCGACGATCAGTGTCATCGACGTGTCGCGGGCGATCCGCGCGAGCTCGGCACGGCCATCGGCGTCCAAGCACCTTCCCGTCGGATTGTGGTAGTCCAGGATCATGTACGCGACTTTCGCCGCGGTCTGCCTGGCCGCGCTCCGGATACCGTCCAGATCCCAGGCGTCGTCGTCGGGGCGGATCGGCACCGGGACCGGGCGCGCGCCGATACGCCGGATTGCCTCCAGCGCATTGGGGTACGTCGGATGATCGATCAGCACGCGATCGCCCGGTGAGGTCAACGTGCCCAACAACAACCCAAGGGCCTGCTGCGCTCCCGAGGTGACCATGATCTGGTCGGGGGTTGTCGCCAGTCCCCGCTCGGTGAACCGTCGAGCGATTGCCTCGCGCAGCACTGCGAGGCCGATCGGCTCCATGCCGTGCGTGGACAAGTACGCCGGAAGTGCTTGCAGCGCAGAGCCGTATGCCGCCAGCATCGCCTCGGTCGGGGCCGCCATCGCAGCGTGACTCATGTCCACCACAGGCCCGCTCGACGACTTCGCCTGGAGGAGGATGCCGTTGGGGCGCGCCGCGTCGGGAAGGGCGACCGTGCTGCGCGCGCCCTGCTTGCTGATGAGATAACCCTCCTCCCGAAGGACTGCATACGAAGACGTGATCGTGGTGCGGCTCAGCTCGAGCGCAGCGGAGAGGTCCCGCTCACTCGGCAGACCCACCCCCAGCGGGATCCGGCCGTCGTGAATGAGGAGTCGGACGCCGTCGGCGAGCGCCCGGTACGTCGGCCGGGACGTCCGACGCCTACTCGACCCGTCGTCGGCATCGGTGCGCCAGCGTCCTAGATCGCGTGCCAGCGACGTCGCATGGAGAACCCTCGTAGCCATCGCTCGAGTATTCGCCCACTGGCATTCGGAATCAAATCCAATAGCCCATCCAGTGGACTGGTTCATACTGGATGGATGCCCTACATACTCTTCGACACCGCCATCGGGAGGTGTGGCCTGGCCTGGTCCAACGCCGGCATCACCACCGTCGGACTACCGGAATCGGATGACGCACTGTCGGAATATCTGCATGGCTTCGGCGGCGAACCGCACGTTCCACGGGGTGCGGCCCGAGAGGCCGTCGAACTGATCACCGCACTCCTCGACGGTAAGCAGGTCGATCTTTCTGCAATTCCGGTAGCACTCGACGTCTCGGACTTCGACGGAGCGGTCTACGGCGTCACGAGGGCGATACCGCTTCGTTCGACGATGACGTACGGATCGCTCGCGACTCGGCTCGGGCAACCCGGTGCCGCTCAGGCGGTGGGCGGCGCGCTGGGCCGTAACCCGGTTCCGATCATCATCCCGTGCCACCGCGTCCTCGGCGCTGGACGCGAAGTCGGCGGATTCTCCGCACCGGGCGGGGCGAGCACCAAGGAGAAAATTCTGTCGATCGAGGGCGTCGCAGGGTTCGGGGAGCCCACACTCTTCTGACCGCGTCGTGCTAGAAAAGTTGCATGCGAGTGCAGATTCAACCAATAGACAGGTAAACGATTCGCAAGTTCATTGTTCATTCGAATTCGATAAATCAATTCGCCGAGTTCGAATTTCGACCGAAAAAGAATCCAGCAGTATCTTTCAGGCTGGAATGGAGATCGAATTCGCGGGTAAGTCGGTGGAAGACGCATTCTCTGCCTCGGAACCCGGTGGAGTCTCGTCGTCCTCACTTCGGCCACCGATGACGAAGGCACCCGTCTCGGGCAGCCAACCGATCGATCCGCGCTCGAACAAGTTGTAGCGCCCGTAACCCGTTGGCGTGGGCTTTTCGTTGCTGATCGGGTAACCCAGTGAGCCGTAAGGTCCACTGTGCTTCAGGTAGTAGGCGAGTATCTCACCGTGAACTTCATGGGCGCCGCCCTCAGGGAGTGCGAACACCGTCGCATTTCGGTATTCGAGCATCCCTCCGCCTTCGGGACCGAGCATGAA
>JBBPZN010000119.1:0-24801 GCA_038198705.1 Mycobacteriales bacterium
ATTGCCATCCTCACCGGTGGCGAGGTCATCAGCGAAGAGGTCGGCCTCTCCTTGGAGACCGCTGGACTCGAACTGCTCGGCCAGGCACGCAAGGTCGTCATCACCAAGGACGAGACCACCATCGTCGAGGGCTCGGGCGACTCCGACGCTATCGCCGGTCGCGTCAGCCAGATCCGTGCCGAGATCGAGAACTCCGATTCCGACTACGACCGCGAGAAGCTGCAGGAACGTCTGGCCAAGCTGGCCGGCGGCGTTGCAGTCATCAAGGCCGGAGCAGCGACCGAGGTCGAGCTCAAGGAGCGCAAGCACCGCATCGAAGATGCTGTGCGTAACGCCAAGGCTGCTGTCGAAGAGGGCATCGTTGCCGGCGGTGGCGTCGCGCTGCTGCAGGCTTCGCCGGCTCTCGACTCCCTCAAGCTGGACGGCGACGAGGCAACCGGCGTGAACATCGTTCGCGTCGCCCTCGAAGCACCGCTGAAGCAGATCGCGTTCAACGCAGGCCTCGAGCCTGGCGTCGTCGCTGAGAAGGTTCGCAACTTGCCCGCAGGTCACGGCCTCAACGCCGCGACCAACGAGTACGAGGACCTGCTCGCTGCAGGCATCAACGACCCGGTCAAGGTCACCCGCTCGGCACTGCAGAACGCAGCGTCCATCGCGGCTCTGTTCCTCACCACCGAGGCCGTCGTAGCCGACAAGCCCGAAAAGGCCGGAGCGCCTGCTGGCGATCCGACCGGTGGCATGGGCGGCATGGACTTCTGAGTCCGTTCCCCCCGATTTACCGCTGAGAAAGCCCGACTCCCTCGTGGAGTCGGGCTTTTTCGTGTGCTCAGAAGAATCTGCAGCGATGCGGCGGAGCTGCACCTAGGCTTTCGAGCATGGCCCGCGCAGCATCACCGGCGATCGAACTCGAGGTAGGCGAACGTACGGTGCGCATCTCCAACCCCGATCGCGTGTACTTCCCCGAGAGCGGGGCGACCAAGCTCGACTTGGTGAACTATTACCTGAGCGTCGGAGAGGGGATCGTGCGCGCTCTGCGTGAACGTCCCTGCATGATGCACCGCTTTCCGAGTGGCCTCGCAGGGGAGAAGGTCCACCAGAAGCGAGTGCCCAACGGCGCACCTCCGTGGCTCGAGACCGTACGCGTGAATTTTCCGCGCTACAACCGGACGGCCGACGAGCTGTGCGTGACCGAGTTGGCGCACGTGGCGTGGGCTGTGCAGATGTCGACGGTCGAGTTTCACCCATGGAACAGCCGCCGGGCGGATGTCGAGAAGCCCGATGAATGGCGGATCGACCTCGATCCGATGCCGGACTGCCCGTTCGACCGAGTTCGGCGCGTCGCAGGTGTCGTGCAGGACGTGTTGGAGGACCTGGGAGCCGTCGGTTGGCCCAAAACCTCTGGCGGACATGGCCTTCACGTCTATGTGCGGATTCAGCCGGACTGGGGTTTCAAGGACGTGCGAAGGGCTGCACTGGCTTTCGCGCGGGAAGTCGAACGCCGGGCACCCGAGGACGTGACGACCACCTGGTGGCGCAAGGACCGTGACCCGCAGAAGCTCTTCGTCGATTACAACCAGAATGCCCGCGACCACACGATCGCGAGCGCCTACTCGGTACGTGGAAACCCGGAAGCAACTGTCTCGACGCCGATTTCCTGGGACGAGGTAGTCGACGTCGATCCGCGAGAATTCACGATGTTCACCGTCCCGGCGAGGTTCACCGAACTGGGCGACCTGCACGAGGGCATCGACGACGCCGTGTTCTCCATCGATTCGCTTTTGGAATGGGCCGAACGCGACGAGCGGCAGGGATTGAAGGAGCCGGACGAATAGCCGAACCGAGTCGACATCGGTACTCGGAACAATTCGATGACTCGGTGCACCGAGCAGATACAGTGACAGCCGAGCCGGCGAGGAGCCGACTCGGAACCAAGGGGATCAAGGGGATCAATGATTGTCGCTCGGAAGCCCTTCATGCTCATCGGAGTTCTATCTGCTGCGCTCTTGACAGTCGGTGCCTGCTCGGGAGGCGAGTCGGAGAGCGCTGCCCCGACGTCGTCGGTCGTCGATCCGACCTCGACCCTAGGCCCGGAACCCGAGCCGTCTCAATCGATCGCCATCGTTCCGGGCATACCGCCCGCGGAGGTCTCGGACCTGAAGCCGACGACCCCCACACGACCGAGCCTGGACTCGGGAAATGTCGACCCGACGCTGTTTGCCTCCGATCCGAGTCGGTTCGACTTCACGACGCCGACGGGCAATATTCAGTGCAGCATCTGGGCCGGTGGTTCACCTACAGGCCAGGTGGGCTGTCAAGCCAGAACCAGTGCCAATCCGGCGTCGGGTAGAACATGTACCAACGCCGAGAACGACAAGTTCGCGGTGCGCGTCAACGACGGCGGCGCGCAACATATCTGTACGACCCAGGGTATCTACACTTCCAACGAGCCCCGTGTTCTCGAGTATGGTCAGGTGCTGTCCACGGTGGGTGTGGTGTGTTCGTCCGACGCAGCGACCGGAGTCACCTGCTGGGGGACCCAGGGTGGTTTCACCTTCTCGCGCGACATCAACGTAACCTTCTGACGACAGAGATCCGGGATCAGCGACGCGAGGACTCCACTGCGCCCCGAACCGCGTCCAGGTGCGCACGTCGCTTGGCGGTGCTCGGCATCATCAGTGCGTGGGCTGTCAGTGAATGGTCATTGTGCCGCAACAGGATTCGTGCGCCTGCAGCCGAACGAGAGGTATCACTTTCTGTGTCTCACATCGCTCTGCTGACCACAGGCGGAACCATTGCCAGCAGCCGTGACGAGAACGGCATCAGCCGTCCGGGCAGTGATCCGCTCGGGCTCTCGTTGGCCGCCGACGTCGAGGTTCGTGAGGTCATGTCCAAGGACAGTTCGGCGTTCGACTTCGCCGACATGGACGCCGTTGCCGACGCTGTCGCGAATGCGCTGACCCATCCGGACTGCGTCGGTGCCGTGGTTCTGCACGGTACGGACACCATGGAGGAGACGGCCCTTCTCGTGGACCTGTTCCACGATGATCCGAGACCGGTGGTGTTCACCGGTGCGCAGCGGACATCGGATCACCCCGAGCCCGACGGTCCCGACAACGTCATGGCAGCGATCGAAGCAGTGCGGAACCCGAGCAACCAGGGAAAGGGAGTCCTCGTTTCCTTCGGTGGCAGAACATTGCCCGCGTGCGGGTTGATGAAATGGCATACCTCCGACCTGGACGCATTTTTCGGATCGGCGCAGGAACGCTCCGTCTTCGACCGGCAGAAAATTTCGGACACCAGAGTCGACATCGTTGCGCTGTACCCAGGTGTGGATGCGGTCGCCATCGACGCTTACCTCAGCGCCGGAAGTCAGGGGCTCGTGCTGCAGGCACTCGGTTCGGGAAACACGAACAACAAGGTCGTGGCGGCGGTGAAGCGCGCCACGGCCGCAGGGATCCCCGTCGTCGTTACGACGCGGGTTCCGCTCGGCTCTGTCGAACCCAGCTACGGCGGCGGAGGTGGCGGTGCGGACCTCGTCGACGCGGGCGCCGTGTTCTCACCACTGCGAGCGGGTCAGGCGCGAATTCTGCTCGCCGTGCAGATAGCGACACGCGAGAGGTAATTCGTGGACAGTGGGGTGATGCGTCGCAACGAGCCCGACATTCCCGGTGCACCGGTGGGTCGACGCATCTTCCTCGGATTGGTCGTCGCCGGCGCGGCAGGGATTCTGGGCGGTGGCGCCATTCAAAATGGACTCGCAACCGTGATGGGCCCGATCGGTAACCACGATCCCACCGGACTGGTCGGCCTGATCCCGCTGGGCATTAACTTTCGATTCTATTCGGTGACCACGGGTGCACCGCGCAAGGACGAGAGCAGCTACCAATTGACTGTCGGTGGTTTGGTAGCAACACCACGCACTCTCGGACTACAGGATTTGCGGGCAATGCCCCAGACGTCTCTGGTACGAGACTTCCAATGCGTGACCGGATGGCGTGTTCCGCAGGTTCCGTGGAGCGGTGTGCGCCTGTCCGAGATCCTCGATGACGCCACGCCGACGGCCGATGCGACGGCAGTCCGATTCACCTCGTTCGACAGCACGTACACCGAGAGCCTGACGCTGGAGCAAGCACGTCGCGACGACGTCATCGTCGCCCTCACCATGCTCGGCGGCCCGGTCACTCGTTGGCGGTCCTCGTCGGCAATCGGCACTTGGTCGAAGTGGTGCACGTCTATTCAGGTTTCGGTATACCGATACCGCTGATTCTCGGTCTTCTCTCGCGGTCCTATCGGCTGGATCTGCAGCGACTCGATCGGTTCGTCGCGGAGGACTGGAAGTGGTTGCGGTCCAAGGCTCGTCGGCTCCGGGCAGTGGGCGTCGGAAAGTTCAATGCCGGTCAGAAGCTCAACGGTGCGTTGAGTGGCGGATCGATTTTGGTACTGCTGCTCACGGGGACGGTGATGTTCTTTCCGGAGTGGAGTCCGCTGAACTGGCGGGCAAGAGCGACGTTCGTACACGACTGGTTCGCTCTCGCCTTCGGGCTTCTCGTCGTGGGCCACATCTTCTACGCGTTCAAGGATTCCGAAGCGATGCGCGGTATACGCGGCGGGTCGGTTCTGCGTGCGTGGGCCGAGAACGAGCATCCGGAATGGGCTCGCGAAGTCGAGGAAGCGGAGCGGCCGGCAACTAGTGGTCGAGACCGAAAGATTCCTCCTCGAGAACGGTGAACTCGTCCCCGACCGACACTCGCCCGACGGTGTTCACCGAGAACTTCGCGCCGAAGACGACGCCTTTGGTGGGGCCGCGGCGGTAGGCGGCGAGGGTACGCAGGGGTTCGGGGCCGGTGCGAATGCCGGTTGTTTGCTCGACGGTCGTGACGGCGCACCGGATGGCAATCTTGTCGAACGCGAGTTCGCAGGTGCCGACGGAGGCCAGGCGTACCTGGTCTTCCCGGTGCGCATCCGCCCAGCCGGTGACGACGATGTTGGGCCGGAACCGACCGAACGGAATCGGTGCGTCGAGCCGGGCGTTCAGGCCGTGCATCGACGCATCGGACAGGATGTGGACTGCGGTGCTGTCCGCGAAGCTCGGGGCAGTCGAGGTGATCCTGACCAGTCGACACTCTTCGCCGAGGATCTCACCGATCCAGCGTGCAACGTCGTCGCCCTGGTCGATGCCGTGAAACGGTTCGCCGAACATCGTGACATCTCGTCGCTGGGAATGCCGATTCACCTCGACGGCGATCGATCCGAAAGAGTCGTGCGACAGGGTGAGGACGTCGTCGACGATCGAGGGGTGGACGACGGCGAGGACAGGGTCGCTGCGTTGACTGCGGAACGATCCGTCCGCACCCACGATCATGAACTCGCGATCGTGTTCGAGTCCGCGGAACGTCATCGACGCGGTGCGGAGAGACACGCCCGCGCATCCCTTGACCGGATAGCAGATTATGTCGGCGACACTGCCGTTGTCTGTCAGCGACTTTCGATCCACGACCGAAGACTACTGGCACGGGTCCGACTGCCGGTAAAGCTGCCCCGTCGCCGATGCTCGGTGGGACGATCGGGACATGAGCGAAACAGCGTCGGTCGTCGTCGGAGTCGATGTAGGCGGAACCAACATCGAAGTCGGTGCCGTCGACGAACGTCATCACGTGCTTCACCGGGTGAAAGCCGCCACTCCGGAAGGTGGACCCGAAGATGTCCTGAAGGTCATCATCGAACTCGTCGGTTCCCTCGACGCCGACCCCATCGCTGTCGGAGTCGGGATTCCAGGAGTCGTGCACGAAGGACGCGCTCTCACCGTGCCCAACCTGGTCGGTTGGACCGAAGATGTCGACCTGATCGGGCCACTCTCGGACGAACTCGGTGTTCCGGTCACCTTGGGGAACGACGCCAACGTGGGTCTGTTGGGTGAATGGACAGCAGGAGCAGCCCGAGGCGGTCGGAATGTCCTCGGTCTCTGGATGGGAACGGGGGTCGGCGGCGGCCTCATCCTGGATGGTCGGCCCTACGTCGGAACGCGAGGAGCAGCCGGAGAAATCGGACACGTCATCGTCGCTGCCGGTGGTGCACTCTGCACGTGTGGGCGCAGGGGATGTGCCGAGGCCTATGCGGGACGGCGATCGATGCGTGGCGTCGCAACGACGATGGTCGATGCAGGTAGGAAGACATCTTTGTTCACGATCCGCGACGACGAGGGCAAGACGAAGTTGACATCCAAAGTCTGGGCCCTCGCCCTCGATGAAGAAGACACACTTGCAACGACACTGTTCGACACGGCGATCGAGTCCCTGGGTGTTGCGGTCGGCTCCACCATCAACCTGCTCGATCTGGATCGGGTCGTCGTAGGTGGTGGGCTGGCCGAAAAGCTCGGGCAGGATCTCGCCGACAAGCTGTACGAGGCGACCAGACCATGGATGCTGCAACCGAGCCCCGACCTACAGTTCGTCGTGTCCGAGTTGGGAGATGATGCGGGGGTCGTAGGCGCCGCAGTGCTCGCCCGAGCAGCCGTGGTCACCGGCTGATCGAAACTGGTGTCGACCTTCGCTTCAGGGCCGAAGAATGCGGCTCGGAGCATCAGGGGTGTGACGGGTTAGTTTGGACGCATGACTCGTGCTTTGTTGGTAGTGGATGTACAGAACGATTTCACCGAGGGCGGCGCCCTCGGCATCGAGGGCGGCGGCGAAGTAGCGCGCAAAGTCAGTGCGTTGCTGGCGAAAAGGGGAGACGAGTACGACGTCATCGTGTCCTCGCGGGACTGGCACGATGCTGTCGGCGACAACGGCGGCCACTTCGCGACCGATGATGCGCCCAACTTCGTCGACACCTGGCCCATGCACTGTGTCGCGGACACAGTCGGATCGGAGTACCACGGGGAGTTCGTCACCGGATCGGTGGACGTGCACGTCTACAAGGGCCAGGGGAAGCCGTCGTACTCGGCGTTTCAAGGCATCACCGACGAGGGCGTCACGTTGCCCGAGGTGTTGCGAACCAACGAGGTGACCGACCTCGACGTCGTCGGACTGGCTACCGACTACTGCGTGCGAGCTTCGGCTCTCGACGCGATCGCGCTCGGGCTGAAGGTACGTATTCTCACCGATCTGATCGCTGGTGTCGCTCCCGAGTCTTCGGAAATGGCGCTGGCCGAACTCGTCGCTGCGGGTGCGGTACTGGTCTGATTCGAACGAATCAGTCGTCGATAGTGGTGGTGATGTAGGTGACGCTCGGGGCCTGGGGTGTGGAACCGAATCCGAATCGGACCGGCGGCGTGACGCGGGTCAGTGAGCCGAGTTTCTTTCCGTCCCACGACGCCTCGACTGCGGTGACACGGTATTGGGTGTGAGCCCCGTAGTACTCGCGTCGCCCGCCGCCGGCGCTGCCGCGGGTCCGTACACCGCGGAGCACCAATCGTGCGATGGGGTCGGTCAGCGTGCAGAACCACGGGGCGGTCGAGATGGCCGTGGGTACGAGCTTCAGCAGCACGCCGAGCGGTGTGATTCGGCCGGTGTGGATTCGCAGAGCCAGTCGACCGGCCTGCACTTCCCTCGATCCGTCCGGTAGACGCGCGAAGGCTACCGGAGTGAGAACGGTTTCGTCGAATGTGTATGTGGCCGAAACGAATTCACGTACCGCGTCGTCAGGGGCCAGTAGTAGGCGATGGCCGTTCTCGAACTCGACCATGACGTCGGTGAAGGTGCCGAGCGGAGACCTCGTCCAGTTGCCGACGACAATGCGTGTGCCCGAGGATGTGCCCATCCCGTAGATCTCGCCGTGGAACCTCGATCGTGTCACCAGATCGACTTTAACCACACCACACGATCGGTGCGGGCATGATGGAATTCATGGCGTCTCTGCAACCCACGATATTCGTCCTGTTCGGTGCGACCGGTGACCTCGCGAAGCGCATGGTCCTACCCTCGTTCTACCAACTCCATGTCGAGGGACTGCTGCCCGAGAAGTGGCTGCTCATCGGCAACGGTCGACACGACACCCCCGACGACGAGTTCCGCGACCACGTCCACGGAGCGTTGAAGGAATACGGCTCCGAACTCGGCAGCAAGGACTGGGACGAGTTCGCGAAACGGATCCGATTCGCAGGCAAGGGATTCACCGTCGAAGACCCGGGTGCGCTACCTGAGGTGATGGCGTCGGCCAGAGACGAGTTGGGCGAGAACGCGCAGTTGGTGCACTACATCGCACTGCCGCCGAGCACGTTTCAGGACTACACCAGGGCCCTCGGCGCGCACGACCTCGCCGACGGTGCACGGGTGGTGTACGAGAAGCCGTTCGGCACGTCGCAGCAGGCTTTCGAAGAGCTCGACAAGGTGGTGCACGAGGTTCTCGACGAGAAGCAGGTCTACCGAATCGACCATTTTCTCGGCAAGGAGGCGACCCAGAACCTGCACGTCCTGCGGTTCGCGAACGGCATGATCGACGGCATCTGGAATGCCGAGCACGTGGCCCAGGTGCAGATCGACGTCCCCGAGACCCTGAACATCGACGACCGAGCCGAATTTTACGACAGCACCGGGGCCGTGCTCGACATGTTGGTGACTCACCTCTTTCAGGTCGCCGCCGAGATCGCGATGGAGCCTCCTGCGTCCCTGGCTGCCGAAGATCTGCAATCCGCACGAGAAACGGTCATCGGATGCTTCCGGCCGATCGACACGGCCGAGGTCGTACTCGGTCAGTACGACGGCTATCGCGACGTCGAGGGTGTTGCCGACGACTCGACCGTGGACACGTTCGTCGCCGCCAAGCTGTGGGTCGACACCGATCGCTGGCGCGGTGTGCCGTTCTTGCTTCGAACCGGAAAGATGCTGGGGGTCAGTGCTCAGCGCGTGTCGTTGGTGTTCCGGAAGCCGCAGAACAGCCCGCTGACCGATCTCCCGGACGACGGGGCGGTGCTGTCCTTCGACTTGTCCGGCAGCGGCTCGATCGATATGGCGATGACGGTGAAGGAGCCGGGACCGGACTTCGACCTGTCCGTCGGGCATTTGTCTCTGCCATTGCCGTCCGTTCCCAACGCCGACCCACTGTCGCCGTACTCACGCCTGATTCTCGACGTGCTCAACGGTGATCGTTCGTTGTTCACCCGACCCGACGGGCTTGCGCACGTCTGGGAGGTGGCGGCACCGCTGTTGAACGATCCACCAGAGGTAAAGCCGTACGCGGAGGGTTCGATGGGTCCGGAGGGATCTGCGGATCTCGCGTCGCCGTGCGGGTGGTTGGTGCACTGACTCAGTAGTCGGCCGTGCCGGGTTCGCCTTGGAAGATTCTGGGAGCGATGAGTTTTGCTCCTCGCGTAGGTCTTACGCCCATGATCATTGTTGCTGGGTATCTGACTGTCGATCCGAACGAACGAGATCGGTATCTGCAGAGTTGCGTCGAGGTGGTCCGGCTCGCACGAGTGTCCGAAGGATGCGAGGATTTCGCGATCGGTGCGGACCTGCTCGACGCGCGGAGGGTCGACGTCTACGAGCGATGGGCCAGTCAAGCGCAGCTGAATGCCTTCCGTCGATCGGGTCCCGACTCCGAACAGCAGGCCGCGATCTTCGACGCCGACGTCCGCGAGTTCGACGCGTCCGAGCGGGCCTAGCGGTGGATGCGGCCGCGATCGGTCAGCGTGGTGGCGAGCTAAGCCAGGCAGTGTTTTACCCGGCCGCAGGAAGTCAGGACTGATTATCTGCTCGGCATGAGCATCCATGCGGCAAGGTAGATCAGCGCGACGGTTCCGCCAGAGACGACGGTGCCGAGCACCGTCAGGACTCGGACGAGGTTGGCGTCGATGCCGAAGTACTCGCCGACGCCGCCGCACACACCGGCGATCATCTTCTGCGTGTCGGAGCGGACGAATTCTTTGGGTGGGTTGGTGGAAGTCATGCCGACAAGTCTCTCGATGTGGTGGTCCCTCGCGCATCGGGAAGTCCACCCATCTTCACCCTGAAGTTGCCGACGTTGTGCGCGGCGCTCGGACCCTTTGCACAAGGGTGAGAACAACCGCGAGATAACAAACTTTACCCCCGCATAGAAGCTGAAAGACGTTCCTTTCGAATGGTTTTCGCGCTGTCTCGAGTGAAAGAAACGTTGCGCGGGTACCGAGGGGGGCGTGAGAATTCGACTTGCCGTCCGAATGCTGCACCACTTCGTCGAATGAGGTATGAACGACATCAGGTCGTACTTTCTACGGCTGTTCCGAATGACAGGTACAGGAGTTTTCATGGGTTCAGCAGCAGGGTTCATCAACGACATTTTCTCGGGCGTTCTCGACGGGCTCGTCGAGTCGATCGTGGGCCAGATCGTAGGCGCACTGACAGCCGGTAGCGCTGCCTGATTGGTTTTCAGTGCACGCTGCAGTCGCAGTCGGGGGCGGTTGCGGTGTCACTACCGAAGCTAACGATGGGTGGGGCGTCGTCAGTCGAATGAATGAACTTTGCACACTTGGTATACAAACGTGTCCAAGTGCGGTAAACATGTCCCTGCAGAGACCACTTCGTGACATCCGTCACGTAGCCTCTGGTTCATTCACCTCGAACTAAGGAGCTCCCACATGGGATCCAGCGATCTTGCCAACATCTTCGGTATCCTCGCCCAGCTTTTCGGAACGGGTAGCTCGGCCGGGGCTTAATTTCTCCACGATGGCCGGCACCCACCAACGGTGGGTGCCGGCCATCGGTCTGTCCGGGGGACGCACGCCCTAATCTGGGTCGGTGCACACCGTTCCTATTCAAATGCCCGACGGTTCGACAGTGCCGGTATCGCTGTTTCCGGCCGACGGACCAGACGATGCCCCGGTAGTGGTGATCATGCCGGGTCTCGGAATACCGGGCGGTTACTACCGCCTTTTCGCCGAAGCCCTCGTCGCCCGCGGTTTCCATGCCGCTGTCGGCGATCTCCGCGGACAAGGCGACAGCGTCCCCAAACCTAGTTCCGCCAGCAAATACGGCTATCAGGAACTGGTATCGGTGGACTTTCCTGCCATCTTCGAGGTGGTGCGCGAGGAATTTCCGGCCGCCACTCCCTATCTTTTGGGCCACAGCATGGGCGGCCAACTCGGGTCGATGTATGCAGCTCGAATCCGCGGTCGACTGGCCGGGCTGATCTTGGTGGCCTCGGGTTCGCCGTATCACCGAGGCTTCGGAACCGTGCGCGGTGTCCCACTGTTGTTCGGCGCCGCAGCGATGGCATTGACGAGCAGCATTGCCGGCTTCTGGCCAGGGGATCGCGTCGGTGTCGGTGGTTTCGGTCGGCAGTCGCGTGTGCTGATCGAAGACTGGTCCAGATTCGCCCGGACCGGACTGATCGAGCCGTCCGGCGCCGATATGAACTACGAGGAGCGGATGGGCCGACTGAAGCTACCGGTCCTGACGATCACGATCGAAGGGGACGAGGTGGCACCGCCGGGGTCGATGAAGAACCTGGTCGACAAACTCGCCAACGCCGACGTCACCGCCGAGCACGTCGCCGAGTCACTCGGCCACAACGGCTGGATTCGAAATCCGACGGCCGTCGCGGACCTCGTGAGCTCGTGGATTCATCGCTGACAAGTTCCCGTCACCGAAGCTATGGCCGTAGCGCGTTCCACAGGAATCGGAAGGACAGCGCCGTCTTGAAGGCCAACTGAGCGTTGTCCGCAGCGCCGCCGTGCCCGCCTTCGATGTTCTCGAAGTAGGTGACGGGCTGGCCCAGCTCTTCGAGCCGCGCGGCCATTTTGCGGGCATGACCGGGATGAACCCGGTCGTCGCGTGTCGAGGTCGCAATGAGGATCGGCGGATAGCGTTTTTCGTCCGGGGCCACGATGTTCTGGTACGGCGAGTATTCGGAGATGAATGCCCACTCCTCGGGGTCGTCAGGGTCGCCGTACTCCGCCACCCACGACGCCCCTGCCAGTAGTAGGTGGTATCGCTTCATGTCCAGTAGCGGTACCTGGCAGACCAGCGCACCGAACAGTTCGGGGTACTTGGTCAGCATGATTCCTATCAGGAGGCCGCCGTTGCTCCCGCCCTGAGCGCTGAGCTGGCTAGGTGTGGTGATCTCGCGCTCCACCAGATCCTGTGCCACAGCCGCAAAATCCTCGTGGACCTTGTGCCGGCCGGCGCGTAGCACCTGGGTATGCCATTCGGGGCCGTACTCGCCGCCGCCTCGAATGTTGGCCACTACGTAGGTGCCGCCCTGTTCGAGCCAGGCCAGACCGGTTGCGCCGCTGTACGACGGCGTCATCGAGATCTCGAATCCTCCGTAGCCGTAGAGCATCGTCGGACCGGGGCCCATGCCTTCCTTGCGGACGACGAAGTAGGGCACGGCAGTGCCGTCGAGTGAGGTCGCGAAATACTGGGTGACGGCCATCGAATCGGTGTCGAAGAACGACGGCGCCTGTTTGAGGACGTCGAGGTCGCCGCCGACCGTGCCGAACAGCAGCGTGGCAGGTGTCAGATAGCCACTCGACGACAGAAAGAACTCGTCACCGTTCTCCTCCGCGTCGGTGCCGACGATCTCCGTGGAGGTCGAATCAGGTAGGCCGAGCAACGGCTGATCGTCCCAGGCATCGGGCCCCGGAGTGAGCACTCGGAACTCGCTGCGCACGTCTACGAGCGTGACGAGAAGCAAGTAGTTCTCGGTCCAGGCGAACTGATGCAGGGAGCGGTGTGCGTCGGGCGAGAACAGTACGGTCATCTCGCGGTCCCCGGCGAGGAAGCTCTCGAAGTTTACGGCCAGTAGCGCGCCGGACGGATACGTCTTGTCGCCGATCGTCCACTCGGTCATCGTGCGGACCAGTAGCCACTGTTTGTGGACCGAAGTCGTCGCATCGGTCGGCGTATCGATCAGCGTCAGGGTTGTGCCGTCGAGCAGATACAACTCGGCGTTGAAGAAGTCCGTCGCGCGCTGCACGAAGTCACGTTCGAATCCGGGAGTTCGGTCGTGCCACGCCGAAATCGCGATGTCGCTCGCTGTTCCCTCGTACACGGTGTCGGCCTCGGCAAGCGGGGTACCGCGGGTCCACCGCCTGGCGATACGCGGATATCCCGAGTCGGTGAGCGAACGGGCGCCGAAGTCGGTTCCGACATAGACGGTGTCGGCGTCGATGTACCCGATGTCGGTTTTGGCCTCGGCAACGAAGAATCCGCCGTCCGATGGTTCGCGGAACGCTCGCGTCCGTAAGTCGAACTCGCGGACTATCGACGCGTCGGCGCCGCCGCGGGACATCGTGACCAACGCGAGGTGCTGATCGGGACGCAGCACCTGCGCACCGCTCCACACCCAGTTCTCGCCTTCGGCCTCGGCGACGGCGTCCAGGTCGAGCAGGATGTCCCACTCGGGCGAGTCCTTGCGGTATTCCGTCATCGTGGTCCGACGCCACAGTCCTCGGATGTGCTCGGCGTCGCGCCAGAAGTTGTACAGGTACTCACCGCGCCGACGTGCGTACGGAATTCGTGCGTCGGTGTCGAGGACTTCGCGCACGCGTGCTTCGATGGCGTCGAATTCTGGGCCGGCCAACGCGGAGGTGGTGGCGGCATTACGGGTGCGTACCCAGTCCAATGCGCGCTCGTCGGTGACCTCTTCGAGCCACAGGTACGGATCAGAGGTGTTGCTCATGCCCTATTTGTACCCTCGTAGGTACTGTCTCTCCGAAGGTGACCGGCCACGTGCCGGTGCTCACTGCAGACATCACGGAATCAGCTCGCTACTCGACCGGGCTCGACGTGGCACGTTGCATCGAGCACGTGGGTATCGGCTCGGACTATTCGTTCGACCACGAAGATTTCGATCACGAGCTGAGAATTCACCCCGAGGCGTTCTCGGAGATGTACACGCGTTGGGGGCCGCTGCAGTGGGTTCCGCCGGAATCAACGCTCACCCTGCCCGCGGTGCTGCATAGTCGTGGTTTCGACGACAAGGCCGTCGACGCCGTGTTCGGTGGGAACTTCCGGCGGGTCGCCCAGGCGACACACGCCGCTACCGGCAGGTAACCCGACCGTCTCGAGACAGGGAATCCGTACGCGACTAAGCTGGGGAATCGTGACCTCACACTATGACGTCGTTGTCCTCGGAGCCGGTCCCGGTGGGTACGTCGCTGCTATCCGCGCGGCACAACTCGGACTGAGCACTGCCATCATCGAGAAGAAGTATTGGGGCGGTGTCTGCCTCAACGTGGGCTGCATCCCCTCGAAGGCGCTTCTTCGCAATGCCGAACTTGCGCACCTCTTCACAAAAGAGGCCAAGTTGTTCGGCATCTCGGGCGAAGCGAGCTTCGACTTCGGCGCAGCCTTCGACCGCAGCCGCAAGGTCGCGGAGGGGCGCGTCAAGGGAATTCACTTCTTGATGAAGAAGAACAAGATTCCCGAGTTCGACGGCCAGGGCACCTTCACCGATGCGAACACCATCGAGGTGGAGTTGACCAAGGGCGGCACCGAGACGATCACGTTCGACAACGCCATCATCTCCACCGGCAGTACCACCAAACTGCTGCCGGGAACGTCGCTGAGCGAAAACGTCGTCACCTACGAAGAGCAGATCATGACCCGTGAGCTCCCGGGTTCGATGCTCATCGTCGGTGCAGGCGCCATCGGCATGGAGTTCGGCTACATCATGAAGAACTACGGTGTCGACGTCACCATCGTCGAGTACCTCGATCGCGCGCTCCCCAACGAGGACGCCGACATCTCCAAGGAAATCGAGAAGCAGTACAAGAAGCTCGGCGTCCGCATCGTCACCGGTGCCGCTGTACAGAGCATCGACGACGACGGCTCCAAGGTGACCGTCAAGTTCAAGAACAACAAGTCCGGCGACGTCGAAACCGTCGCCGTCGACAAGGTGATGCAGTCCGTAGGCTTCGCCCCTCGCGTCGAAGGGTTCGGTCTCGAGAAGACCGGCGTCGAGCTCACCGATCGCGGTGCCATCGGCATCACCAGCACGATGAAGACCAACGTCCCGCACATCTACGCAATCGGGGACGTCACCGCCAAGCTGCAGCTCGCTCACGTGGCCGAGGCTCAGGCCGTCGTGGCGGCGGAGACCATCGCCGGTGCGGAGACGCTGCCGATCGAGGACTACCGCATGATGCCGCGTGCGACGTTCTGTCAGCCGCAGGTTGCCAGCTTCGGACTCACCGAAGAGCAGGCTCGCGAAGAAGCACAGGCGCGTGGCTCCGACATCAAGGTCGCAAATTTCCCGTTCGCCGCCAACGGCAAGGCACACGGGCTGGGGGACGCTACCGGTTTCGTCAAGCTGATCGCGGACACCGAGCACGGCGAACTTCTCGGTGGTCACCTCATCGGCCCCGACGTGTCCGAGCTACTGCCGGAGCTGACGCTTGCCCAGAAGTGGGATCTGACCGTCAACGAACTCGCTCGCAACGTCCATACACATCCGACGTTGTCCGAGGCATTGCAGGAGGCCATTCACGGCCTCGCAGGACACATGATCAACTTCTGACCCTCCAAGCAGCTCGAAGCTCGTTCGTCTTATGTGCGCATAAGACGAACGAGCTTTTTCATGCCCTGTCCGGACTCGTCATCGCGTGGCAGGATGGGCTTGCCGACCGGTGTTTCTCGCGGCCAGGACGATACGACCGAGCCGAAAGAAGTGCATCCATGAGAAGTTTCGACAACAAGGTTGCCGTCGTCACCGGGGCCGGATCGGGGATCGGCCGCGCGCTCGCCCTCGACCTCGCGCACCGCGGCGCCAGGTTGGCGCTCTCGGACATCGACGGTGAAGCGTTGACGGAGACGGTCGTGTTGTGCGAGAAGATCGGTGCACGAACAGTGTCCTACCAGTTGGACGTCTCCGACCGTGCGGCAATGTATTTTCATGCCGATGCGGTCGTCAGCGAATTCGGACGCGTCAACCTCGTGGTCAACAACGCAGGTGTCGCGCTCGGCGCGGATGTTCTGGATATGACCTGGGACGATTTCGAGTGGGTCATGAACATCGATTTCTGGGGAGTTGTCAACGGCTCCAAAGCATTTCTGCCGGCACTCATCGAGTCCGGCGACGGTCACCTGGTGAACGTGTCGAGCGTGTTCGGGTTGATGGGCATCCCCGGTCAGAGCGCCTACAACTCGGCAAAGTTCGCGGTGCGTGGATTCACCGAGGCGCTGCGCCAGGAAATGAAAGTCGCCCGCCATCCGGTCGGTGTCAGCTGTGTCCATCCCGGCGGAATCAAGACGAACATCGTTGCCAACGCGCGAGGAATGGCAGATCTGGGAGATCGCGAGGACGTCGTGCGACGCTTCGAGCAGATCGCCGTCACCTCGCCCACACGCGCCGCCAAGGTGATCCTCGGCGGCGTCGAACGCAACAAGCCGCGCATCCTCATCGGCCCGGATGCGCGTCTGTTCGATCTGATCCCTCGCGTGGTGGGGCCACGGTATCAAGATATTTTGGCGCCGCTCAACAGGATTGGGCGAGCCACCGGCGCCAGGTTCGGGTCGAACAAGAGCTAGCTACAGTGAAATCTCTTTTCAGAAGTCGCGTTCTATTCGCAGGGTTTCGATAGTCGTCGCCAAGCTGTCGTACTGCCCGACCAACAACAGGAATTCGATCAGCTGGCGTTCGTCGAACTCGCGTGCCAAGGCTGACCAGGTTTCGTCCGACAGGTTCTTGGTGGCCAGTAGTTCGTCGGTCGCGGTGAGTATCGCTCGATAGCGATCACTGAGACCGACCGCTGCAGGCCCTTCTTTTACTTGTGCAAGAAGGGTTTCGGTCACTCCGACGCGCCTGCCGATTCGGCGGTGATGGTCCATCTCGTATCCGCAGTCACGTACGTGTGCGACGCGGTTGATCACCACTTCCGTGTCCTTGCGTGAGATCCGGCCGCCGGGCATCAGCTTCCCGCTGTAGAACAACCAGCCCCGGAAGAGACCGCGGGTGCGTCCCAAAGTACTGAAAAGATGCGCGTTGGGCGCGCCCGCAGCCTTCGACAGGACGCGCCACAACACCCAGTTGACCGGGCCGAGATCCTTGAACGTTCCGGAGGAGATACGCGGTGAGCTCACGCCGTCGACGCTACCGGCTCTGTCCGTGCACCAGGCGAGAAACGGTGTCAGGACTGTCGCCAGTGATCGAACCGGTTCTTGATGTCGGATGCGACGTCACCGATGCCGTTGCCCACGGCGTCGACGGCGCCGGTCAATCCGCTGCCGAGATCGCGGATCGTGCGGATCAGTGGATCCTCCGAGGTATCGAAATTCTGCTTGTAGGTTTTGGCTGCACTCCGGAACTCGTCGCCGACCTTGGCGCCGTCATCCTGCGACCTTCGGGGGTACTCCCCGCGGAGCACCGCCGCATATTCGCCGCTGTCCACCCACTTCTTCAGTTCGGCCGCGCGCAGTACCGAGAACGGGTGCGAGAGCAGTTCGATGTTGAGTAGTTTCAGCACGCCGTCGCGTAGATCCCCGCTGGCCTCGTACTCGGCGGCCTGTGCCAGAAATGCATCGATGTCGATCTCGGAGATCCTGGCTCCGCCTGCAAGTTTGAGTTGAACGCGCAGCGCGCTGTGAACGTCCTGGCCACACAGCAATCCGGCGCGATCCCCGGACAGCTCGGACTTGCGTTGCCATTCCATCAAACCGGCGATGATGGCACGCAAAGCCCACCCGCCGACCGGAATCCATCCGATCGTGCCTGCCAGCCGCATGAGGTGCATGAGGATGGTGCGATACACGGCATGACCGGACAGTGCGTGGCCGAGCTCGTGGCCGACGATGAAACGCTGTTCCTCGTAGGTCGTGATGTCGAGCAGGCCGGTCGTGAGCACGATGAATGGGCGATCCATCCCGATGGTGAACGCGTTGACCATCGGTGACTGCAGAACATACAGCTCCGGGGTTTCTTCGGCCCCGAGAATCTGCACGCAATCGGTACGGAGATCGTCGAGATCGGTGAATTGCCGAGAGTCGACGCGCACCGACGTCGCCAGATACATCAATCGATGTTGCCGCTCCTGCAACAGCCCCGACAGTGTGCGTAGAACCGTATCGAATCCCTTGAGCGTTCGCAGGGTGACCAGTGCCGCCCGGTCGGACGGGTGCTCCCACGCGCGGGAGCTGATGTCGGGAAACTGAATTCGCGTGCGGTCCGGTGCGGCGGTCAAGGTAGCTCTCCCAGCGTTCGATGCATGTCCGATTTCAAAGTATCAGTACAACGGACGCGTCGGTCGGTATCACTGCTCGGCGGTCGGTTCTCCATCCTGTGAAAGCAACAGCCCGGCCGCCTCTTCCGGGTGGGTGTACGGCCACCAATGCTCGGCGTCGACTTCAATGACCTGTAGGTCGGGTATCCAGCGCTCGAGTCCGTCGGCAAGGTCGGCGGAGAGAAACCGGTCATGGAGTGGAACGACGACAGTGGTGGGCACCTCGCACTTCGGATCCGGTCCGGAGAGGAGACGGCGGAGAATGTTCGCCCGATACAGCGCAATTCCGCGTTGTTGGTTCCGGCGCTCCGGTTCCGGGGCGTCCTCGCTGCCCAGCGAGACCATCATCGATGGTACGAACCGGCGAAGAACCGGGATGTGGAAACTCCAGATGTACCAGGACCGCACGAGTTGCGTCGCCATCGATGCCCACTGTGGGAGCGAGACTGCGCGGGCGCGAGAGACCTCGCGGAGGTGGTCCAGGCTCGGCCCGGACACCGATACGAACGATGCGAATGTCGAAGCAGCACGAGGTGTGGCCATTGTTTCCCACATCTGGACCGAACCCCAGTCGTGTGCGAACACGTGTAGGGGCCCTGTGCGGTCGGGGATCGAATCGACTACAGCGAACGTGTCCTCGGTCAAGCGGGCCAGGGTGTAACTCGCGACGGTATCCGGATCGTCGACAGTGGTGGCCCCGCCGCCGCGGGTGTCGTAGGCAACGATTCGCACGTGCTGCCCCAGTGCGCGGATCATCGGATCGAAGACGTGATGATCGTCGGGATAACCGTGGACCAGAAGCACCGTCGAGCCAGCCAGTGGATTTCCGTACTCGTACACCGCGATACGGGCTCCGACAGAATCGACTGTCCAGGTCTTCATACAGCCTCGATCCGGTTGTAGATGGACTCGCCTCGAAGCAGTCCGGCGATGAGCTGCAATCGCAGCTCCTCCTGCTCGGGTTGCGGATGCACGATCGCCGAGAGCGCTTCACCGTCGAGCAGGTGCACCACGGTGAAAATGACCGTGTCGAGTTGCGCGGGTGGGATGCTGCCTGCGATCGGAAGCGTGCGGGCAAGCGCGGAAATTTGCTCGTGGTAGCGAACAGTGAAGGGAATCAATCGTTCCCGCAGCTCGGTATCACTCCGAGCGGCAATGAGAAGCTCGTACCAGGCACCGTTTATCGGGGCTCGGCATGCCGCACGGAGCAGGAGCAGACAATGCTCGACGGACGCCGTACCGAAGCCCGCGAGACCGGTTCGAAACTCGTCGAATTGCCGTCGCCGCACTTCGTCCGCAGCAGCGACGACGATGTCGAGGCGTGTAGGAAAATGTCGAAACAACGCACCCGAGGACACCCCCGCCCGGGAGACGATCTCGCTCACCGTCGTTGCAGCGTAGCCGTTTTCGCACAGTGACACGATGGTTGCATCGAGTAGCTTCCCGATCGTCTCGGTCCGTCGTTCCTGCTGGGTTCTGCTCATACTCGCTCTCGTGGATGCGGTGCCGTGGTGGTACCGGCGCGCAGGAAGCTACCAGCGCGTTCCGATACGCCGAACCATGGCGCGAATTCACCCTCACGGTAGACGATCCGCCCGGCGATCAGCGTCGCAGTGACGGCGTTATCGTTTCGGTTGACCATCCGGCTCAGTCCACCGAACTCGGGCATCGTCTCCTCTCGATAGGCAAGTACCTCGTCGTCGAGGCCTGCCGGATCGACGACGACCACATCGGCGCGGTCACCCACCCGCAGATGTCCTGCGTCGACGCCGTAGAAGTCGGCGAGCTCGCCACTGAGCTTGTACACGGCATCCTCCACCGACATGAACGGCCGTCGATCTCCGCGGGCGCTGTGTACACGATGCAGCAACCGAATCCCGAAGTTGTAGAAGGCCATGTTCCGTAGGTGTGCCCCGGCGTCGGAGAACCCGACGGTGACGCCCGGCCTCGTGATGAGCTTGTCCATCTGCTTCCGTCGGTGATTGGCGATAGTGGTGTGCCAGCGCAGTTTGCGGCCATGCTCGACGACGAGATCGAGGAATGCGTCGACCACGTGGATACCGCGTTCGGCCGCGACCTCGGCGATGTTCTTACCGACGACCGAGGCATCCGGGCACTCGGTGATCTGAGCATCGGCGAAGTCTCGGTGCCATACCCGCGAGCTGAACTTTTTCTCGAAGTCGGCGCGGAACCAGCGACGATAGACCTCGTCGGACAGTAAGTCGTTGCGGCCCAATTCCTCTCGCAGATGTAGAGCTGCACGGCCGGATCCGAACTCCTCGAAGACGACGAGGTCGATCCCATCGGAGTAGACGTCGAACGTGGTGGGCAGGTGTTGCCAGCGGAACTGTCCGCGCCCGGGCCCGTTCACCAGTTGTGCGAGCGGCCCGAAGATGTGGTGAATCCAGGGGGATGCTTTGGCGTCGGCGGCAGCAAGAAGCGAGATTTTGAGTGGAGTTCGGCCCAGTCCCGTTGCGCTGCCGAGGAAGAAGAGCATGTCGTATTTGGTGTTGAGGTTGGGGATGCTCTGAAGCAGGCGGCCGCGTCGGCGCAGAATCTTGTGCAGTGCGCGGAATTCCTTCCAACGCGCGTACGAAGACGGCAGTGAACGCGAGCGGTATCTATCGCCGTCGAGCTTGTCCCAGGGGTTGGTCATGGTGGACATGCCGAGAAGTCCTGCGTCCAGGGCAGTGGTCAGCGCATCGGCCATCGCCGAGAATTCTTCACGTGTCGGCTTCTGGCTGCGGTCGGTTGCCCGATCCAACCCCATCACGTGGGCTCGCAGGTCGGAATGCCCCACCAGCGACGCAATGTTGGGCCCGAGGGGGAGCCGCTCGAGCGCGTCGATGTACTCGTTCGGGTTCGTCCACGTCTTGTGCGCATCGACGGCCTTCAGTACGTGCTCGCGCGGCAACGCCTCCACGCGACTGAACAGGTCGGCGATGTCGACGGGAGTGGAGTACAACGTCGACAACGAACAGTTCCCCAGCAGGACCGTGGTGACCCCGTGTCGAACCGACTCGGTGAGTCCCGGTCCCACCAGGACCTCCGCGTCGTAGTGGGTGTGTACGTCGACGAATCCCGGCATGACCCACTGGCCGGTCGCGTCGATGACCTCGGTGCTCGGACCGACGGCGAGAGGCTCGGAGGTGATCGCGCGCACGACGCCGTCCGTGATGCCTACGTTGCGAACTACCCCCGGCCCGCCACTGCCGTCGTAGACCGTCCCACCGGTCAGCACCGTGTCGTAAGGCAGGCTCTCGTTCATGTGACCTCCATCACGACGATTGCAGCAACTCTAACTTAGAGAGTGGACGCTCGCAATGTTCGGCCGGCTCACTGATCCCACCGTCAGTACGTGCCGAACCTTCGCGTTGGCATGGAAGTACCGGTCAGATCGCCATGGCTGCGCGGACATCGGCCTCGGAATCGCTACCGCCCGCGCCGGTGGACGTGATGCGCCCGGCCTCGAGAATGTAGTAGTTCTGGGCAGATTCGAGCGCGAAGCCGATGTGTTGCTCCACCAGCAACACCCCGAGCCCGCCGCGGCGGGTGAGATCGAGAATCGTTCGTTCGATCTCGGCGGCGACGGATGGCTGAATGCCCTCGGTCGGCTCGTCGAGGATGAGCATCTTCGGCTCGGTGATGAGTGCACGGGCGATCGCCAACTGCTGACGTTGACCACCGGACAGAAGGCCCGCACGCCTGGTGAGCAGTTCCTTCAACGCGGGAAACAGGTCGAGGGCCTCACCGATCAACGCCTTACCCCGCTTACGGCCGTCGGCGACGACCTGCAGGTTCTCGGCCGTGGTCAACTGGCCGAACGATTGCTGACCTTGCGGGACATAGGCAAGACCGCGTGCGACGCGAGCGCTGGGGCGTAGCGAGCTGACGTCCTCACCATCGAAGAGGACCTTGCCCGAATTGACCGCGAGCAGCCCGACGGCGGCTCGGAGCAGCGTCGTCTTGCCTGCGCCGTTGTGGCCCAAGACCGCGGCGAGGCCATCGGCGGGGACGGTGAGTGAGACCCCATGGACGACCTCGCTGCGGCCGTAACCGGTACGCACGTCGATGAGTTCAAGCATGCTTGCCTCCTGGTGTGGCGTCGGCGCTGTCCTGTGCAATCCGATCGAGTTCGCCGCCTGCGGCCGCGGTACCGAGATAGACCTCTTGAACCTTGGGGTCGGCCTGTACCTCGGCGACGGTGCCTTCGGACAGAATGCGGCCGGCAGCAAGAACTGTCACCGACGTCGCGAATGCCCGCATGAAGTCCATGTCGTGCTCGACGACGACGACGGTCCGTTCGCCGCCGATCCGGCGAAGCAATTCGCCGGTCTGCTCGCGTTCGTCATGGCTCATCCCGGCAACCGGCTCGTCGAGAAGCAGTACATCGGCGTTCTGCACCAACAGCATTCCGATCTCGAGCCACTGCTTCTGACCGTGGGCGAGGATGCCCGCCGGCTTGTCCCGGTTCTCGGTCAGACCGATGGTCTCGAGCGCCTCCTCGATCTCGGGCGAGACCGCAGTGCGGCGGCGCAACATGGTCATGATCGAACGTCCGGCCCCGGCTGCGACGTCGAGGTTCTGCAGGACGGTGAGCTGTTCGAAGATGCTGGCAGTCTGGAACGTCCGTCCGACGCCGAGTCCGGCGATCTGGTGCACCTTCTTCCCGAGCAGTTCGACGCCGGACTTGGTGATCGACCCGGTGGCGGGCACCAGTCCGGTGATGGCGTCGATCAGGGTGGTCTTGCCTGCTCCGTTGGGTCCGATGAGGAACCGCAGATCGCCCTGCATGAGCGTCAGGTCGACGTTGGTGTTGGCCTTGAATCCGTCGAAGCTCACGGTGAGTCCGCGTACTTCGAGGTACTGGCTCGACATACCGGCGTTGCCACCGAAGGTCGGCCGATGTTTGTCGAGGTGAATCATGTGACGAGCTCCTTCTCTTCGACATCGACGACGGCACCGGGTTCGTCTGCAGCTTTCTTGCGACGTCGGAGAGCGAACAGGCCTGCGACGCCTGCGGGGAAGAACCCGACCACGACGATGAACAGCGGTCCCTGAGCGTAGGTCCAGCCTGACGGAAATTGTTCGGACAGAGTTGTCTGCGCCCAGGCCACACCGAGTGCGCCGAGGACCGGCCCCAGCAGCGTGCTGCGTCCGCCGATCGCCACTCCGATGAGGAACGCGATGGAAGGAACGATGCCGACGTCATTGGGGGAGACGATGCCGACGATCGGCACGAAGAGCGCCCCGGCGAGGCCGGCGAAGAATGCCGCAGTCACGTAGGCGACGATCTTCACATTGGCGGGGTAGTACCCCAGGAAGCGCACTCGTTCTTCCTGATCGCGGACCGCGACGAGCAGTTCTCCATAGCGGGAATACATGAGCTGTCGGGTGATGGCGACGACCGCCAGCAGTACACCGGACGCGATGAAGAACAGCATCTGTTTGTTGGCCGGATCCTTGAGATCGAACCCGAAGAACGTCCGGAATCTGTTGAGCCCGTTGGACCCGCCCGTGGTCTGCTGACCCACCAAAAGAATTGCGAATGCAGCCGCGAGCGCCTGGCTCAGGATCGCGAAGTACGCGCCCTTGACGCGTCGTTTGAATACACCGAGGCCGAGAACGAGCGCGACGAGAGCTGGGATGAACAGAATTCCGAGAATCGTCACCAACGGCGAAGTGAACGGAACCCAATACGACGGCAGTTCGCGAATCCCGGCGATGGACATGAAATCCGGCACCGCGTCGCCGCGGAGATCGGCGTCGGAGATCTTCAGATGCATGGCCATGATGTAAGCGCCGAGCCCGAAGAACACCCCCCTGGCCGAGCGTGAGCATTCCGCCACGGCCCCAAGCCAATCCGATACCGACCGCAACGATGGCGTAGCAGATGAACTTGCCGGCAAGGTTGAGTCGGAACTCGCTGAGTACGGCCGGTGCGACCGCGAACAGGAGGACGGCGGCGAGGGCGAATCCCAGCCACGCGCCGCGCCTCTGGACGAAGGTGCTCATACCAAACTCTCTGTCTTGACCGCGAACAGACCCTGTGGGCGGGCTTGAAGGAAGAACACGATCAACACGAACACGATGACCTTGGCGATCGAGGCCGTCGTGTTGTACTCGATGAACGAATTGAGGATGCCGAGCGCGAATGCTGCGATGACCGCACCCTTGACCTGGCCGAGTCCGCCGACGACGACCACCAGGAACGCGTCGATCAGGTAGCTCTGCCCGACGGTGGAGCTCGTCGAACCGATCAGCGTCAACGCGACACCGGCGACACCGGCGAGGCCGGACCCGATGAAGAACGTCGAAATATCGGTCCGACGGCTCGAGATGCCCGACGTCTCGGCCAGGTCCCGGTTCTGCACGACCGCGCGGATGCGTCGACCCATCGGTGTCTTCGCGAGGGCGAACGACAATGCGAGAACACAGATCACGGCGAGAACCAGAATGAAGATGCGGGTCTTGGGAACGACAGCGCCGAGGATGTCGATGCCACCGGACAGCCAGCTCGGTGAGACGACGTTGACAGCGGGAGCGCCGAAGATATCGCGTGCACATTGCTGCAGGATGAGCCCGACACCGAAGGTCACCAGCAGCGTGTCGAGCGAGCGGTGATACATGCGGCGGATCAGAGTCACCTCGAGCAGGACTCCCATGGC
>JBBPZN010000120.1:0-12121 GCA_038198705.1 Mycobacteriales bacterium
GTGCACACGCCACGACGCTGTGGGCTTCCCTTGAGGGCAGCGGTCTTGAGCTTCGCAACCTTATCGGTGCGACCCTTACGGACCAGCTGGTTGATAGTTGGCATGAACCGGCTTTCTTCGTGTCGCGAGCCTCTACTGGATAGAGACTCAGGGATCTAGCAGTTGGAGCAAGAGAACACTGCTCCTCACCCTTTGTTACCTCCGCGGGTCTCTTGCACCCCGCGGTCGGGTGTGTCGCATACCCCCACACGGCAGCCGTATCGCTTGCTCGAATCCGAACATGAGCACGGCTGTACCTCGCATAGGCACACAGACGGCCCGGGCATGCCGGACACGACGCATTACGATACCCGGCGGCGTTGCCTCGGGTCAAAACGGCCCCCGCCGTGCTACCGGCTCGGCCGGGAACCCAGAACAGCCGACTCGAGCATGGGCACTCTCGGGCTACTGGCTCAAGTCGAGGGTCAGTTCCATCAACTCGGTCGCCGCCGCACAGGGGTCGGGGTGGCCAGACCCTGGCAGGTACTGAACCCACCACCCGACGATGCCTGCGTCGGGCCCGCCTGCGGTGACACCGCACGAGTCGGGATCCTTGGGCGGCTGACTGCGAATTGCGTTGCGGCCCTTCACCGAAATGTCGGTAACGCTGTACATCATTTTCTCGTTGGTTTCACGTTCGGTGGCCAACGACCCGTTCTCGAACCAGCTGGACGTGACCTTCACGATGCCGTTGGGGCCACTGACATCCCAGCGGCAGATTGCTCCGAAGAATCCACGCGCGATGGCGTCGCCGCCGACGGTTGCCGCGATCTGGTCGTCGAGAACCCAATCGCATTCGGTCAGCAGGTTGGGCAGATCCCCACCTTTCGAGCCGTCGAAACTTGCCGCCCGCGGAGTCCCCTGCACGGTTGTGCTGCAGCCGGCGAGAAGGAGGGCTGTCGCCAAAATCAACGCTCTCTTCACTGGGCCCTCTCCACTGTCAGGGACGCGAGTTGCTCGGCGACACCGCACGGATCGGCCGACGATCGCAGGTCCCCGTACGAGACCGACCAATGTATGAAGTCCTTGCCGAATTGCACCCCGACTTCGCAAATGGAGCCCTCCGTGGCTGCAGAGAACCCGGGGTGCCCGTCGACCTCGATGTCCTCGGCCGGCCTGCCGATCAATTCCGATCCGGAGCGCTCCCTGTCGATGGGGCTGCCCCGATACCAGGAGAAGCTGACCGACGGCCCGGAGAAACCCGCAACCTCCCACTCGCATCCCACCGAGTTACGGGTGATCATCGTGAACGCCGTCACCCCGAACGCTCCTCGAACTTCCTCGTCCGTGACCGAACCGCACTGGCCGAAGAACGGTCCAGACTCGCCGGCGGAGGCCTCGACCGAATCCTGGCTCGACGGCGCCGCGTCGTCACCTGCTCCACAGCCGGCCAGCAGAATGCCGCACACCGCCAGGCCGATTGCCACTCTCCCCCGCATGCCCAGGACTCTACTGAATGTCCGCCGGAAGAATTAACCCTTGTGTAGGGCGGTCACGGTGTCGTCCTGTCGAATCCGAAGGGACGCGTCGAGCACGCCCGACCAGGCCCGAACGATCTCGGCACGTCGTCGCGAGTCGTCGCTGAGTACATCGGCCAACCCCAACCCGCGGGCCAAGTCGAGCGTCGCCTGTACCAACCGATGGGTCTGCGGATCGCGATCATCGGCACCGAGATGTGCGACGGCAGTGCGATGTGCGACGCGACCAAACTTATCCTCGAGTGGCAGGACCCTTGCGCGCATCTCTGGATCCGCGGCAGCCGCGGTCCACACCTGCAGTGCTGCCTTGAACAGTGGACCGGTGTAGTAGTTCACGAGCCGATCCACCACGGCCTCGGTTCTGGCCGGACCGACGGGCAGGGCCACCGATTCGCGTCCGGCGTGCTCCATTCGGGTATCGAACATGTACTCGAGGGCGGCGGTGATCAGGTCTTCGCGCGTCGGGAAGTGGTGTTGGGTAGCACCGCGAGACACCCCTGCTCGTTCTGCCACGACGCTCACCGTCGTGGCGCCCCAGCCCTGCTCGGCGAGAGAGTCGATCGTTGCTTCGAGCAGCCGCAACCGCGTGGCCCTACTACGGTCCTGCTTGGGTTCACGCGGCGACGCCATCTTTACTACTTCTTCCCTGTGTTCGGTATCGCCCAACTCGGTGGACGCTTCTGCAGAAAGGCCATCATCCCTTCTCGCGCCTCCTCCGATTCGAACAGCCTCGCCGAATGTGCGGCGAGCTCCTCGCCGCGACGATCGAATTCGGCAAGTATAGAAGCGGTGGTCAACCACTTCGACTCCGACAACCCTTGCGGTGACGCCTGCGACATCGATGCGATAAGTTCCTCGATCATCGACTGAGGATCCGGGCCTGCTGCGCTGATCAACCCGATGGCCTCGGCTTTGTGGGCCCCGAACTTCTCGCCGGTCAGAAAGTATCGGCTCGCCGCTCGTGAATCGAGTCGAGGAAGGACAGTGAGCGAGATGACGGACGGGGCAAGCCCGAGCCGCGCCTCGGTCAATGCAAACGTGCTGCCAGGCCCTGCCACGACGATGTCACAGGCACCGACGAGTCCCATTCCTCCCGCACGTACGTGGCCGTCGATCTTCCCGATGACCGGCTTGGGTGTCTCCAGGATCAATCGCAGCAAGCCGAGCATCTGAGCGGTTCTGCTCTCGACCGATCCGCCCGCCTCGGACATATCGGCTCCGGCGCAGAAGGTATTGCCCGTGTGTGCGAGTACGACCGCACGAACATCGGTGTCCTTGCCCGCATCGACAAGTCCGGCGGTCAGTTCGTCGACCAGGACGGTGGACAACGCGTTTCGATTATGTGGCGTGTCCAGCGTCAGCGTGGTGACTGCATCTTCGGTGTGAACCTGTACTGCCATCAGTACGACCTCGGCAGGCCCAGCGAATGTTGGGATACGAAGTTCAGAATCATCTCCCGGCTGACCGGCGCAACGCGACCGATGCGGGCCTGACCGAGCATTGCAGCCAGTCCGTATTCCTCGGTCAGGCCCGCGCCGCCATGGGTCTGAATGGCCTGATCGAGCGCTTTGATGCTCGCTTCTGCTGCCGCGTACTTGGCCATGTTCGCGGCCTCCGCAGCACCGAAATCGTCACCGCTGTCGTACAGAACCGCAGCCTTCTGCATCATCAGCTTGGCCAGTTCGAGCTCTATCTTGACCTGCGCGAGGGGATGCGCAATGCCCTGATGCGCTCCGATCGGCGTCTTCCACACGGTGCGTTCGTTTGCATATTTGACCGCTTTGTCGATCGCGTAGCGGCCCATTCCGACCGCCATTGCGGCACCGAGGATTCGTTCAGGATTGAGGCCGGCGAACAGTTGCATGAGCGCGGCATCGGCTTCACCGACGAGGGCGTCGGCCGGCAACCGAACATCATCGAGGAACAACGTGAACTGATGATCCGGCTCGATGATGTCCATCTGCATCCGAGTCTTCTGGAATCCCTCGGCGTCCGTCGGCACGACGAACAGAGCCGGCTTCAACTTGCCGCTCTTGCTGTCTTCCGTCCTGGCGACGATGAGTACGGCATCGGCCTGATCGACCCCGGAGATGTAGATCTTGCTGCCGTTGACGATCCAGTCGTCGCCATCTCGTCTGGCCGTGGTCGTGATCTGATGCGAGTTCGATCCGGCGTCGGGCTCGGTGATACCGAAGGCCATGATCTTCGACCCGTCGGCAAGCGCGGTCAACCATGTCTGCTTCTGGTCCTCGGTGCCGTACTTGCCGATGATGGTGCCGCAGATCGCTGGGCTCACCACCACCAGAAGCAGACCTGCACCATGGGCAGAGAGTTCTTCCTGCACGAGCGCGAGTTCGTAGATACCTGCTCCACCACCGCCGTACTCCTCGGGAAGATTCACACCCAGGAATCCGAGTTTGCCGGCTTCGTTCCACAACTCGGTCAACGGTTCACCACGTCGCGCTTTGGGGAGCACGTAGTCGATGTAGTTGAAGCGCTTGCCGAGAGAAGAGACTGCCGTACGTAGCGCCTTCTGCTCCTCGGTTTCGATGAAGCTCATGTGTTCTCCTCTTCGTTCACTACTGCTTCGGTGACCACGGCGAGTAAGGCGCCGACTTCTACCTGCTGTCCCACTTCGACATTCAGCTCGGTGAGTATGCCCGCTGCTGGAGCGGTGACCGTGTGTTCCATCTTCATCGCTTCGAGCCACAGAATCGGCTGACCGGCCGTCACCGTGTCACCTGCTACCGCGCCGACGCGAACGACGTTGCCCGGCATCGGAGCAAGCAATGATCCCGCCGCCACTTCCTCGCTCGGGTCGGTGAAGCGCGGTGTCCTGACCAACCGAACGGGCCCGAGAGAAGAGTCGACGAAGATGTCGTCGCCGTATCGTGCGACGTCGAAGAACCGACGAATACCGTTCTCGTCGAGCACTACTCGCGTAGGCGAAGTGGACACCAACCCGACGCCGTCCAGACCTGTCGTGAGCCCGTACCGGCCGAGCATGTATTCGACGGTGATATCACCGGACTCGGCCTCGCCCAACGACGCGTCGGTTCGGTACGACTTACGCTGCGGCTGCGATGGGAGGTTCCGCCACCCGCTCGGCAACCCTTTGTCGACCCGTGCCGTACTGCGATTGACGGCGGCATCGGCGAGCGCGGCAGCGAGTGCCGACAGCTGCACTGCGTGGGTGCCTCCTACCGGACGAGCGAGCGTATCGAGCCCATGGGTGTCGAAGAACGCCGTGTCGGTGTCCCCTGCCACGAAAGCCGGATGGCGCAAGACATTGACCAGGAGGTCACGGTTGGTCTTCAGACCGTGAATCTGCGCATTCTGCAACGCTTTCGCCAGCAGCTTCGACGCCTGCTCACGGGTGGGTGCATAGGAGATGACCTTGGCCAGCATCGGATCGTAATGAACGCCGACGACACTGCCACTCTCGATACCCGAATCGACCCTGATACCTGCCTTCTCGAGAACCGCGAAATGCGCACCCGGAATGTCGAACCGATGAACCGGCCCACTCTGTGGTTGCCAATCTTGCGACGGGTCCTCCGCGTAGAGCCGAACTTCGATCGAATGGCCCGCGGCGACAGGCTGCTCTGTGGGCAACGAACCGCCTGCGGCAACGTGGATCTGCAACGAGACCAGATCCAATCCCGTCGTACATTCGGTGACGGGATGCTCCACCTGAAGGCGGGTGTTCATCTCGAGGAAGAAGAAGTTCCCACTTTCGTCCGCAAGGAATTCGACGGTTCCGGCTCCCTCGTACCGAATGGCCTCGGTGGCCAACCGGGCCGCGTCGAAGAGTCGCTTGCGCATACCCGGAACCCGCTCGACGAGGGGCGACGGCGCCTCCTCTACGACCTTCTGGTGCCGCCGCTGCAGCGAGCACTCTCGCTCGCCGACGGCCCACACGTTGCCCTGACGGTCGGCCATGACCTGTACCTCGATATGGCGACCGGTTTCGATGTATCGCTCACAGAACACCGTCGAGTCACCGAACGCCGACAGCGCTTCCCGCTGTGCCGCTTCGATTTCTGCATGCAGCGCGGCGAGCTCACGCACGATCCGCATACCTCGTCCGCCCCCACCCGCAGATGCCTTGACGAGAACCGGAAGCTCGTCCTCGCCGATCGTCGCGGGATCGAGCTGCGTCAGCACCGGTACCCCAGCATCGGCCATCATCTTCTTGGACTCGACCTTGCTGCCCATCAGTTCGATGGCCTCGGCCGGCGGTCCGATCCAGATCAAACCCGCGTCCTGTACCTGCTGCGCGAATTCCGCATTCTCGGAGAGGAATCCGTAACCGGGGTGGATTGCATCGGCACCAGCCTGCACGGCAGCGGCGATGACGAGCTCGCCGCGCAGATACGTCTCGGCCGAGGAATTTCCCGGCAGACGTACCGCGGCGTCGGCTTCCTGCACGTGCGGAGAATCGGCGTCGGCGTCGGAGAAAACGGCGACCGTGTCGATGCCCTCCCGACGGCAGGTGGCGAAGACGCGTCGTGCAATTTCGCCGCGGTTGGCGACAAGGATCGAGTTGACAGTCATGTGCGTCACATCCGGAAGACACCGAAGTTTGCGGTGCCTTCGATCGGGGCAGAGGCGATGGCCGAGAGGCACATTCCCACTACCGTACGGGTGTCACGGGGGTCGATCACGCCGTCGTCGTACAGGCGTCCGGAGAGGAACAGTGGCAGCGACTCCGCGTCGATCTGCTTCTCGATCATCGCGCGCATGCCTGCGTCTGCTGCTTCGTCGAACACCTGGCCGCGTCCCTCGGCAGCAGCGCGTCCGACGATGGAGATGACACCTGCGAGTTGGGCACCGCCCATGACCGCGGACTTGCTCGACGGCCAGGCGAACAGAAAGCGTGGGTCGAAGGCTCGCCCACACATGCCGTAGTGGCCCGCGCCGTACGACGCGCCCAGCAGGATGGAGATGTGCGGGACGGTGGAGTTGGAGACGGCGTTGATCATCATCGAACCGTGCTTGATCATGCCACCTTCCTCGTACTCCTTGCCGACCATGTAGCCGGTGGTGTTGTGCAGGAAGAGAAGTGGCGTGTTCGAGCGGTTGGCAAGTTGAATGAACTGCGTCGCCTTCTGTGATTCCTCACTGAACAGGACGCCTCGGGCGTTGGCGAGGATGCCGATCGGGTAGCCGTGCAGTTCGGCCCAGCCGGTGACGAGCGAAGATCCGTACATCGGCTTGAACTCGTCGAAGTCTGAGCCGTCGACGATGCGGGCGATGACCTCGCGCGGGTCGAACGGAATCTTCAGGTCGGTAGGAACTATGCCGAGGAGTTCCTCAGCATCCGCCAGGGGCTCGATGACGTCGGCGCGCGGTTCCGGGCCCTGTTTCTTCCAGTTCAAACGCTCGACGATACTACGACCGATGCGAATGGCGTCCTGCTCGTCGACAGCGAAATAGTCTGCGAGACCGGACTTTCGGGCATGCATTTCGGCACCTCCGAGCGACTCGTCGTCGGAATCCTCACCGGTAGCCATCTTGACCAGCGGTGGCCCGGCCAAAAATACCTTGGACTGTCCCTTGATCATGACGACGTGGTCCGAGAGACCGGGAATGTACGCACCACCTGCGGTGGAGTTACCGAAAACGAGGGCGATGGTGGGGATGCCCGCCGCGGACAGTTGTGTGAGGTCACGGAACATGCGCCCGCCAGGAATGAAGACTTCCTTCTGCGTCGGCAGATCGGCGCCACCGGACTCGACGAGCGAGATGACCGGCAGACGGTTCTGCATAGCGATGTCGTTGGCGCGGAACCCCTTCTTCAGCGTCCACGGGTTGCTGGCGCCGCCGCGGACCGTCGGGTCGTTTGCCACGATCAGGCATTCGATGCCGCAGACGACGCCGATGCCTACCACCGTGCTGGCGCCGACCGGAAAGTCGCTGCCCCAGGCAGCAAGTGGGCACAGTTCGAGGAAAGCCGAGTCCTCGTCGACGAGCAACTCGATGCGTTCGCGGGCGAGGAGTTTGCCGCGCCCCCGATGACGCTCGATGTACTTCTCGCCTCCGCCGAGCAGTGCCTTGATGTGCTCGGCATCGATCTCGGCGAGTTTGGTGTTCATCGCCTCGGTTGCCTCGACATACTGCGCGGAGGCAGTGTCGAGAGTGGACTTCAGCACGCTCATGCCTGATACCCCAATCGTTTTGCTGCAAGTCCGGTCAAAATTTCGGTCGTGCCGCCGCCGATGCCGAGGATGCGCATGTCGCGGTATTGCCGCTCGACTTCGCTTTCGCACATGTAACCCAGGCCGCCGAACAGCTGAACCGCCTGGTTGGCCACCCACTCACCGGCCTCGACGGCAGTGTTCTTCGCGAAACACACCTCGGCGATGAAGTCGTTGTTCGATTCGAGCGACTGCTCCACGAGATAGTGGGTGTACACCCGGGCAACGTCGATCTTGCGAGCCATCTCGGTGACCGTGTTCTGCACGGACTGCCTGGCGATGAGCGGTTTGCCGAAAGTTTCACGATCGCGGACCCACTGCAAAGTCAGATCCAAGCAGCGTTGGGCACTGGAGTACGCCTGCGCGGCGAGAGCGATACGTTCGGTGAGGAAGGCCTGCGCAATCTGCGCGAAACCGGAGTTCTCTGCCCCGACGAGATTGCTCACCGGGACTCGGGCGTCGGTAAACGAGAGCTCCGCGGTATCGGAGGCACGCCAGCCCATCTTCTCGAGTTTGCTCGTCACCTCGAAACCTGGTGTGTCCTTCTCGATCACGAGCAACGACACCCCCGCTGCCCCTTCGCCGCCGGTACGCACCGCGGTGACGACGAAGTCCGCGCGGCAGCCCGAGGTGATGTACGTTTTGGCGCCGTTCACGACATAGTGGTCACCGTCTTGCACTGCCTTGGTCCGCAGATGCCCGACGTCGGAGCCGCCGCCAGGTTCGGTGATGGCCAGCGAACCGATCTTGTCGCCGGCGAGAGTCGGTCGAACCCACTTGTCGATCTGCTCGGCGTCACCTGCGGCCACCAGATGCGGCAGCGCGATTCCAGCGGTGAACAACGACGCGAACAACCCACCCGAGGCACCGGCCTGGTGGATTTCCTCACAGATGACGACGGCGTCGGCGAAATCCCCGCCCTCACCGCCGACGCTCTCCGGGAAACCTGCGCCGAGCAAACCGAGTGCCGCGGCCTTCCGATGTAGCTCGCGGGGTAGCTCCCCCGCGGCCTCCCAATCGTTCAAGTACGGCGCGACATCGTGTTCGACGAAGCTACGCACGGTCTTTCGGAGTTGTTCGCGCTCCGGAGTGTTCCATATTGTCATGAGAGTGTCCCTGTGAAGACGAGAGTTTCGGGGATGTCGATGTGCCGCGAACGCAGCCATTCACCGAGCCCCTTGGCCTGTGGATCGAAACGAGCCTGCGACGCGACGCCCTCTCCGAGGATTCCTTCGATGACGAAGTTGACGGCCCGAAGTTTCGGAAGAAGGTGTCTGGTGACGACGAGATCCGCGGTCTCCGGCAGCATGAGTGCGACCTGCTCGACCGTCAGAGCGTGTGCCAGCCAAGCAAATTCGTCGTCCGTGCGAACCCAGACGCCGACGTTCGCATTCCCACCCTTGTCTCCGCTGCGTGCGGCGGCAATGGTGCCGAGCGAAACGCGAATGGTCGGTTCTGGCTCTCGCGCCGGTGGTAGTTCCGGTTCGGTCAGCGGTTCGAGTTCGAGCGTCTCGGTCGCGGGTTCGATCTCCCGTTGCGTCCCGTCCGGCAGTACGACCACGTGGGGCACTTCGCCGATCGGCACATAACCGGCGGTGAACACCCCGTACGGCGCTCCGTTCCCGGGAGGCGCAGTCACCGAAAGCCCCGGATAGCTGGCCAGTGCCAGTTCGACCGCCACCGAGGAGAACTGCCGCCCGACAACATTCGGATCGCTGTCGCGAACGACGCACCGGAGCAAGGCACTCGCGGTCTCCTCTGTCTCGGCGTCGGGCTTGTCGGTACGCACGAGCGTCCAGTCGAGTTCGGTCGGCCGCGACGGAAGCCACGACTCGAACTGCTGCTGCGCCAGTGCGGCTTTGGCCTCGATGTCGAGGCCGGTCAGGATCAGGGTGAACTCGTTGCGGAACCCGCCGAGTGCGTTGAGAGAAACCTTGGCAGTGGGCGGGGGCGCTTCACCCTTCACGCCGCTGACCAGCACGCGGTCCGCTCCCGCCTGTGACACCGAGGCGGTGTCGATTCGAGCGGTGACGTCGGGGTTCGCGTAGCGGCCACCGGTGATCTCGTACAGCAGTTGAGCTGTGACGGTACCGACGCTCACCGCACCCGACGTGCCTTCGTGTTTGGTGATGACGGACGATCCGTCCGCCTCGATCTCGGCAATCGGGAATCCTGGCCGAGACATATCCGCAATCTCGGTGAAGAACGAGTAGTTGCCACCGGTAGCCTGCGTACCACATTCGATGATGTGCCCGGCAACCACCGCTCCGGCGAGAGCGTCGTAATCGGTTCTGCTCCAGCCGAAGTGAGCGGCGGCTGGTCCGACGATGACGGAAGCGTCGGTGACGCGCCCGGTGACGACGACGTCAGCGCCTGCGTTCAGGGCCTCGACGATGCCCCAGGCCCCGAGGTACGCGTTGGCGGTGAGCGGACTACCGAGGCCGAGTTCTTGGGCTCGCGGCAGCAAGTCGTCGCCGTGCACATAGGCGATTTCGGCGCCGGTGCCGAGCTTGTCGAGCGCCTCGACCAGGCCACTTGGGTTGAGGCCACCAGCATTCGAGACGATTTTGACGCCCTTGTCGAGCGCGAGCCCCAAGCAGTCCTCGGCCTGGCGGAGGAAAGTCTTTGCGTAGCCTCGAGACCGATCCTTCGCCCGGTCACGGCCCAGGATGAGCATCGTCAGCTCCGCAAGGTAATCGCCGGTGAGATAGTCGAGTTCGCCGCCCTCGAGCATCTCGCGCATCGCCGAGAGGCGGTCGCCGTAGAAGCCGGAACAATTGCCGATTCTGACTGTCATCTTTTGGGTCGTCCTGGTCCTGGAGGGCCTGCGAAGGCTTGAGCGATGGTCAGCCAGTGCTGAGCGTCCGGTCCGACGGCCTCGATCTCGAGGTCCTCGGGGTGCGACCGCTGCGTCACCAGAAGACAAAAATCCACCGCCGAGCCGGTGACGCGTTGAGCAGCGTCACCGGGGCCCCAGGTCCAAAGCTCACCCAAGGGGGAGGTCAGCTCGACTCGGAACGGCTCGGACGGCGGAGTCTGTTGGTTGATCACATAGGCGAAATCACGGGTACGGACGCCGATATGCGCGACAGCTTCGATGCGTTCGGTCGGCTCGCGGGTGATACCGAGTGCGTCGGCGACATCCTGGCCGTGGGCCCAGGTCTCCATGAGGCGAGCGGTTGCCATCGAAGCAGCGCTCATCGGCGGTCCGAACCACGGAATCTTGACACCGGGCGGGACACGTTTCAGCGCATCGGCCATGGCATGCCTGCGGGTACGCCAGAGCGCAAGAAGATCAGAATTTCCGGCCTCCTCCGCTGCGGCGCTGTCGACGAACCCAGCGGGATCGGACCATGCAGCCTTCAGCACGCCTTCGAACTCTCCGGCAGCGGTCGTATCCCCCGACGCCCCCGAGGTGGTGCGTTCGGCGACATTGTCGGTCCAGGACAGATGCGCGATCTGATGCGCGACGGTCCAGCCCGGTGCTGGTGTGAGCGTCGCCCACTGGTTTTCGGTCAGTCCAGCTACGAGAGTGTCGAGCGCATCACCCTCGGCGCGGAGGTCATCGACGATCGAGTCGAGGTCGGCCATGGAGGAAGTTTCACATCTGATAGATAAAAAAGCAAGCACGCTTGCTTATTAATAGTTCGATCGGCTTTCTGGTGGCCAGGGGTGCGGTTCTTGCGCGAGCGCTCGTTCCCAATCAGCCCGGGCTGTGCGGGGAGTCGAGGTTGGGCGGAGGGAGGGGCCGGAGGAAGAACGTCGAGACTGGCTGGGGGAAGAGGGGGCTGGCCGGAGGAGGAAAGGGTTGCCGGAGAAGGAGGAGGAGCTGGCGACACGATCAGCACCCGCGACTGATCGGAGCCAGGGCGTGCACACGCCGCGAGCAAGTGCGAGCTGACAGCAGACCGAAGGGTGCGAGCCCAGCACGGGGGGCTGACCACGCAACAAGAGCGAGCTGGCCGACCGCAGGCCAAGAGACTTCCGACTGGGATGTCGGTGGCATGATGTAGGCACGCGAGTTTCGTATTCGACTGCACTACAAGTGAATCGGAGAAGAAACGCCTTGACGGGGATCTTACAACTCGATAGTATCGAACATACGTTCTAACATCGACTTGCCGGGGGGCTCCGATTCATGAGTTCGAGTCGCAGAAGTGCATTCGCGTCGTATATAGGTCCGCAGCACACGCCGGTCATCGATCGATCAGTACTTCAGAAGCTCTCCGACGCGGCGGTAATCGAAAATCAGGCCTGCGCACGCAAAGTCCGGCTTGCAGCGTCGATCTGGGATTCGTGCATTCACCAGAACGTCCAGGTCGGTGAGGTGATCATGGATGCGGGAAGCTATGCAGCATCGGAGACAGCGAAGGCGCTGGGATGCTCGAAGGCTGTGGCGGACAC
>JBBPZN010000121.1:0-9149 GCA_038198705.1 Mycobacteriales bacterium
CACGTCGGGGCCGTCGGCATTCGGATTCAATGGAATGTCGGCGAGGGATGCAGCATCGGTGACATTGCCGATCAGAACGTCGATACCGTGTTCGCGGCTCAAAATCGCGAATGGCGCGGAACCGGTGAGAGCCTTCTTCAAAACTTTGGAGGTCGGAGCTTTGTGCACGTCGATCAGCCTTTCGGATTCGCACAAGGCTGCCCGCCGAGGGACCGAGACAACAAAAAATGGCCACCTCGAAAGGCGGCCACGGTTGGAAGTACGCAAAGGTGTGGGCGCCTAAAAGCGCCACCACCATGATCCTGCAACGAGTAGAGGTGCGTACATGTCGAGTGACTGTACACACTCTCGCGCCCGAGCTAGCTCGCCATCCGCATCAGTACGCGCTCGATCGCGTCGACGGCACGGTCCAAGTCTGTTTCGCTGATCGTCAACGCAGGCCGGAAACGGATCGCACGATGGCCACATCCGAGTGCGAGAACGTGCTCCTCGGTGCGGAGGTCCTCGATCAAGCGGCCGCGGCTCCCGGCGTCGGGCAGCGTGAAAGCGCACATCAACCCCCGCCCGCGGACTTCGGTGACCATCTCGTGCCGCGTCGCCATGTTGTCGAGGCGACTCCTCAGGTGACGCCCCAGTGTGGCTGCGCGCTCGATGAGCCCTTCGGATTCGACGATCTCGAAGATCCTGCGAGAACGCACCATGTCGGTGAGGTTGCCACCCCATGTGGAGTTGATGCGTGAGGAGACCGCGAACACGTGATCGTCGAGATCGTCGACGCGTCCGCCCGCCATGACGCCGCAGACCTGGACCTTCTTGCCGAACGCGAGCACGTCGGGGACGACGTCGAGCTGCTGGAAAGCCCATGCGGTGCCGGTCATTCCGGCGCCTGTCTGTACCTCGTCGAGAACGAACAATGCGTCGTACTCGTGGCACAGATCTTGTAGCTGCACCAGGAATTGCGGGCGGAAATGGTTGTCGCCGCCTTCGCCCTGAATGGGTTCGATTATCGCGCAAGCGATGTCGTGAGGATTCGCCTCGAAGGCAATCCTGGCTGCGGTAAGCGCTTCGGCTTCGAGCGCGTCCATGTTCAGACCGCTGCGGATGTACGGCGACGGGATGCGTGGCCAATCGAATTTCGGAAACCGCGCGACCTTGTTGGGGTCGGTGTTGGTCAGCGACATCGTGTATCCCGTGCGGCCGTGGAACGCATGCTCGAAATGCAGGACCTGCGTACCCAGTGCTGGGTCGATGTCGTGCTTACCGTTCCACCGGCTCTTCCAGTCGAACGCGACCTCGAGCGCATTCTCGACGGCGAGCGCACCGCCTTCGACGAAGAACAGGTGCGGCAGACGCGGGTCTCCCAGCACTCGGGCGAAGGTATCGACGAACCGCGCCATGGCCACGGTGTAGACATCGGAGTTGCTCGGCTTGTTCATCGCCGCCTGCAGCAAATCGGCGCGGAACGCCTTGTTCGACACCAGGCCGGGATGGTTCATCCCGAGCGCCGAAGAGGCGAAGAACGTGAACAGATCCAGGTACGACGTGCCGTCCCTGGCGTCGACGAGCGTCGATCCCTGACTCTTGTCGAGATCGAGAACCATCTCGAATCCGTCGGCGAGCATGTGGCGACCGATGATGGCATGGACGTCGTGGGCGTCGACAGTCGATGTGGCCGCTGCCGCGCGCTGCAATACCTGCGTCATAGTGCTCAACATACGCGCTAATATTCCGTTAGTAAGCTCGAAGAACAGTATATTTTCCTGTATACGGGCCTTCGACTAGAATGAAGTGACACTCTCCGGCTTCGAAAGGTGCGCACCATGCCCTCACCCGTCACCCACGATGCGTTGAGTGTCGAGACCCGCGCCATTCTCGGGCGGCTCGGCGTTCGCGTCGATCTCGATGCCTCGACCACAGCGACCACCTCGACCATGCCGATCGTGGCGCGCTCACCGATCACCGGTGGCAATCTGGCATCCCTCGGTTCGGCCACGGTCTCCGACGTCGACGCGGTCATCGCCGACGCCAGGACGGCCTATGCCCAGTGGTCGAGCGTGCCGGCGCCCGTCCGCGGTGGCCTCATCCGTGAACTCGGTCAACTGCTACGTGAATACAAAGACGATCTCGGTGCGCTGGTGTCGATCGAGGCGGGCAAGATCGTTTCCGAGGGCCTCGGCGAAGCGCAGGAAATGATCGACATCTGCGATTTCGGCGTCGGATTGTCGCGTCAGCTCTACGGAAAAACGAGTGCCACCGAACGACCCGGCCACCGCATGATGGAACAGTGGCACCCCCTCGGCGTCGTCGCCGTCATCACTGCGTTCAACTTCCCGGTGGCAGTGTGGTCGTGGAATGCCGTGCTGGCGTTGGTTTCCGGTGACACAGTGGTGTGGAAGCCCTCGGAGAAGGCTCCGCTGACCGCACTCGGCGTGCAGGCACTGTTCGAGCGCGCGGCCGAGAAAGCAGGCGTGGATCCGAAGGTTGCGCAGCTCGTCATCGGCGATCGGGTTGCCGGTGAAGCCCTCGTCGACGACTCGCGGGTGGCGCTCGTGTCGGCGACGGGATCGACGCGGATGGGACGGGCCGTCGCACCTCGCGTGGCAGAGCGATTCGGGCGGACACTGCTCGAGCTCGGTGGCAACAACGCGGCGATCGTGACAGCGTCGGCAGATCTCGATCTGACCACCCGCGGTATCGTGTTCTCCGCGGCAGGCACTGCGGGGCAACGGTGTACGTCGCTGCGACGCGTTATCGTGCACTCGTCCATAGCCGAGGAGCTCGTGGAACGGATCGCGCGCGCGTACGCCACCTTGTCGATCGGATCGCCCCTGGACCCAGGCACTCTGGTCGGACCGCTGATCGACGCACCCGCCTTCGCCGGTTTTCAGAAGGCGCTCGACGCTGCAGTGGCCGACGGCGGCATCGTGCGTGCCGGCGGCAACCGCGTCGAGAGATTCGGTGAGTACGCCTACTACGTCGAGCCGACCGTCATCACGATGCCCACGCAAACCGACATCGTCAAGCACGAGACGTTCGCGCCGATCCTCTACGTGCTCACTTTCGACACGCTCGACGAAGCAATCGCCCTGCAAAATGATGTGCCACAGGGGCTTTCGTCGTCGATCTTCACTACCGACCTACGCGAGGCGGAGATGTTCCTATCCGCGGCAGGCTCGGACTGCGGTATCGCCAACGTCAACATCGGGCCGTCCGGTGCCGAAATCGGCGGAGCATTCGGAGGCGAGAAGGAAACCGGTGGCGGCCGCGAATCCGGATCGGATGCATGGAAGGCGTACATGCGCCGGGCAACCAACACCGTGAACTACTCCAATGATCTGCCCTTGGCTCAGGGAGTGAAATTCACCTGAGCAGGCCGTCGACCAAGGCGTCGACGATCTCGTCCGTCGACGTCCCGGGGTCGATCGGATAGGTGAGCCGGTCGAGCAGCAGACCGTCGATCGCGTAGTGGAACAGCGCAACCTCTTTGGCGCCGCCGGGTAGTCCTGCGGCAAGGTTGAATTCGACGTCTGTGGCGAAGTTCGATCGCTGCCAGTCTCCGAGTATCTCGCCGATCTCGGGACGTCGCGATGCCTCGAGCCGTAACTCGAACAGGGCCAGCGTCACATCTGGATTGCCGAGTAGCCGTGCGACGACGTCGCGAATGTAGTCGGCGAACAGTGCAAGGCTCGGGACTTGTTCCGCCAGTGGACCGTGGACGACAGGATCTGGTGCGAGTCTTTCGCCGATCCGATCGATCAGGCCTGCGAAGACGTCATGGCGAGACTTGAAGTAGTTCGACGTCGTTCCCTTGGGTACCGAGGCCTCGACGTCGATCGCCCGATGCGTGAGTCCGCGTGCACCTTCGCGCGCGAGGATGCGGAGACCGGCGTCGGCGAGCTCGGAGCGTCTCTGCGGATTGCGGGCCATGGAAAAAGCCTAGCGCAACCACGACGGCTGTCGTAGTCTTAGAGCGACTACTACAGCTGTCGTGATTGGAGTCTTCGATGCGTGAACTGGTCTACTACGTCGCGGTCAGCCTCGACGGATACATAGCCGCCCCGGACGACACGTTCGACGCCTTCCCGATGCAGGGTGATCACATCGACATGATTGTGCGGGACTACACGGACACTCTTCCTACACTCGCACTCGAGGCATTGGGAATGACGCCGGATCTGACGCGCTTCGACACGGTCCTGATGGGGTGGAACACGTACACCGCTGGCGGTCCACACCCGCCTGGTGGCCCATACGGTCATCTGAAGCAATACGTGTTCTCCCGGAACCACACCGACGTCGAACCGGCCGCGACCATTCCAGCTGAAGATCCCATCGATGTGGTCCGGAAACTCAAGCAGGAGAACGGCAGTGGAATTTGGCTCGCAGGCGGCGGCATCCTCGCATCGGAACTGGTCGACGAGATCGACCGGCTGATCATCAAGGTGAACCCGATCCTGTTGGGTTCGGGAAAACGGATCTTCGCCGAGCACGAGTATGCGCCCATGCGAGCAGAGTTGGTCGCCAGTACGCCCTACGAATCTGGGGTAGTGATCAACGAGTACGCCCGGTGATCGGGATCGTTCTTTGGACCGCGCACCCTTTTTGGTAACCGTGCACCCGCGTTTGGACGAGAAAACCGGTGCTCGGTTTGCAAAAAGGGTGCGCGCTCGCCAAACCGAAGCGAACCTTCAGAACACTGGGTAGGCACACTGGTCAGACGACTCAGCGCCTACCCGAACGATCTCGGATAGGCGCTGAGAAGAGCAGAACTTACGGAGCCGGCATCGTGGTGGGAGCCACCGTCGTCGGGACGGCAGTTGTAGTGGTGACCGTCCCCTCGACAGGCTGAGTGCCTTCCACTGCCTGCGTGCCGTCGGCAGGCAGAGCCGGATTGACGGGTAGTGCTGGGTCGACGGGCAGAGCCGGATTGACCGGTAGTGCTGGGTCGACGGGCGGAGCCACGACCGCAGGTGCGATCGGAGCCGGCTCAACCGGTACCGCGGGAGGTGCCGTGACGGCCGAGGTCGTCGTCGGAGCGGCCGAGGTGGTCGTGGCTGTAGCTGTGGTCGGATCTGCCAGGACGGCGAGGCGAGCGTTTTCCTGCACAGCGGCGGTCTTGATCGGCTTACCGGCCTCGGCGTCCTTGGCCAGCTGAGTCAACCACGCTGCGGCGTACTGAGCCGAGGTGAGAGGCTTGCCCTTGGCTGGGTCCGCATCGCGCCAGTAGTCGAAGTGGTGTCCCGATCCTGGTCCGAGGGTCTGCCCGTACGGATCGTTCATCGCTACCTGGACGGTGTTCGTATTCGAACCGATGAAGCCGATGATTTCCTTGGCGATCTTCATCGGCAGGTAGGCGAGATTGACGGACTCCGAGGCGGGAAGCGGTTCGACGGCTTCGTCGACCTTTGCGACCGGCTTGGTCACGACGCCCGGCTTGTAGCCCGGGTCGGACACCTTGATCAGCACCTCGAGGAACGTCTCGTCACCGGCCAGCCAATTGTCCTGGCCCGCGATGTCACTGAACGCTGCGACGGCGATTCGGCCGAGTACGACCGCGAGGTCGGCGCCGGTGGCAGGGGTGAGGTGGTCACGCTGAAGGGTGTCGACGTCGAGCTGGCGTCCCACGTTGGCGGCAAGGTGAAGCAGCGAGGTGTTCTCCGGCATCGCGCAGGTCAGGTCACCTTCGGAGCAGAATGACGCAACTTTGCCCTCGAGCGAACCGAAGCTGCCGGACGTGCCGGGCAGCGCGCCGGCGCCCGCGGGACCGGAACCGTTCTGGTAGACCGTGTCGAATCCATCGGGACCTGTTCCGGATGTCGATCCGGGGAATGCACCTTCGCCCGCCTTGCGTCCGGCGTCGGCGAGGATGACGACGCCGACGACGTTGGCCGGATCGACGATGTCCCACTTGCCGTTCACGCCTGCGGTCTGGTTGCCGATATCCATGGCTGCTCGACGCGTGACGTCGGCGCCTTCGCTGTAGCCGACGATGGCGAAGCGGGTATTGGGGCAGGATGCGGCGATGGCGCGCATGACCTTGTGTGAGTTGTCTACTCCGGTGTCGACGGCTTCGTCGTAGGACGCCATGTTGGCGGGGTACTCGACGTAGACGGCTGCGTACGAGCCTTCCGCGACCTGGTCGTTGGGTGCGCCGACCATTTGGTCGATCCAGTCGCTCTCGAAGTCGCCTGCCAGGGCGGCGGGTAGCGGCGTTCCATCGGGGGTGGTCAGCATCTTGGTGACGCCGTTCTTCGGGCTGTCACCACGCCCGCCGACGGCGATGCTGACCATGTCGTAGCAGGTTGCCGTCGAGGCGAGTTCGACTTCTGCCTCCGAGGAGGAGAATCCCCCGAAATCGGTGAGTGTGACGCCACCGACGGCCAGTGCGCCCAGTGAGAGGAACGCGACAGCGCTCGTGGCGAGACGTCGGCGATGTGCGGGCCCGCGGGCCGAATGGCGTAAAGGCATCAGATGTCCCCATCAGTTGGTCGACTCGACCCCGAACCGATGTGAACCTGCAGGTGCTCGCGCAGGTTCACGATGAGCTTCGACCCGCGCCGGTCTGCGGGGCGGGCTACCTGGGTTTCGCACGGGGCTCGCATCGCGTTACACCCAGATTTCAACCTGACCCTTCTATACCCCCAGGGGGTATGGTAGAATTAAGGGATGAAGGAGATCGGCATGCTGGCAAAACTCTCGATGTTCGTGCTCGGAATTACAGCGGTGTTCTTCGCCGCCTACTTCGCCGGATCGTTGGTGGGCCCAGTAGGAGAACAGGTTCCCGCCAGCCATGAGCATGTACAGGTGAACGAGTCGTGACTACTGACACCGAACTGATCCTCGGCGGCATGACGTGCGCGTCGTGCGCCAACCGCATCGAGCGCAAGCTGAACAAACTCGAAGGCGTAACAGCCACGGTCAACTACGCCACCGAGAAGGCGAAAGTCGTCAGTGACGGCGTCTTAACGGCCGATCTGATCAAGGCCGTCGAGCAGGCGGGGTACACCGCGACCCTGCCCCGCACCGAAGATCCGGCTGACGGCGACGCTACTGCCGAAGCCGACGCCACAGATCCGCTGAAGCAGCGCCTGCTGATCTCACTCGTATTGTCCGTGCCCGTCATCGCCATGGCGATGGTGCCGGCGTTGCAGTTCGACAATTGGCAGTGGCTGTCACTGACTCTCGCGGCACCCGTCGTCGTCTGGGGCGCGTGGCCTTTCCATGTCGCAGCTGCGAAGAATTTGCGTCACGGCACGTCCACGATGGACACGCTCGTGTCGATGGGCACGCTGGCGGCGCTGGGGTGGTCCTTGTATGCGCTGTTCTTCGGAACCGCCGGGGTGACGGGAATGAAGCATCAGTTCGAGCTGACCATCGCCCGCATGGACGGCATGTCCAACATCTACCTCGAGGCTGCCGCCGGAGTGACCACGTTCATTCTTGCCGGCCGCTACTTCGAGGCGCACGCCAAACGACGAGCTGGGTCCGCGCTCCGGGCATTGCTGGACCTCGGTGCCAAGGACGTCACAGTACTGAAGGATGGCGTCGAAAAGCAGGTGCCGGTCGCAGAACTGGCCGTCGGAGATCGGTTCGTCGTCAAGCCCGGGGAGAAGATCGCGACGGACGGCATCATCGAATCCGGCGCCTCCGCCGTCGACAAGTCGATGCTGACCGGTGAGTCCGTGCCCGTCGAAGTCTCCACCGGCGACGATGTGGTCGGCGCGACCGTCAACGTCGGTGGCAGGCTCGTGGTGAAAGCCACACGGGTCGGCGCGGATACGCAGCTCGCGCAGATGGCCACCCTCGTCGAACAAGCACAGACCGGCAAGGCTCAGGTGCAGCGCCTGGCCGACCGTATCTCCGGGATCTTCGTTCCCATCGTCATCGCCATCGCCGTTGCGACCCTGGGCTTCTGGCTCGGGACGGGCGGTTCCGTCGCCGCGGCATTCACCGCGTCCGTTGCAGTTCTGATCATCGCCTGCCCGTGTGCGCTCGGACTTGCGACTCCGACGGCATTGATGGTCGGCACCGGTCGAGCCGCTCAGCTCGGCATCCTGATCAAGGGCCCCGAGATGCTGGAGTCGACGCGTCGGATCGACACCGTCGTCCTCGACAAGACCGGCACCGTCACCACCGGTGAGATGACGCTGCTCGCGGTCCATGGCGCCGACGGTGAAGACCGCGACGAGATCTTGACGGTGGCGGGTGCCATCGAGTCCGGCTCCGAACACCCCATCGCAGCGGCTATCACCGCGGCCGCCAGGCAAGAGGCCACACTGCCCGCGGTGATCGATTTCGCGAACATTGCCGGCCTGGGGGTCACCGGAACTGTCGACGGCCGGACGGTGGTTTTAGGGCGCGCCGCCTTGCTGGCCGAAAAGTCACTCCCGCTGCCTCCAGAGCTCGAGCGCGCGCTGCACGACGCGGAGGCTGACGGCCGAACGGCCGTCGCGCTCGGTTGGGATGGGCGTGCACGGGGAATTCTCGTCGTCGCCGATGCGCTCAAGCCGACATCGAAGCAGGCCATCGCCGAATTGCGTGAACTCGGTCTGACTCCGGTCATGCTGACCGGTGACAACGAGGCCGCAGCGCGCAAGATCGCCGCCGAAGTCGGCATCACCGAGGTCTTCGCCGGCGTGCTCCCACAGGGCAAGGTCGATGTCATCGCGCGGCTGCAGGCCGAGGGAAGAGTCGTCGCGATGGTCGGCGACGGCGTCAACGACGCGGCAGCATTGGCCACGGCCGATCTCGGATTGTCGATGGGGACCGGCACCGATGTCGCGATCGAGGCCAGCGACTTGACCCTCGTTCGCGGGGATCTTCGTGCCGTCGGCGACGCCATTCGGCTCTCCCGTAAGACGCTCGCGACCATCAAGGGCAACTTGTTCTGGGCGTTCGCGTACAACGTCGCGGCTATCCCACTTGCGGCGGCGGGTCTGCTCAATCCGATGCTCGCGGGCGCGGCGATGGCGTTCTCCTCGGTGTTCGTGGTGACCAACAGTCTGCGTTTGCGGCGCTTCCAGGCGGCGGGAGCGGAGCCTGCGGAGTGACCTGGAGGGGCGGGAGCGGAGCCTGCGGAGTGACCGGGAGGGGCGGGAGCGGAGCCTGCGGAGTGACCTGGAGGGGCGGGAGCGGAGCCTGCGGAGTGA
>JBBPZN010000122.1:0-3092 GCA_038198705.1 Mycobacteriales bacterium
CTGTCCTGCGTAACCACGGAACCAACGCTGTCCTGACGCTCGACATCGACGGCACCGAGCAGGTCGCCCTGACCAAGTCGTTCGTCATCCACCCGATCACGCGCAACATTCAGCACGTCGACCTCCTCGTCCTCAAGAAGGGCGAGCGCGTCAACGTCGAGATCAACGTCGTCGTCGAGGGTGAAGCAGCACCCGGAACGCTTGTCTACACCGAATCAACCGTCGTCGAAATCGAGGCAGACGCGTTGGAGATCCCCGACCAGGTCGAGGTTTCGGTCGAGGGCCTCGAAGCGGGCAGCCAGATCCTGGCCGGCGCCGTCGAACTGCCCTCCGGCGTCACGCTGGTATCCGATCCTGAATTTCTGCTCGTCAACGTCGTCGAGGCGCCGTCCGAGGAAGATCTGGAAGCCGAGGGCGAAGGCACCGAACCTATTTCGGAGACAGGCGAGGCCGAGACCCAGGAAGAGGCTGAGACCCAGGAAGAGGCTGATTCCTCGAACTGATACTCCCCTCAGTCCCCAACGCGCCGCTCCCCTCTTCGGGAGCGGCGCGTTGTCGTAACTGTATCGAATGAGAGCATGAACATCGTGAACGCAGCTCCTGCGCTGATTGTCGGTCTCGGAAACCCTGGCCCGCAGTACGAGACAACCCGCCACAACGCGGGTTTCATGGTGGCCGATGTGCTGGCTGCTCGGATCGGTGCGTCGTTCTCCTCGCACAAGAAATCCAACTCGGACGTCGTCCAGGCACGCTTGAACGACCGACCGATCATTATCGCGAAACCGCGAACGTTCATGAACTTGTCCGGCCAGCCCGTCGCGGCTCTCGCCCGATTCTTCTCGGTAGAACCGTCGAACATAGTTGTGGTGCACGACGAGCTGGACCTCGACTTCGGCACAATCCGGCTCAAGCTCGGTGGCGGCGAAGGCGGGCACAACGGGCTGCGCTCGATTTCACAACATCTCGGCACCAAGGACTATCTGCGCGTGCGGGTTGGAGTCGGACGTCCACCGGGGCGAATGGATGCCGCGTCGTATGTCCTCAAGCCGTTCTCAGCGGCTGAGCGCAAAGACCTCGGCGTGATCTGCGAGGAAGCCGCCGACGCTGCTGAGCTCGTTCTGCGCGCGGGACTCGAAGCAGCACAGAATCAGGTCCATCCGCGCTGAGCTGATCGCCGTGGACCGACAGTGCCGGGCCATAGACGCCGCACGCGGGACTGCGCACCCTTTTTACCGACCTCCGCGTCCCGCTAGCCTCCGAGCAGAAGCGCGAGGTTCGCAAAAGCAGCGCGAGGTCCAGAAAATGAGTGCGCTCTACCCCAACAGTGCGGCCGAATTTGCTCGACGAAGCTTGCCGGATGACGTCTTGGGGATCGCCCCCGGCCCGAGAACCACTACGGTCCGGGGCCGCACTCCGACATCGGAGTGAACGGCGTGCACTATTTCGCGCTCGATGCGCTCGACTTCATCTTGATTTTCGAAGTCGTTGGTCTCTACAGCGACGGCGAAGCTCTCACGCTTGTCACCCGCGTCGAGGCGGATCGCTGCAGCGTTGCCCGGGCGAACTCCGTGGACCGAACAGGCGGCGCGTTCGATATCCGTCGGATAGATGCTGCGGCCACCCATGATGATGACGTCTTTGATGCGTCCGCAGACCACGACAAGCTCGTCCTCGGTGATGTATCCGACGTCGCCGGTGTCGAGCCAGCCGTCGGGATCGAGGGTCGGGATCGGTCCGTCGATGGTGACGTATCCCGGAGTTACGGACTTGCCACGCACCTCGATGATTCCGACACCGCGGGTGTTGAGGACCTGGCCTTCTTTGTCTACGACGCGCCCTTCGAGGCCGGGAACGAATGTGCCGAGCGTCGCGAGCGAGCGGGTGTTGCCGCGCGTCGTCGGGACTGCACGGTTCAAGGTCTCGAGCAGGTCGGCGTCGACCACATCGATTACCTGCCCCTGGCATGGATCCGGAATGGAGACGGCGAGAGTCGTCTCCGCCATTCCGTACACCGGAGCCAATGCCAATGGATCGAGTTTGTAGGGCCTACCGGCCTCGACCAGCGTCGTCATGGTCTCGGTGTCCACCGGTTCGGCGCCGTTCCAGGCGTACCGCAGGGAACTCAGATCGAGGTCGAGGTCATCGTCGGCTTGAGCAAGGCGTCGGGCAAGTAGGGAGTAAGCAAAATTTGGTGCTGCCGTGACTGTTCCGTGGTATTTGTCAATCAGCTTGGCCCACAACAACGGTGAGCGCAGAAAGTCGAGCGGAGTGATACTGACGACCTCGGCACCGACCTGCATCGGCACCATGAGAAAACCAACCATGCCCATGTCGTGGAACAACGGCAGCCAACTGATCATTACGTCGGAGTCGACGTCGAATCTGATGCGGTCGATCATCGCGTAGGCGTTGACGTAAAAATTCTCGTGCGTGATGCGCACTGCCTTCGGCGATCCGGTGGACCCTGACGTCAACTGCTGCAGCGCAATATCCGATTCATCGGTCGCCACCGGGTCGATCTCGCGGCCCGCTCGCATCTCGTCGATCTTCAATACGGTGATGCCACGCTCTTCGAGTATCGATGCCGCAACGTCGAACGGCGCGCCCAAAATGACGGCTTTCGCTTCGATCATGGTCACCACTGCTTCGGTGTCCGTGGCCCAGACTTTGAGATCGGTTCGCGGCGTCGGCTGATGAAGCATGGTGACCGAGCCACCGCGCATCCACGTCGCTTGGCAGGCCGGTGCGATGTCGACGGGCTGACCGGCGAGGATGCCTACTGCGTCGCCACGACCGATTCCGGCGTCGGAGAGAGCTCCGGCCATCGATCGGGCGAGTTGGTGGATCTCACCCCAGGATTGACGAAGGGGCTGATCGGGCTCTCCAGTGACGAGTCCGCGATCGCTGCCTGCTGCTGTGGCGAACATTTCTTCGGTGAATTTGCTCAACACATCTCCTGTGAAGTCGAACGTCCCCTCTCACGCTATTGAACTAAGACGAGGACGTATCCGTTATCGCCGAAAACCTCCGAGTACCCTGGTACCGGCACACACAGCCCTGCCGGAAGCCCCCTGCCAAAAGAAGAGGTTCGC
>JBBPZN010000123.1:0-8778 GCA_038198705.1 Mycobacteriales bacterium
GGGAAGGCGAACCCGGGGACAGCCGTGACGTCACCTACGCCGACCTGCTCGCCGAGGTCAGCCAGGCCGCCAATACGTTGACCGACCTCGGACTGGTCGCCGGCGACCGCGTCGCGATCTACATGCCGATGATCCCCGAGGCCATCGTCTCGGTCCTCGCGTGCGCACGCTTGGGGCTGACGCATTCGGTCGTGTTCGCCGGCTTCTCTGCCACCGCGCTGCGTTCACGGATCGACGACGCCGAAGCCAAGCTCGTCATCACGACCGACGGACAGTGGCGACGCGGCAAACCTGCGCCGATCAAGGAAACCGTCGATGCGGCCGTCGACGGTGCAGCTTCGATCAAGCATGTGTTGGTTGTCAAGCGCACCGACTCCGACGTCGAATGGACTTCAGGCCGCGACCTCTGGTGGCACGAGACGGTCGCATCTGCATCCAAAGAGCATGAGGCGCAGCCGTTCCCGGCCGAGCATCCATTGTTTATCTTGTACACCTCCGGCACCACCGGAAAGCCGAAGGGCATCATCCACACCTCTGGCGGCTACCTGACGCAAACGTCGTACACGCACCATCACGTGTTCGATCACAAGCCAGGCAAAGACATCTACTGGTGCACTGCCGACATCGGTTGGGTGACAGGACATTCCTACATCGTTTACGGCCCGCTATCGAACCGTGCAACTCAGGTGGTCTACGAGGGAACACCCAATTCCCCTGACGAGCATCGTCATTGGAACATCATCGAGAAGTACAAGGTCTCGACCTATTACACCTCCCCCACGCTCGTACGCACATTCATGAAGTGGGGCAGGGAAATCCCCGATACACACGACCTCTCCTCGATTCGCGTCCTCGGTTCCGTCGGCGAACCGATCAACCCGGAAGCCTGGCGTTGGTTCCGGGATGTCGTCGGCGGCGGCACTGCACCCATCGTCGATACCTGGTGGCAGACCGAGACCGGCGCCATCATGATCTCGCCGCTGCCTGGCGTGACGTCCACCAAGCCTGGATCGGCGATGGCCCCGCTACCGGGGATTTCCGCCAAGATCGTCGACGACGACGCCAAACCGCTGGGCAACGGCGGAACCGGTTATCTCGTGATGGACGAGCCGTGGCCGGCGATGCTCCGTGGAATCTGGGGCGATATGGAGCGCTTTCGTGACACGTACTGGTCCCGCTACGCCGAGGAGGGCTGGTACTTCGCCGGGGACGGCGCCAAGTACGACGACGATGGCGCACTCTGGGTCCTGGGACGTGTCGATGACGTAATGAACGTCTCCGGTCACCGCGTCTCCACCTCCGAGGTGGAATCAGAGCTCGTCAGCCACCCCGGTGTCGCTGAGGCCGCCGTCGTCGGTGCCGCCGACGATACGACCGGCCAGGGCATCGTCGCATTCGTAATTCTGCGCGCCGGTGTCGAGAACACCGGCGACGAACTGATCAAGGAGCTCAAAGCTCAGGTCTCCACCGAGATTTCCCCGATTGCTCGTCCACGGGAGATTTCGATAGTGCCCGAGCTTCCGAAAACCCGCTCCGGCAAAATCATGCGACGACTGCTCCGCGACGTCGCCGAAGGGCGCGAACTGGGCGACGTCTCGACCCTTGTCGACCCGAAGGTCTTCGAGTCGATAAAGAAGGGCCGCTGACGCCGAAGGCTCAAAGAATACCGACGCCGCAGGTGATGCTCGTACGAGTATCACCTGCGGCGTTGGCTGTTCAGTCCGTCAGTGAACGGTCCCGGGTTTCCTTCATGATGACCAAGGAGATCAGGGTCAGCGCCGCCACGATTGCAAGATAGACCCCAACCCACCCGACGCCGTAGCTGCTGACCAGCCAGGTCGCAATGAACGGAGCCACTGCGGCGCCGAGGATGCTGGAGGTGTTGTAGGAGATTCCTGATCCGGTGTAGCGCACATTCGTCGGAAAGAGCTCCGGCAGAACGGCACTCATAGGTCCGAAGGTCAACCCCATCAGACCGAGACCGATGCACATGAAGATGAGCATGCGGCCAGCGGTGGCACTTTCCGGAGCTGCAATCCAGTGGAATGACAGACCAAAAACAATGATCACCGTCGTGATGACGATAAGAGTCGGGCGCCGTCCATATCTGTCTGCGAGCAAGCCGGCGACAGGAATCAGAGCCGCGAAGAACAGCACAGCGATCAACTGGAGTTCGAGGAAATCGGTGAACGCGATGGTGATCTTCGGACCACCGACGTCGGAGACCTTGCCGGTGCCGTAACTGACCACCCACGTCGTCATGATGTAGAAAAGTGTGTAGGTGGCAAGCATGACGCCTGTGCCGATGATGAGCTGACGCCAACTGCTCTTGAAGACCTGGGCGAGGGGCGTCTTGACCTTCTGCCCTCGCTCGAGTGCCAGCTTGAATACCGGCGTTTCCTCCAGCTTGAGCCGAACATAGAGGCCGATGATGACGATCACGGAGCTCAGCAGGAAGGGTATTCGCCAGCCCCAGGTGAGGAAAGCGTGATCTGTACCGGAGTCCGCGGAGTTGTAGCCGGTGATCATCACGATGAGTAGGAACATGCCGTTGGCGAAGAAGAACCCGATCGGCGCACCCAGTTGCGGATACATCGCGGCCCAGGCACGTTTGCCTGGCTTCGCGGTCTCGGTCGCGAGCAATGCCGCGCCGCTCCACTCACCGCCGAGGCCGACGCCCTGAGTGAACCGCATGATCGCAAGCAGAGCGGGCGCCCAGAGGCCCGCCACTGCATATGTGGGCAGCAACCCGATAGCGAAGGTCGCAGCCCCCATCGTCAGCAATGAGCCGACGAGTGTCGCTTTGCGCCCGATGCGGTCGCCGAAATGACCGAACACGATCGATCCGATTGGACGTGCGACGAAAGCGAGGCCGAATGTCGCGAACGACGCCAGCAGCGCCGTCGTATCGTTGCCAGCAGGGAAGAACAGCTTCGGAAAGACCAATACTGCGGCGGTCGCGTAGATGTAGAAGTCGAAGAATTCGATCGATGTACCGACCATGGAAGCAACAACGATCCGAGACCGTGGTATCTCTGGGGCAGCAGTGGGGCCGTCACTTGGGACGGCCGGGGTAGTGCTCACGGTTAGGACTCCTGAGAAGGGGAATATGTGAGACGAAAATTACCTGACGAAACCTCGAGAATCTCAACGGACGCCCAAATGCACGCCGCAGTGTTTCATCGATAATCTGAGTGCAGCGCAACCGGCCGTGCTGTGTCTGTGATGCGAGCGGGGTTGGATCAGCACTAGTGTTACCGAAGAAGAACGGTCGAGACCGCGCCGCAAGGCGACGTTCAGGAACCAACCAGCATCAGCAAAGTGGAGGGGTCGAGAAGTTGAGCGAGACCAATCGCGGCAATGGAAGTGCACGTCCGGACGGAGTGCCGAACACGATCTCGTCCATTCCGTTGTCTGACGTCGACTACCGGGCCCCCGGAACCGGCAGCATCGGAAACCTCGTCAAAGATGCGACGACGCAGGTGTCCACGCTGGTTCGCGCGGAAGTCGAACTAGCCAAAGCTGAGGTCACCGGCGAGATCAAGAAGGGGTTGCAAGGCAGCCTTTTCTTTCTCCTTGCGCTCGCGGTGCTCATCTTCAGTGCATTCTTCTTCTTCTTCTTCCTCGCCGAGACTCTCGACATCTGGCTTCCGCGCTGGGCGTCGTTCTTGATCGTCTTCGCGTTCATGATTCTCGTGGCGGCAGTGTTCGGCTTCCTCGGCTATCGCCGGGTGAAGAAGCTGCGCAAGCCTGAGAAGACCATCGATTCACTCAAGCAGGCTTCGAAAGTTCTACCGAAGCAGCACGAATCCGTTCCGGGGATTGCGGGCCACCAGCAGGAGATTCCCGGTTACCGGAAGTAGCGCAGTTTTCCGCGGAGCTTCTGGCTCATGATCAAGCCGGATCCGTCCACCGTCCGGTTCGCTGGTCCGTGGACGCACCGCGACATCCACGCAAACGGCATCCGATTCCACGTCGTCGAAACTCCGGACGCGCCCACCGATGCCCCATTGGTGGTTCTCCTACACGGTTTCGCGGACTTCTGGTGGTCCTGGCGACACCAACTCGCGGATCTGACGGAAGCGGGTTTTCGCGCAGTAGCCGTCGACCTTCGCGGATACGGCGACACCGACAAGCCTCCGCGAGGATACGACGGCTGGACGCTCGCGGGTGATGTCGTCGGTCTCATCCGAGCCCTCGGATACGGACAGGCGACGCTCATCGGTCATGCAGACGGCGGTCTCGTGTGTTGGGCCACCGCTGCACTTCACCCGCGGTCCGTGCGGTCGATCGGGTTGATCAGCTCACCGCACCCGATTGCGCTCCGCCGCGCGATGCTTCGCAACAAAGCTCAGCGACGCGCATTGCTCCCCTACTTACTGAAGTATCAAGTTCCGTTGGTCCCCGAGCACGCCTTGACGAAGAACGACGGCGATGCCGTCGAGCGACTCCTTCGTTCACGCAGCAGCCCCAGTTGGCAGGAAACAGACGAGTTCACCGAGGTGGCACAGGAGATGCGCTCGGCGATCCGGATAGCGGGAGCGGCTCATTGCGCGCTCGAATATCAGCGCTGGGCGTTCCGCAGTCAGCTTCGCGGCGACGGTCGTCGATTCATGCACGCGATGGAAAAAAAGCTCGACTTTCCGATGCTTCAGATCCGAGGCGAACTCGATCCGTACGTCCTTCCGGGCACTGTCGACGCCGACCTGGAATGGGCGCCGAATCGGCGTCTACACACGGTTCTCGGCGCGGGCCACTACGCACATCAGGAATCTCCCGACGAGGTCAGCGAGCAACTCGTAAACCTCTGTCGCCGGGACCGCTAGGACACGGCCGCAGCGTAGGGGGCCGCTCGCCTGCTAGACAATGCAGGCCCCGGTACCGACGGCCGCCGGGCTGCTCAGGCCGCGCGTGAGTTCGTCGGCGATCTCCGAGGCGGTGAGCACGAAGCCTGTTTCCGGATCGTCAACGGCAGCGCCGAACACCAAGCCCAGCACCTGTCCGTCTTCGGCGACGAGCGGACCACCGGAGTTACCTTGACGAACGGAACCGCGCACGGTGTAGACCTGACGTTCGATCTGGCCGGTGCGGTAGATGTCCGGTCCGCTGAGATTCAGCGTTTCTCGGATCCGCGCCGGACTCGCCGTGTACGGTCCGCCGCCCGGGTATCCGAGGACGATCGCGCTTTCACCCGAAACTGCTTGCTGCGGGGCGAAATGCAGTACGGGGGCGCCGAGTCCCGGGACACGTAATATCGCGACGTCCTCTTTCGGATCGAACAGCACGACCTCCGCGTCGAAGACTGTTCCCAACGAATCCACCGTGACGCGTTCGGTTCCAGCGACAACGTGGGCGTTGGTCATGACCAAACCTTCTGCGACGACGAACCCAGACCCTTCGAGGGCTTTCTGACAACTCGGCGCCACACCACTGATCTTGAGAACACTCGACTGCAGCTGGGTCACGAGGGGACTCGCTTGCAGGGCTGGGTCGGGGGGCTCTACGTTCGCGACCGGAGTCTTCCCGAACGGACCGATGACATCGGGCAATCCCGACGTGTCGAGCAGAGCAGAGAATTCCTTCGGTACCTCGCGAAGCCATTGCGGAGCAACCTCGTCGACCTTGCCGAGTACCTGCGACCCTCGCACCGAACTGGCGACTTCCGCTTGAGAGGAGGACGTCAGCGGAATCGCGAGCAACCATGCAGCTGCGAGTACTGCAGCGGCTTGCAGTGCTGCACCGACGATACTGTCCACCGATCGTGCACCATGAGAGTGCAGGCCGCTGCGCAGTGCACGTCCGAGCACCATCCCGGACACTTCGCCGATGATCACCAGCACCACGATCAATCCGATGCCGACGAAGACACGCAGCCGCGCACCGTCGACGTACGTCAATACGTGGGGGGCGATCAGGATTCCTGCTACCGCGCCGAGAACGACACCGAGAAAGGCCATCGCCGACGCCACCGCGCCCTGACGCCACCCCGACGTCGCCGCCAGCAACGCGATACCGAGGACGACGATGTCCACCCATGCTGATGATGTCACTGGTCGAGTCCCGCTCCTACCGCTGCCAAACTGGCCTCCAAATCGCGAATGTCATGTGTGTCCCACTCGGTCTCCCAGCCGGACACGGCCAGTAGGCCAGCCAGGATACCGCCAGTGAAGCCCCACACGAGCATGCCGTCGACGGCGAATGCCGGACCCTGGTAGCCCGCCGGGTGCCGCACCTGGAAGCGGTTGTTCGGGTCGAGCAAGGTGCGGATCGGCACTCGCACCACCCGTTCGGCCTCCGCTGCGTCGACGACGCCCACAGCGCTCGGGCGCCGCCAGTACGCAAGCACGGGAACAACGTCGAATCTCGATGGCGGCACATAGATCCCCGGCATCGTCGCCAGGGGCTGCACACCGGTTGGGTCGAGTCCAGTCTCTTCCTCTGCTTCACGCAGGGCTGTGGCGATCGGTGATTCATCCCCCGGGTCGGTGGCGCCACCGGGGAATGCCACCTGTCCGCTGTGGTCCCGGAGCGTCGATGCACGTTGCGTCAACAGCACATCTGCGTTGGCGGGTACCCCACCGCGCGAGGATGGGTCCGCAGCAGGTGACCCGCCGAAGAGAACAAGTACGGACGCCGGGCGCGCCGGCTTTCCGTCGACGGGTCTGCGCTGCAACACCGGATTGACGCCGCTGGTATCGACGAGGCCGTTGTGTCCGCTGACAGCCTCGACGACGCTGCGGAGCCAATCGGGCCCGCTCATCGCGCAATCCCGAGGCTGGCGGAGACTGCCGCGTCGATCTCGTCGACACTGCGGAAAGGTTGAGGCAACACCTTGGCGACATTGCCAGTCGCGTCGATCAGAATCGACACCGGTAGGACGCTCGGCGCGCCGACAGCGGCTGCTACACGTCCTTGGCCGTCTTGAACCCCAGGCAGCCGAACCCCATAGTCGGCCAATCGGGTGAGCCCGTTAGCTTCATTTCGGTCCTGGTGCGCCGTAATCACAATCAACTTGTCATCCATGATGTCTGCGTAGTCCTGGAGGTAGGGAAGCTCCTCGGCACACGGTCCACACCAATACGCCCAAAGGTTGATCAGGGCCGGTCGTCCAGCCAGTGCCCGCCCCAGGTCCACGCTGGTTCCGTCGCCCATGCACTCGAGCACGATGCCCGCCAGCGGTCCGGTCGCGTTCGCGCCGCCAGTAGGCGTCGGGCATCCCTCCAGCTGGGCTCGGTCGCGCAACGGAGCGAGCGCTGCGGCGGTGTCGGAGTCGCGCCGCTCCTCGGGGGCTGAGATCGATTGGCCACGTCCCAGTGTGTCGAGCTGACTGTCGGGTTGAGCATCATCTCCGCGGGGCCAGATTGCGAAGACGAGTGCGACGACGACGAGGAGAGCGGCCAGGGACCACCGAGCTGCTGATCCCGTCACGAGTCAATTCCGGCGAGCTCGAGTAGATGGGCGGTTTCCGGCCCCTTCACCAATACTGCAGCGGCCGCCCTGTCGGTGGGTCCGAGCCCGTACGACGGGCAGTCCTTGGCAAGAATGCAGACGCCGCACGCAGGCTTGCGGGCATGACAGACACGCCGACCGTGGAAAATGACTCGGTGCGAGAGCAGCGTCCACTCCTTGCGCTCGATGAGAGTGCCGATCGCGTGTTCGACTTTCACCGGATCTTCTTCTTCGGTCCACTGCCACCGCCGGACGAGTCGCCCGAAGTGGGTGTCGACCGTGATGCCAGGAACCTCGAATGCATTGCCGAGTACGACGTTGGCAGTCTTTCGGCCGATCCCGGGCAAAGTCACGAGCTCTTTCAAGGTGGCGGGAACTTCGCCGTCGAACTTCTCCAACAGGGCCGCGCCGAGGCCGATGAGCGAGTTCGTCTTGTTGCGATAAAAGCCGGTGGTGCGGATGTATTCCTCGAGCTCCGTTCGATCCGCTTCGGCGTAGTCCCTGGCAGTGCGATATCTCACGAACAGAGCAGGCGTCACGATGTTGACACGCTTGTCGGTGCATTGCGCTGACAGGATCGTCGCGACGGCCAATTCGAGTGGATTGGTGAAATCGAGTTCGCAGTACACGTCCGGGAATGCCCGCGCGAGCTGTCGATTCATGCGTCGCGCGCGCCTCACGAGTCCCAATCTTGTCTCTTCGCGTTTGCGCACGTCGAGGAGAGGTGGGGCAGTCGATTTCACTCCACAACTGTACGGTCAAGAATCGGCATCGAATCAGCCCTGTGTTCTTATCGAGACCTTTTCGGTGTTTACTGCTCGGTATGCAAGGTCTTGCCGTGGTGCTTTTTCCAATGCTCCTGATGCTCTTCGCGCTCGCTATGGAAAGGGTTGAGGCCCGTCTCAGCAAGCTCGGCGTCCGCGAACAAGAAGTGCAGGAGTTTGTCGATGAGGCCAGCACGTCCGAGGTGGTAACCCTCGCCAACGAAGGATTCCCGCACGCACTCGCACGCTTCAATCATCGCAAACGGCGCGTTCCGGCGGACCCGGAGATGGCCGATCAACGCGCCAGCTGATCGCTCCGAGCAGCACCTCTACGGTATCCGCGGGTCTCTTTTCACGACCGTGCGATTCCTTCAGGGCGTTCAGGTGGCGCCGATCACTCAGATCTCATCTCGGCGAAGTAGACTTCATCGAGATAATTTTCATGTTTGATCATTACTATGACTCAACGAGCCGCGAGGTCCCCGAAGAGTCGGGTCTTTGAGCAACGCCTTCGTCGACTCGGGTGACCGAGCCGGCGACATCCAGAAGGAGCGCAAGTGGACGA
>JBBPZN010000124.1:0-7998 GCA_038198705.1 Mycobacteriales bacterium
CAACCGAACCCGTGTCCCTCATCGGTGTTTGTTGCTGTCCCGCCCGCGGGAGCGTGCCCGGGGCCGGGCCGGGGCGCCGGCGGGCGTAGGTTTTGCCTATGGTCCACGACAAGAGCGCAGCCTGCGGAGTGACCGAAGAACACAGCAGCGCCGACTCCGGTGTGACCGAAAAAAACGAGAGCGCACCGAAGACCGGGACGCGTCACAGGGACGACCAGGACGGCCATATCACCGACAACGAGGTATATCTACCGGTCAAGGCACTCACGCCTTCCAGACAGAAGCGCGACCCCCTTCCCGACGCTCTTCTTCGGCGCGTGAAGCAGTTCTCGGGTCGCCTGTCCACCGAGGCTGTGACGACGATGCAGGATCAGTTGCCGTTCTTCAGCGGCCTGGATGCGGCGCAGCGGGCGAGCGTGCAGTTGCTGATTCAGACGGCGGTGGACAATTTTCTGGAGTGGTTGAAGAATCCGCAGAGCGATATTCGTTTCAGCCTCGATGCTTTCCAGGTCATTCCTCAGGACTTGGCGCGGCGGTTGACCCTGAGTCAGACGGTCGACATGGTGCGGGTCGCGATGGAGTTTTTCGAGCAGTGGCTTCCGGCACTCGCGCGCAATGATCAGCAACTTGTTGCCCTGACCGAGGCGGTGCTGCGTTACGGCCGAGAGCTGGGTTTCGCGGCGGCTTCGGTGTATGCCAGTGCCGCAGAGTCCAGGGGTGCGTGGGATACCCGACTGGAGGCTCTAGTGGTCGACGCCGTCGTTCGCGGGGACACGGGGTCGGACATGCTTTCGCGAGCTGCCACGTTGAACTGGGATGCCACTGCGCCTGCGACTGTTCTGGTCGGCACTCCGCCGGAGGATCAGGGTGTGTCCGTTGTCAGCACGGTGCACATGGTTGCGCAGAAGCACAATCGCGCAGCTCTCGCGGTCGTACAGGGGACGCGCCTTGTCATGGTTGTCAGTGGTCAGCTGATCGACAGTGCGGCGAACACTGCCTTCTTGACCGATATGTTGCAGAATTTCTCTGACGGCCCTGTTGTCATCGGTCCGACAACTCGCACGTTGGGCGCTGCCCATTCGAGTGCGGTGGAAGCATTCGCGGGCATGCAGGCGGTGGCGGGATGGCGCGGTGCCCCTCGGCCCGTTCACGCGGGAGAGCTGTTGCCGGAGCGTGCGTTGCTCGGTGATTCGGCGGCAATCGCGACGCTCAACGACCATGTGGTTGCACCTTTGGCGGCTGCCGGTTCCGGTTTGGCGGACACTCTCGATGCATACCTCGATTGTGGTGGTGCGGTCGAGACCTGTGCGCGACAGCTGTTTGTTCATCCAAATACTGTCCGGTATCGGCTGAAGCGAATTGCCGAAGTTACGGGACGGGACCCGACGCAATCGCGTGATGGGTACGTACTTCGTGTTGCGGCAACAGTAGGTCGACTGGCTCGAACTCATCACGAACCGCAGCATCCTGTCCCACAAACCACACACGTAACATTCGGCGAGGTGGTTACGTAACGTAGTAGTGGGCGCTGGCGATGCGACCGCTCTACGAGGCAATTTGTGGGTTCCCCACAAATTGCGTGCCGAGAGTTCATCGAGAGCGACATCTCCCAAACAGGCCTTCACAGTGTTCTCTTAACGAGTGATTGCGTTGCTTGCGCCCGGACAGGGCTCCCAGACACCCGGCATGCTCGTGCCGTGGCTCGAACTACCCGGTGCCGAAGACCGCGTTGCTTTATGGTCCAAGGCATCCGGACTCGACCTTGCTCGGCTGGGCACCACTGCCACCGCGGAGGAAATTACCGACACGTCGGTGACACAGCCACTTGTGGTCGCTGCCGCGCTACTCGCTTTCGAGGAGATAGCCAACCAGGGATTGCTGCAGGATGCGATCATCGCGGGTCATTCGGTCGGCGAACTCTCAGGGGCAGCGATAGCTGGGGTGATTTCGGCAGACGAGGCCGTCACGCTGGCGGCCGTGCGCGGCGCCGAGATGGCCAAAGCCTGCGCTCTCGAACCGACTGGGATGTCTGCGGTGCTCGGCGGTGACGAGTCCGAGGTGCTGGCGCGTCTCGAAGAACTCGATCTCGAACCCGCCAATGTCAACGCAGCCGGTCAGATCGTGGCGGCCGGGTTGCTGACAGCATTGGCCGAACTCGCCGCCAACCCCCCGGCGAAGGCCCGCGTTCGCGCATTGCCCGTCGCCGGAGCTTTCCACACCCGCTTCATGGCACCGGCACAAGACGCGGTCGCAACAGCGGCAGCGGCGATCACGCCGTCGGAACCGACGCGGACTCTGCTTTCGAACTCCGACGGCAAAGCAGTCACCTCGGGCGCGGACGCGCTGACCAAACTCGCCGCGCAGGTCACCAAACCTGTTCGATGGGATCTGTGCACTGCGACTTTGAAGGAGCTCGCGGTGTCGTCCGTCGTCGAACTACCACCGTCAGGTGCCCTCGTCGGAATTGCCAAGCGCGAGATGCGCGGTACTCCGAACCTCGGATTGAAAAAGCCCGAGGATATTGCGGCACTGGCCTAGCTCGACAAAAGACCTCCCGTAGCTGATTCGTTACGGGTTCAGGGTGCGGTCTCGTAAGAGATGCGCGCGTGGCGTGTGGATGCACAGCACGCCGCAGACTACGCAGGATCAGCATCGAACTTCGGCGCATCGATTCACGGTGCACCGACACAATGAAGGGAGCCACGCAGTGGCCAGCCAGGAAGACCTCATCGCCGGACTTGCAGAGATCATCGAGGAGGTCACGGGTATCGAACCCTCCGAGGTGACCATCGACAAGTCCTTCGTGGACGACCTCGATATCGACTCACTGTCGATGGTCGAGATCGCCGTTCAGACCGAAGACAAGTACGGCGTGAAGATCCCCGACGAAGACCTCGCGAGCCTGCGCACCGTCGGTGACGCAGTTGCGTACATCCAGAAGCTCGAAGCCGAGAACCCCGACGCTGCCGACGCAATCAAGGCCAAGCTCGACGACTCCGCGAGCGAGTGAGAGAAACCATGACCAACCCATCCACAGCCAACGGGCGCTTCCCGAATGTCGTCGTCACCAGCCTTGCTGCGACCACGTCCATCGCGGGCGATGTCGACGCGACGTGGAAGGGTCTGCTGAACGGTGAGAGCGGCATAGGCGTACTCGAAGATGACTTCATCTCGGAGTACGACATGCCCGTTCGGATCGGCGGACACCTCGCAGTAAAGCCGTCGACTCTGCTCACACGAGTGGAAATGCGCCGGCTGAGCTACGTGGAACAGCTTTCTACCGTTCTCGGCCGCGAGGTATGGAAGAACGCAGGAAGCCCCGAGGTAGACCCACTCCGCCTCGGTGTCTCCATCGGTACCGGTCTCGGCGGCGGTGACGCTCTCATCGACGCCGTCGACAAGCTCAAGACCGGGGGGTACCGCAAGGTCTCTCCGCTCGCAGTTCAGATGGTCATGCCGAACGGCCCCGCAGCGGTGGTCGGTTTGGAACTCAAAGCCCTGGCCGGGGTCATCACTCCGGTGTCGGCGTGCTCGTCGGGATCTGAAGCCATCGCACACGCATGGCGCATGATCGTGATGGGCGACGCCGACATGGTTGTCACCGGCGGCGTCGAAGGATTCATCGACGCGGTGCCGATCGCAAGCTTCTCCATGATGCGCGCGATGAGCACCAACAACGACAATCCGAAGGGTGCGTCGCGGCCGTTCGACAAAGACCGGGACGGGTTCGTGTTCGGCGAGGCGGGTGCGCTCATGGTCATCGAGACCGAAGAGCATGCCAAAGCACGTGGTGCCACGATCCATGCACGCCTTCTCGGCGCCGGTATCACCTCGGACGGATTCCACCTCGTGGCACCCGATCCCGAGGGAACCGGAGCGGCTCGGGCGATGACCCGGGCGATCGAAACAGCGGGACTGCAGAAGTCCGACATCACGCACGTGAATGCACACGCAACGGCAACACCGATCGGTGACACCGCTGAAGCGCTTGCAATCAACAAGGCGGTCGGTAACCATGCAGCGGTCTATGCACCGAAGTCCGCACTGGGACACTCGATCGGCGCCGTCGGCGCACTCGAGTCGGTGCTGACGGTGCTGGCAGTGCGCGAGGGAATTATTCCTCCCACACTGAATTTGGATAATCAGGATCCGAAAATCGATCTCGATGTCGTCAAGGGCGAGCCCCGCGTCGGACAGATCGACTACGCGATCAACAACTCGTTCGGATTCGGTGGGCACAACGTCGCGCTCGCCTTCGGTCGAGCTTGATCCTGTCCGAGTAGTTCACTCGTGACGATCGAGCTCTCATTCGAACCCCGGGAGGGGTCTTATCAGGCCTCTCCCGGGGATCGACCGGCCCGGGCATCAAGAAGGAGAACGCGATGACCATCTTGTCCCCCGCAACTCGGTCCCACCACGCGACCGACCCCCGCGATCCGGTCGCGCGGCTCGAGAAGCTCTTCGACGCGGGGACGATGGTTCCGCTCCACGACCGTGACAAATCCGGTCTGCTCGCAGCTTCCGGCGACATCGACGGCGTTCACAGCGTCGCGTACTGCTCCGACGCCACCGTGATGGGTGGCGCAATGGGTGTCGATGGGTGCAAGCACATTGTCGCGGCCATCGACATCGCACTCGAACGCAATGCCCCCATCGTGGGAATTTGGCATTCCGGCGGAGCCCGACTCGCTGAGGGCGTCGAAGCTCTGCATGCAGTCGGACTCGTGTTCGAGGCCATGGTCCGTGCCTCCGGGGTTGTCCCTCAGATCTCTGTCGTCCTCGGCTTTGCCGCCGGCGGCGCCGCGTACGGCCCAGCCCTCACCGACGTCGTCATCATGGCTCCCGAAGGACGTGTATTCGTCACCGGTCCCGATGTCGTGCGCAGCGTGACGGGCGAGCAGGTGGACATGGTGTCCCTCGGCGGACCGGACACGCATCACAAGAAGTCCGGCGTCTGCCATATTGTCGCGGACGACGAGCTCGACGCCCTCACTCGCGCCCGTCGACTGGTCTCCATGTTCAGCGAGCAGGGCACATTCGACATTGCTGCCGCTGAACACGGTGACACCGACCTCAAAGCACTACTACCCGAGTCGAATCGGCGCGCCTACGACGTACATCCAGTCATCGACGAGCTTCTCGACAACGTCGAGGGCGAGTCGACGTTCGAGGAATTCCAGGGCGGTTGGGCTCGTAGCATCGTCATCGGTCTCGGTCGCCTCAGCGGCCGAACCGTCGGCGTAATTGCCAACAATCCGATTCGCCTCGGTGGGTGTCTCAACTCCGAAAGCGCCGAGAAGGCAGCACGATTCGTCCGCCTGTGCGATGCGTTCGGCATCCCGCTCGTGGTTGTCGTCGACGTTCCGGGCTACTTGCCGGGCGTCAGCATGGAGTGGGAGGGCGTCGTCCGTCGTGGAGCAAAGCTCCTCCACGCATTCGCCGAAGCCAAGGTTCCGCGGGTCACGTTGGTGACTCGCAAGATCTACGGCGGCGCGTACATCGCGATGAACGCACGAGCCCTTGGCGCAACCGCGGTCTATGCCTGGCCGGGTTCCGAGGTCGCTGTCATGGGCGCCAAGGCAGCGGTTGGGATTCTGCACAAGAAGGCGTTGGCAGCTGCGCCGGAAGAAGAGCGCGAGGCGCTACACGATCGACTGACCGTGGAGCACGAAACCATCGCAGGCGGAGTCGATCGGGCCGTGGCCATCGGCGTCGTCGACGCGGTCATCGAGCCTGCCCTCACGCGTTCGACCATCGCAAAAGCATTGGCCGGTGCGCCTGCAGCGCGCGGCAACCACAAGAACATCCCGCTGTAACCGCTTGGATCCAAGACAAAGCGGTGCCCCGGTGTCTCGGACACCGGGGCACCGCACTTCGGGGGCACCGCACTTCGGGCGGCAGAGTCAGCCTTCGAGCCACTTGTGTGACGCGGCAATCCGAATGACGGCCTCACGCACGTCGAGCACTTGCTCGGCGGTGAGACCGCGGTTCGCCTGCAGGAGAGCTTCGGTCAATTCGGTCGAGAAGTCGCCGCGCGCGAGGACGTCGCATACGACGTCGTCGTACTCGTGCTCGGTCGACACTGTCGCGACGTGTGCAACTGGGTGCGCTGGTCGATGTTGCACCGGCGCCGCGGAGTCGACTATCTGGACCTGGCCTGCTTTGAGGCCTCGATCGCCGTGCTCGGCGACATATTCGACCCGAACCCCAGGGGCGAGAAGTCGCTTGTCGAAGTCGAGGTCGTTGACATGGATGAAGACATCCTCACCACCCTCGTCGGGCGCAACGAACCCATAACCCTTGAACTCATCGAAGCGAATTACTTTACCTGTCGACAACATAGAACCACCCCTCGAGAAACCGTCGAACCCGCATGCCTAGCCTGGCACAGTTGCGACCCTACCGAAGGGTGAATTCACTGGGAGACTGCGGTCATCCCGCGTTGCGGCTGAGCCAGGTGACCTCGGCCCCGGCTCCCCCGGTCCGGTACGGTTCGAGCGCGTGATCCCAGGCGCTGCCCAGGGCGTGTTCGATATCGGCCGCAAGGTTTCCCGAGTTTCCCTCGATCATCGACTTGAGTCGCATTTCGCCAAGGATCACATCGCCGTTCGCGCTCGTCGAACCACGCCAGAGCCCGAGACCTGGCACGTGGGCGAAGCGTTCGCCGTCGACGCCCTCGCTGGCGTCCTCGGTGACCTCGAACCTCAGCATCTGCCAGGTCCGAAGAATTCCTGCTAGAGCAGCCCCGGTACCCACGGGACCAACCCAGTCACTGGCAGCACGAAGTTGCCCGCCGCTGGCAGGCTGCGCGGACCACTTGAGGTTCGCACGGCAGTTCAACGCGTCGGATAGTGCCCATTCGACGTGCGGGCACAACGCGGCAGGTGACGCGTGTATGTACACCACACCCGACGTGGCATCTGCGAACTGATTCAATGCACGCATTCGATTACTCCTCCAGCTTCGACGAGGGACGTCTTCCCCAACGACCTCGACACGACCTGGGATGTGAAGCTTTCTCATGCGTACATGCACTAGTGTGCCCCGAGTTACCCCTGTTGCGCCAGTGCACTAGTGATTCCAATGGTGATTTGGCCGGCGCCGAGGGTTCTACCTGGGATTATTGTCGAGAACTTCATCGGACAGCTCGGTCCACAGTGATTTGGCCCACTCGCCGAAAGCGAGATCCGTGAGAACGACAGTGGCCAGTCCGACCTCGGGGTCCACCCAGAGGAACGTTCCAGACTGTCCGAAATGGCCGAACGTCCTTCTCGAATTCCGTTGTCCGGTCCAGTGAGGTTCTTTGCCGTCGCGGAGTTCGAATCCCAGGCCCCAATCGTTCGGCCGTTGAGATCCGTAACCGGGCAGAATGCCGTCGAGCCCTTCGAACTGCACGCTGACCGCGTCTGCGAAGGTCGACTCCGATAGCAGGGTCGGCGACAAGAGTTCGGATGCGAATGCGCAGAGATCGCGCACGGATGAGCGCGCACCGTGACCTGCCGGCCCAGCGAGCGTCGAGGCGGTCATACCGAGCGGCGCGAACACGGCCTCGGCGAGGTAGTCATCGAACGCGATTCCGGATTCGGACTCGATCAGTGCGGCGAGCAACTCGAAACCGACGCTCGAGTAGATGCGCTTGGACCCGGGGGCTGCTTGTACCTTGTTCTCACCGAAGGCGAGCCCCGAACTGTGCGCGAGAAGATGACGGACGGTCGAGCCCTCGGGGCCCGCTTGCTGATCGAGATCAATTGCTTCTTCTTCGACTGCGACGAGTGCCGCGTAGGCCACCAGTAGTTTGGAGACGGACGCCAGCTCGTACACGCGATCGACATCGCCGTACTGCTCGCTCACACCATCCGCCGACACCACCGCTGCGGATGCATTGTCGACGGGCCAACCAGCGATCAAATCCAAGGAGTGCACGCGGATGAGCCTAGTTGTAGGCAGACGAGTCGGGGGGGGGGGGGGGGCGCCCCGCCCCCGCGGGGCGCGGGCGAC
>JBBPZN010000125.1:0-61779 GCA_038198705.1 Mycobacteriales bacterium
CATTCGCCGAACGATACAACCGAACCGCCACACCATTCACCTGGCGGTACACCCGACGCGACCTCCACCGACAACTCGAACGGATCGATCAAAGCCGCGACGCGGCATGACCCCGACGAACTAACGGTTCAGACCACTTAGTCTTCGGTTTGATCGCCGTACACATCTGGGCAGTGAAGGAAACCGAGGTGTCCGCCACCGCCCTCATCAGCGGGTGGCAGGGCATCGCCTCGTTCCTCGGTTCCGCTTTCCCACCGGACTTTTCGTGGACGGCCGTCGTACAACCCGGCATTCAGGCATGCCTGGTCACGCTGGCGATCGGACTCGTCGGCACGACGTTCTCCATCCCGTTCTCGATCCTGTTCGCCGTACTCGGATCACGGTCGACGAACCGAAACCCGTTCGTATATCAGGCCGCTCGCGCTATCATGTCGTTTCTGCGCGCGGTTCCCGACATCGTGTTCGCGCTCATCTTCGTCACCGCCGTCGGGCTCGGACCGTTCGCAGGCGTGCTGGCGATCATCCTGCACAACACCGGAGTGATGGCCAAGCTGTGGTCCGAAGCGATGGAAGAGATCGACCAGGGACCCATCGACGCACTACGCGTCGCCGGCGCGTCGAGCACGCAGGTGGCGGTCCATGTGGTCCTGCCGACGGTAGTTCCGCAGTTCGTCGGACTGTTGCTCTACCGGCTCGACGTCAACGTCCGCTCCTCGCTCGTCCTCGGGCTGGTCGGCGCAGGTGGTATCGGATTCCTCATCAACCAGTCGATTTCACTGTTCCGTTTCGATGAAATGATGACCTACATCCTGATGGTTCTGGTGCTCGTCGTCGCCGTCGACCTGCTCAGCGGTGCAGTGCGCAAGCGCCTCGGAGCATGACCGCTCTCGCGGCAGTGTGGTCGGGAAGCGCATTTTCCCTACAGCGGATGCCGTTTCCGGACTTGGCCGATGGTGAAGTCCTCGTCGAGATCGAACTGTCCACGGTGTGCGGAAGCGACCTGCACACCGTCGCTGGGCATCGCAGCACACCGGTCCCCACCGTCCTCGGGCACGAAAGCGTCGGACGCGTGGTCGACATCGGCGCGGGCGCGACCGTCGCCGTCGGAGATCGGGTGGTGTGGACTGTCGGCACAGCCTGCGGCACCTGCAGGCGATGTGTGCGCGGGGTGCCGCAGAAATGCGTGGACCTCCGCAAGTACGGGCACACCGCGATCAGCGAACAGTGGATTCTCAACGGCGGCTTCGCAACTCACATACACCTCCTCGCCGGGACGCGCGCCGTCGTCGTACCGGAAGATCTGCCCGCGGCGCTCCTCGCCCCGGCAGGGTGCGCCACCGCCACCGTCGTCTGCGCGGCACGGCGGATCGCGCTCGCCGCGGGTGACGCCGTGGTGGTCCTCGGCTGCGGCATGCTCGGGCTGACCGCAGTGGCCTACGCCCTCGACCGTGGGGCCGCGTCGGTGCTGGCCTGCGATCCGGACCCGGCCCGTCGAGCATCGGCGTCGGAGATCGGGGCGACTGCGGTGTGTGCGCCGGAAGAGTTGGCCGACGTAGCCCGCGGAGCCGATGCCATCTTCGAACTGTCCGGGAGCTCGTCTTCCGTCGCCGCTGCACTCGACGTGGTGGGCCTGGGTGGGCGGATCGCGTTGGTGGGATCGGTGTTTCCCAGTTCAGCTGTGGCGTTCGATCCAGAATTTCTGGTCCGAAACCTCGTCACCGTCGCCGGAAGTCACAACTACGCTCCGGAGGATCTCGTCGAGGCCGTGGAGTTCTTGCAGCGCACACCGGCGGCGCCGCTACTGGCTGCTGCCGTCGGCGAGCGTCATCCGCTCGAAGAGATCGACGCTGCCTTCGCCTCCGGACGGTCCGCAGTGCGGGGCGCCGTCGGCTGACTTCGGTCTAGGTACCCCCGGGGGTACTTGCATACCCCCTTAGGTATGTGCGACAGTGAAACAACAAAGCCACCGCTGACCACTGATGGTTGCATACCCCCACCCGTATAGGAGTAGCTGATGTCCGAGTCGGACACCGTTCCGGATTCACGTCGTGAATCGGAGAAACAACAGCGCCGCACGCCCGGCATGCTCGGCCGACTGGGCAGTACGATGGTCACCCGTCGCCGATGGGTGTTCGGGGTCTGGCTCATCGCTCTCGTCGCCCTCGGGTCCGCGGCGCCATCGGTCTTCACCTCGCTCGCCGGCGCGGGATGGCAGGCCAACGGCTCCGAATCCGTCCAGGTCCGCGAGCTGGCGCAAGAACACTTCGGCGGGAACTCCTCGGCTGCGGTGCAGGTCGTGGTGCATTCCGACACCGCGACGATCGACGACCCCGCAGTGCAGCAGACACTCACCGCGGTCACCAACGTCTTCGACGGCGACGCCCGGTTCGGCGAGATCATCGCCCCACAACCCGGTATGACAATCAGCCCCGACCAGCACACCGGCATCGTCATCGCCGGTGCGAATGCCAGCACCGACGACATGGTCAAAGCCGTCGACGACGTCAAAGAGGACCTGACCGCGCTGTCCGGTGACGGCATCGAGGTCTACCCCACCGGATCATCCGCACTGTGGTCGGACTTCAACAAAGCCAACCACGACGCCATGATTCAGGCCGAATTGATCTCCTGGCCAGTCACTTTGGCGATCATGGTGCTCGCGTTCGGCTCCCTCGTCGCCGCAGGCCTCCCGTTGCTGCTGACCGTTGCCGGACTCGTCGCCTCGGCAGGCGGGCTCGTCCTGCTGAACCAGGTGACGCCGATCTCGGTGTGGGCGATGAACTTCGCGATGATGTTCGCGCTCGCCCTCGGAATCGACTACGCCCTCTTCATCGTCTCCCGGTTCCGTGACGCCCTACGCAAGTCCGATCCGCGGGCTGCGGTCGCCGAAACCATGGACACCGCCGGTAAAGCAGTGGTGCTCTCCGGCCTGACCGTGCTGGTCAGCCTGACCGCTGTCCTGCTCGTCCCTGCCCCCGCGGTGCGGACGATGGCCGTCGGAATCATGCTCGCAGTGTTCTTCGTCCTCGTCGCCACCCTGACCTTGCTACCGGCGACGCTCGGCGCCCTCGGCCACAAGGTCAACGCCGCTTCACTGCCCTACGCCAAACGCCAAACCCATCGCTCACCGAAGTTCGCGGCCTGGGGCGAACTGCTCCACAAGCACCCCTGGCCGTTCGCGGTCGTCTCCGTCGGCATCTTGATCGCACTCGCGTTGCCCGTCCTGGGACTCAAGGTTGCGATGCCGTCCATCGCCGTCGTCCCCGAGGACGCACCCGTTCGCCAAGGCTACGAATTGGTCCAGTCACAGTTCGGCGACGGAGCACCCGGCGCACTGCAGATAGTCGTCGCCGACGCCGACGCCCAACAGACCGCGTCAGCGGCAGCAGGCGTCGACGGCATCGCCATGGTCACCCCACCCCAACCCGCCATGGACGGATCGGGTTACTCACTGCTACAAGCACTTCCGACGGTCGATCCTTCGGACGAAGCGATGGGCACCATCCTCGCCGACCTCCGCGCAGAGCTTCCGGAGTCCGCACTGGTCGGCGGCGCACCGGCGGAGAACCTGGACCTGCAGCAGGCCCTGAACGACTACCTGCCGCTGGTGATCGGCATCATCCTCGTCCTCGGCTTCATTCTGCTGCTCGTCGCACTGCAAGCCCCGCTGATCGCGGTGCTCGGAACCGTCGTCAGCTTGCTGTCCACCGCCGCCGCATTCGGCGTCGCGAAGCTGATCTTCCAGGACGGTCACGGTGCATCACTGCTCGGCTTCACCCCACAGGGCTTCCTCGACGGCTGGGGACCGGTGTTCTTCTTCGCGATGATCTTCGCCATCGCCATGGACTACACCGTCTTCCTCCTCGCCACCGCGAAAGAGCACTACGAGAAGTCCGGTGACGCAAAGATCGCCCAGGTCGACGGCCTCGCCCACTCCGGTCGTGTCATCCTCGCGGCAGCAGCGGTCATGGTCGCGGTGTTCTTCACCTTCGCGCTCTCCGACCCGCTACCGCCGAAAGAAATGGGCATCATTCTCGGTGTCGCAGTCCTACTCGACGCAGTGCTGATCAGGCTCATCCTGCTCCCTGTGCTGCTGCGCCTGACCGGCCACGCGGCCTGGTGGTCACCGGCATGGCTTCGCAAGGTGCTGCCGTCCATCAGCTTTTCCCACTGACATTTCCGTACACAAGATCGGAGAGAAGAACATGATCGACAAGTTCTCGGGCTGGCCCATCGAACGCACCGTTCCCGCCCTCGCGGCCGCCGTCGTCGCAACCGGTTTGGTACTCGGCGAAACGAGCTCCCCGCGCTGGCGTTTCCTGAGCGCCTTCGCCGCAGCAAACCTGGGCCTCTACGCTGCAGTCGGATGGTGCCCGGCAAGCCTGCTCCTCGTCAAAGCCGGCGTGCCCAGTCTTCGTGACGCTCGAAACGGGTAGTCCTTTCACAAGGGCCGCTCACAACCGAAAGGAACCACTTATGAACATTGCACTATCGACCACTTTGACCGATACCGACTTCGACACCGCCGTCGCCAAAACCAAAGAAGCACTCTCCGCGCAAGGCTTCGGCGTCCTCACCGAAATCGATATGCAGGCCACCCTGAAAGCCAAGCTCGGCGAAGACATGGAGCAGTACCTGATCCTCGGCGCCTGTAACCCGAACCTCGCGCACCGCGCGGTCGGCGTCATGCCCCAGATCGGGCTGCTGCTCCCCTGCAACGTCCTCGTCCGCGCCGACACCACCACCGCGGGATCGTTCCTCGTCGAGGCAATGAACCCCGCCATCATGGTCGAGGTCACCGGCGAAGCCGAACTGTCCTCCGTCGCACAAGAAGCAACCACCAAGCTGCAGGCAGCGATCTCCGCTCTCGGCGGCCAGAACTCCTGATCGAACCAGCGTTCGGAGGGCGGCTGGGTTGAACCCGGCCGCCCCTCGTTCGACTCCCCGCCCTCGCAGATGCCCCCAGGGGTACCATTGGGGAACACTCAGCACAATCCGAAGGAGACCGACATGATCGGCGACGAAGACAGCATCGCATTGGTACTCAACCGACTGCGACGCGCGCACGGCCAACTCGCCGGCGTGATCGGCATGATCGAAAACGGACGCGACTGCAAAGACGTCGTCACCCAGCTCGCCGCCGTCTCCCGCGCACTCGACAAAGCCGGATTCAAAATCGTAGCCACCGGCCTACGCGAATGCATCACCGGCGAGACCGCCGACAACACCACACCGATGACCGAAGCAGAACTCGAGAAGCTGTTCCTCGCGCTGGCTTGACCGTCTGGAAGTGGCTGACGGGGGCCATCACAGTGCTGGTAACAGTGGTGTGCGCAGTGATCATCTTCACCTTCACGCCGCCAGTCGTCCTCTTCCCCGTCTACGCACTGGCCTCTGCCGTCTTGCTGTTCCTGGGCGCACTATGGCTCGTACTCGCCCTGATCGGGTGGTTCAAGTACCATTCGCTGCGATGGACCGCAGTCGCACCGGCCATCGTCATCGTCACAGCCGCACTCGTCTTACTGTCCGTACCGTCGAAAGGCGCATTCGCGGTATCGAAGGGCGCACTGGAAACCGTCGCCCAGGACTGCACGAAATCCACGGACACCCGCCGAATTGGGGCATACGCGGTCCGTTCGGTCCGCCCCACCGACAGTGGATGCCTGTTCTTCATCGTGGGCGGCCTCATCGACTCGATCGGCCTGGCCTACCTACCCGACGGCGCGCCCTACCTCGGCGAACCGCGTCGCGAGGGAGACATCGGATACGAAAAATACGACGATAATTGGTACCGGTTCGTTCAACGATTCTAAAGCCTCCAGCGCGCGGGCCTGTGGGCTACAACAACTACTTATCGGCAACTCTGGTAATTCTAACTAGTGAATGCACTGGGGAATGACTCGATATTTAGCGAATGAACACCATCCACTCTTTTATGCCCTCCGAAACGGGCTTATCGGTCCATTCTCAGTTTTCGCACAAGCCGCATTTATTCGCTACTCTCGAGAGGAATACATACCTCGAAGGGATCTCGTACCGTGGCGAAGCAAGTAATCTATGAATTGGTCGACGACATCGACGGCACAGCAATCGACGAAGGCGAAGGCGAATCGATCGAGTTCTCCCTCGACGGCGTCGACTACGTCATCGACCTTAAAACCAAGAACGCCAACGAATTCCGCAAGCGCCTCGAACTGTACGTCGGACACGCAACCCGCGTCGGCGGCCGCAAACGCAAAGTAGCGTCGGCCGGCGTCGCACCGAAGGCCGTATCCTCCTCGGCGCCGACGACCAAACGTGACCCCGCTCAAACCCGCGCAATTCGCCAGTGGGCATCGGACAGCGGTTACGAGATCAACGACCGCGGACGCATTCCCGCCGACATCGTCGAAGCATACGAAACAGCAAACGCCAGCTAGATTCCGACGCGCCTGGCCTGCCTACTGGTCAGCCAGGCGCCTCGAATCGGCATGAGAACAACCACAATATCTATCCCGGTGGGCGTTGTTTGCGGGAATTGTTCGGTCGGGGTTCAGGGGGCTGCACCCGCCCCCATCGCTTCAATGGTCCACTCATACGATCAGATAGCTTCAGGTCGCCATTCAAGCCATCACGGGGCGACCGCGGTTGCCATCAGCCGGCCGCGCGAAGCAGGTCAGCTCTTCGGGTACTTGTACAGACCCTCTCCGGTAGAGATGCCCAGCTTTCCCTTGTCGATGTAGTTCTCCTTCAGGAAAGCAGCCAACCGCTGCTGGTCTTCGTTGCCCTGAGAGGCGATGTTGTACGGCGTAGTAAGTCCGATGATGTCGTAGATCTGGCATGGGCCGAGTGGAGCGCCGGTGGCGATGCGCCACGTCTTATCGATCATCTCCGGGTCGGCGATTCCGTCGACGAGCAGGAGTCCGGCTGCGTCGAGGAACGGTACGAGGAGTGAATTGAGTACGTAGCCGGGCTGTTCCTTCTTCAACTCGATCGGGACCATACCGATTGCGGATGCGAAGTCGACGACTGTCCGATACACAGCGGGGTCGGTCTTGGACGTGCCCATCACCTCGGCGGTGTTACGGACCCAGATCTGGTTGGCAAAGTGCAGGGCGAGGAACTTCTCCGGACGGCCGGTGGAGTCCATGAAGTCGCTGGGAAGCAGCGTCGAAGAGTTCGTCGCGAAGATCGTGTGCGCGGGGGCGAAACCGCCGATCTTGGTGTAAGTATCGCGCTTGATGTCGAGATTCTCGGGAACGGCCTCGATGACCAGGTCCGCAGCCTGTACAGCTTCCTTCAGGTTCGACGACAGAGTGATCCGCTCGAGCGCGGCCTCAGCCTTGCCGTCGGCCGCACCTTCGACCTGCTGCGTGTAAACCTTCACCAGCTTGCCGAACTGAACCTTCGCCTTGTCCAGCGCCGCATCGTCGATGTCGTATGCGACTACCGAAAAGCCATGATATGCAGTCTGATACGCGATCTGTGAACCGAGAACACCTGTTCCCAATACCGTCACGTTGGTGATGTCGGTCATCTGATGGTCTCCTCTGCAGTTCATTCGTCATCGTTCACCGAAGCGAGGTCACAGATTCACCGCCGGAGAGGGCGTGGCACGCGCGCTAGCTCTCCTGCGGAGTTCGGCCACCTCTCGACATACGCCAGATTCTCGATCCGAGGCCGAGCATCGAAAGTTCGAGAGATCCGGCGCGGATGCAATCATCGGCGAAACTCTTTGTCCATCAACGTACTACCAACACAGGCGAGATTCCGTTCATTCCACCACGAGTGCATGACCGGTGACACACACCGACCGACCGCATTCCCCGGTCCGAAGATTGCGTTACCCGTGTGCACTATTCCGGTTCCCTGCAGTTGAAGCAGGGGTCGACTAAAATCATTCGACACGTTGATCGCCTGCCTCGCGAAGGAAAGATGCCCATGAGCAAGAACACATTTCGATCCTTTGAAAGTGAAGCCGGTACCTACCGCTGCACAGCGCGATTCGATGATCAAGCGCGACGTAGAGGGCAGCCACCGGGTCGGGACCGTTGCGGTCGAGTAGGGCGAGCATCAGGTGCCGCGAGGCAATGCGTCGCGCTTTCTCAGCTGCAGCGTTGGAAAGAGAGTGCGCGATCACCGTTTTGGCGCCCGCAGTGATCGACATGCGCTTGCTGAGCCTGGGCCAGGCGAGAGGTGGGACCTCGTCCACGCCGACCCGACTCGTCCTACAGGAGGGCGAGTAACATGCCGCGACGCACCGCCTCGTACCGTGCGTCTTCGACTGCCACCCTGCCGGATCGGGTGAACCGTTCGAACATGGTCTCCTCACTTTCGGTGTTGTGCGTGCACCGATCTGTTCCCATGACCATCCCGCACGTCGCATCCCGCCGGCCGGTCGCGGGATCCGCCGTGCGTAGCTGTTCGAATTCGGACGTTTCCATGTCTCTATAGTCCTGTTCGTGGCGAGTTGACTTCGACGCAATGGAAGAATGTTGTGCGCGAAGTTCGCGAGGGGTAGTACCGGTAGGGAGGCTGCTGGACATGAACACCATCGATTCGGAGCACACCGGATACCGATTTGCGTCGCTGTCCTGGGACCTGGCGCAACACCCCGGAGCAGGCCCGACGGCGCAGCGCGTCGTCGACCTCGCGGTCACGACGTTGGGTTGCGGCGGCGCTGCGATCACCACCCTTCGCGACAACGGTCGGGTACGGATCGTCGCGGCCAGCAATCAACGAACGATTGCCCGGGCCGCCAAGATCGCCGATCACACGGGCCATTCCGCCACCAAAGCCGTACTCGCCACCAAGGGCACCATCGTGAACAACGATGTGGAGAACGATCCGCGGTGGGTGCAGTATCGAGAGCTGATGACCGAGCAGACGTCGATCCGGTCGACCGCGAGCTTCTATCTGATCCTGGGCGGCGTCGAGCTGGGTGTCACGGGTTTCTACAGCGCCCATAAGGGCTTCTTCACCGACGTGACCCTCTACTACTGCTCCATCTACGCCGACCACGCCGCAGTGGCGCTGAAAAATGCCGGCGCCGACGACCGCAACGATCAACTGTCGATGGCGGTGGACACCAACCGCAAGCTGCGGGACGTGGCGGCCGAGATAGCGTCCACCGGGATCGTCCCGGTCTGGCGGTCGAAAGCCGACGCTTCATAGATTCTGCCTGTGCACACAATCATGAAGCGCGGATGACGGCGGTGTAGATCCCCACCACCAATGCTGCGATCGCCGCAGTCCATCCGACGGTGGCATCGATGAGGTCACCCGCGAGACGGCCCTGCGCGATCCACATCAATCCCCAGACGATCCCGATAGCCGGTGCGAGAGCGCCGGAAGAGTACGTGGCCAACCCGACGGCCACCAACGCTGCAACGACCAGGACTGCCACTGCCCAGAAGGTGGCTCCGCCGGTGACGCCGAGGTCGACGAGCCACGCCGTCACATTCGCGATGGTCGCCACGCATACCCAGCCGAGGTAGAGGCCCATCGTTCCGTCCGTGATGACCGCGTCCAGGCGGTTCTCGGGGCGCTGCTGCTGGAGGAGGACGAACACGCGGGCGAGGACGGCGAGCAGCGCTGCGATGACGAACGCGCTCAGCCACAGCAATCCCGCCTGAATGGTCAGGATCCATGCGGCATTGAGCAGCATGGACACTGCAATCGGCAGTCGGAGGGGAAGGTGGCGCTCGCTTCGCCCGGGCAGCGCCTGCCATACCGCGTACGCCAAGAATCCGACGTAGATGACCGTCCAGATCGAAAATGCGGTCCCTGCGGGCGCGACGAGCGTCGACGTGGCGCTGAGCGCGCCGCCTGCCGCCTCCGCGATGGGAGTGCCGATCCATGCACCCGAGCCGATGAACGAGCCGATGACCGCCGCAATGGCGCTGACTATTACCCCGACCTTCATAACGGGTAGATGCCCGGATCGACGGTTCACAATCGGGGAGGTAGCCCGTAGCGACATGTCTGCTGCTGAAGATGCTTGCGCGGCCGGGGAGGTACCGCCCGGCCGCGCAAGTTCACATCACGCGAGTTGAACGGTGGCCGTCGCCCGGTGCCCGAAGATGCGCTTGCCCTCGAAGGTTGCGCCCAGCGAGATCACTGCCGTACGACTGTCCGCGTCGAGCGATTTGATCTTGCCCGTGAACAGGATTTCCGCGGCGCGATGGGGGTCGACGGGAATCGGTGCAGTGAACCGGACCGTGTAGTCCTTGACGGCGCCTGGGTCACCCAGCCATGACGAAATGTAGCCGCCGCCGAGCCCCATCGTCAGCATCCCATGTGCCAGAACATTTTTCAGGTCGACGAGCTTGGCGAACCCATCGCTCCAGTGGATCGGGTTGGCATCTCCCGCAACACCCGCATAGTTCACGAGATCACCACGAGTGAGGCGAAAAATCTTTTCCGGCAATGCATCTCCGACGGTGACGTCCTCGAACTTCACCGAAGGCGCAGGGTGATGGTCCACCAGGACGAGCGGCGGATGCTCAACCTGCTCCTCTTCCTCGTGCGTGGTGGCGTTGTCGCGAGCAGCCGACAGCGTAGCGCCGTGCATCACCAAGTTTTCGGCGGCTTCGACGATGCCGGAGTCGACATCTCCGTCGCGGCCGATCAACAGCGTCGTATAGGTCGTTTGTACGAGCTCGTTGCGCTGATTGGACACGATGTTCTTGGTGACCATCATGTCTTTGCCCATGACCTCCTTGTAAGAGTCGAGGGAGACGTCGCAGTACAGCTGATCGCCTGCGACGATCGGCTGGTGGAATTGGAGAACCTGATCGGTTTGCAGCATCTGACCCAGGTCGAATCCGACCGCGATCTTTTCGAGCAACCGACGCTGTGCGAGGGTGCCGACCAAGGAGATGAAGGTCAGCGGAGCAGTCAACCCGCTGTAGCCGAGAGCTTTGGCCGCGTCGGCGTCCCAGTGCACCTGGTTGAAATCCTGAACCGCGCGAGCGTACTCACGGACCTTCTCGCGTCCGACCTCGTAGTAGTCGTTCGCCCGGTAGTGCAGGCCCACCATTGCACGGACGTGCTCCGCTGGATCGAAATTCTCAGAAGTTTTTCCAGTCATTTCTCGCAACATACCGGGCCGAGCGCCGCTAGTACACGTAGGACCGTGACCTTGTGGCAGTTCACAGCCGACGTCAGGCAGTGCGATGCCGTGGAACGACGTCGCGTCTGTCCGGTTCGAACGGCGTGACCGGGGGGATCCGCGTCACTGCCGTCAGTGGGCGACGAGCGCGAGCCCGCGATGCGTCGGCGGCCAGCAACGCCGCCCCGTGTGCGGTGAGTGATTCCGGCATGTCGGGCACGAGTACCGGAAGCCTCAGATCACGCCTGAAGACGCGGCGAAGCGAGGGGATATGCGCGCAACCACCAACCATGACCAGTGCATTGACCGACTGCGGTGCGTCGACGATGGCACTGGCGGTCCAGTCCTCGATCGATCTGACCGAGCGGTCGACGATGTCGTCGAAAGAGCTGCGCCACAACCTAACCGGCCCACCGACGAACGGTCCGGCCACCTCCGCCACGCGCAGGCTCGACAACTGCTCACGAGCGAACCGAATGGCGACGCCGAGACTGTCCAGTGCCGAGGCGGATACCAGTTCGTCGGCACCATAGGTGGCGAGTAGATAGTTGCGCACGGCCTCATCGCACACCGATCCACCGAATCGAGTCGTGCGCTCCGAGCCGAAGACCTGACCGGTGGAGGGATCAGCGATCGACACGGTGGTCCCCGAGGCGCCGACGTCGCAGAGCGCGACCGTGCGCAGGCCTTCGAGCTGTCCGCTGCCGCGCAGGAACCGTAGCTGAGCGCCGAGTTCGGAGACGACCAAAAATCGATCGGCCTTGTGCATCGAATACGCCGAGGTCCGGGGCCGGCTCGCCGGATCGTCCGGGACGGCGAGAACGGTATCTTCGGCGTCCACATCCTGTGCCTCTGCCATGGAATCCAACAGTGCGAGAGCTGCGGCGACGTGCTCGGACGGTTCGAACGACCGCGCAACGTTGACCGAGCACACCGAGTCGTCCGCTGTATCGAGAGCTGTAGCCCGGGCGGCCGAAGAGCCCACTGACACCCCAAGCACCGTTTTCATGGCTTCCTCGACTCCACTATGACCGACCAGATGTAGAGACCATAGCTGTGAAATCGGTCCGTGGGTAGGCTCAGGTGCCTTCTAAGATTCTTCAAGTATGTTTCTGCTGCCGCTACTCCGGAGTCGTTTCCGGCTCCTCCGTCGCCGTCGATGGGGGCGTGGTCGGGGTGGTCGTGGGCTCCGAGGTGGGGTCGTCCGACGTTTCCACCGGCGGTTGTTCCACGTCCGTCGGTTCGACGCCGCCCCCGGGCGATGTCAGCGTGACCACCGACGTGGTCGTAGGCGCAAGAGTAGCGGCGAGTGTTGGCGCGGGGGTTGGCGCGATCGTCGCAGCCGGCGGGAGATTCGGCCGAGGGCGTTCGGTCCCGGCAGCTGGGGGTCGTGAAACACCAACGGGCGGCACGAATTCGGGACTGACAGCAGGGTTCACCACCGGATTCGGGGCTGCCTGCGGCACCACTGCCGAAGGCATCGAATCGTCTGCTTTCGGAATCGACGTCGCGTACGGCGTGTCGACCGAGTCTGCGGGGGTGACCGTTTTGTTGTCCACCGCAGGGTCCACCGTCATCGCCAACGCGCTGACTCCCCCGAGTGCCGCCAACATCAGGGCTCCGGCCGCGGCGACCTGCCAGATCCCGCGACGAGGACCGGACGCCGCCACGGTGCTCTCGGTCGGACTCACCGGATCCAGCACGCCGACCAGCAAGGCTGCAGCGACATCGGGTGGTAGCCCGTCGACGAGGTGGGAATCGAAGATGTCGACGACGACAAGCGGTTGTGCCTTCGACGCAGCGACCGCGTCGATGACGATCTGGCACTGCATCGCGTTCTCGCAGACGACGGCAGCCCCGGTGAGCGTGAGACCGCTCTGCCGTGCCTGAATCCTGGTCGACGCCAATGCTGTGGCAACGGCCTGGCCGATACCGTCGGGCACCGCTTCTACCGACACGACGCGGGTAGCTACCGGGCCCAGCTCGGGTAGATCGGCGTCGACCAGGGAAGCCGTCACCTCGAGGGTACTGACATGCACGCCGAGAGCGATACGCACGACAGACTTCCCCCCTTCCCGTTTACCCCGAAAATTTCTATTACTCGAAAGGTTTTGTGGCTAAGAATACAGTCGCCTTCCGGTTTTTCGTTAGCTGTTCAGACATCAATTCTCGACACTTCGGCCCGAGCAGCTTCGGCCGCCGCGACCTCCTGGGCATAGAGCACACCGAAGGTAAAGCCGTTCTCCCCCGGAGTCACCCCCGCCTTCCGTCCGAGGTCGAGCAGCTTCTGTGCAGCGACGACTGCGTCCTGATGCTCGCCGAGCACTTCCTGGACCGCCTTGTATCGCTCGATCCGAGCCTTCGCTTCCTTCTTCCCGACGATCGAAACGATCAACTCGGCGGCATACCTGGCACGTTTTCCCGCCTTGCGGGCCCCGTGCAGGGCCACGTCGTCGCCCCCGGCTACTGCTGCGGCGACGCGTCTGCGTACCTTACGGCCGGCCTTGCGGGCGAGCCGATCGAGTTCATCGGCGTCGACGTCGGCGGCCCCGACCGCTGCCGGGAATGCCCGCGAGAGGCTGCCGAGACTCGTCAACAGGGTGCGGTAACGCTCCCCGTCCAACTCCGTCGCGATGATGCCTCGGTGGCGGATCTGTTCGGCCAACAGATCGTTCTCGATACGCGCGGCAACCGGGCCAAGAACCAGCTCCGGCGGCAGCTTGTGAACCGCGTCGGACAAGCGGACGCGCAGCACTTGTCTGTCCCTGACCTCACCGAGAAGTCCTGCATACCAGGCCAACTCGGACTCCAGAATCGAGGCCACATCCTCGTCGAACAGGGCACCGAACACATGCAGCGTGCTCCGGTAGCGTCGGATCGCAACGCGCGTGGAATGGATCGGATCGAGTCCCCGACGCAGATACACATCGCCGGCGAAGATGGCCTGCGCCTGCTCGTCGAGGTATGCCGCCAGGACCCCGAGCGCCGGCACCTGCGTCGTGTCCAGGTTCACCGCCAACGCACGATGCAGCTTCGACGGGTGTACCCCGCGCTGAGCCCCGGCGGTGAGCAGCGCCTTACCGAAACGCTTCAACGTCGCTTCCGACCCCGCCGCACCCAACTCGACTTCCAGCTCGCGCCATCGGTGGTCGGGGATGCCTTCGGCGTGGACGCCGACCGAATCGTCGGCGAGTTCGACGAGGACGGATCCGTCCGAGGCAGTGAATACATGCCGTCGACGCCTCGATGTCAGGGTGGCAACAGGGGACAAAGGCTTCCCCAGGGCGACCCCAACCAGCATGCTCGCGAGCTCTTCCGGGACCTGCAGGTCTTCACCGCTACCGAGCGGCAACCGGATCTCGGTGCGTGCCTTGTCAGCGGGCACTTTCGCGTGCCAACCCGTGTCGGTGTCTCCGCGCCGACGTCGCAACGTGATGCCGCGCCGGAGTAGATCGAGATCGGGTGTGTCGAAGTAGGTACTGATCAGCTCCACCTCCGATACGTCGATCGCTCCACCCTTCGGGATCAGTTCGGTGAGCGAGGGAAATACGAAGTCCGAGGTCGCGTCGTATTTGTCCTCGCGCTCGGTCTGTATCGAAGCCATGTCCGCCAGTGTGCCGGACAACTCGGATCAGTCGACCGGTGACTGGACGAAGTTCAGGTACGCCTTCGACGGTGTCGGGCCGCGTTGCCCCTGGTACTTCGAGCCGGTCGCCGCGCTGCCGTACGGATGCTCGGCCGGGCTGGACAACCGGAACAAGCACAGCTGGCCGATTTTCATGCCGGGCCAGAGCGTGATCGGGAGGTTCGCCACGTTGGACAGCTCGAGGGTGATGTGGCCGCTGAAACCCGGGTCGATGAATCCGGCCGTCGAGTGCGTCAGCAAGCCGAGGCGACCGAGCGAACTCTTGCCTTCGAGTCGCCCCGCCAGGTAGTCGGGAAAGGTCGTCAGCTCGAGCGTCGAGCCGAGCACGAATTCTCCGGGATGCAAGACGAACGGCTCACCCTCGGCGGGTTCGACCAACGTGGTCAGCTCGTCCTGCTGCTTCGACGGATCGATATGGGTGTATCGAGTGTTGTTGAACACGCGGAAGAGCTTGTCGAGACGTACATCGACACTCGAGGGCTGAATCATCGAGTCGTCGAACGGCTCGATCCCCAAGTTGCCGGTGGACACTTCGGTACGGATATCGCGGTCGGAGAGCAGCACACCCCGCAGGCTATCGCGCCCACCGCCGGGGTTCGGCGGTGGCCGTATGTCGAGCACGCCGAACCATCGAGTTCTGACTGCCCACGGCGGCTGCTAGAGTGTGTCCGCGTGGCCTCAGGGCCGCCAAGCCGGTGTAGTTCATTGGTAGAATGCGACCTTCCCAAGGTTGAGAGGCGGGTTCGATTCCCGTCACCGGCTCAAGTGCGACCACAACCCAAACAGGATAAAACCTGATTTCGGTTCGATAAACATGATTTCCGTCCGAAAAATCTACGGACGATATCCCCTGAATCACGTATTTATTCTGTTTTCCCATTCATCTCGTTGATATCGACTCCTTCGTGCTAAACCTTCTGACGTGCTTGTTGTTTCCCCCGACAATTGCCATGACAGGAATAGAGCATGAACTGGATTGCATTGTTGTTGTCCGCTTTGATGTGGACACCCGGGGCGCCCCCTGCCCCCACTCCTACTCCGACTCCCACCCCGACTGCACCGGTTCCGACCACGACCACTCCCCCTCCCGCACCGCCGGTACAAGGTGGAGTGCTGTGGGAGGACGCGTTCAACGGAAGCGGAGCCGTCGACAGCAGCAAGTGGACATTCCAAACCGGTAGGTGGGGTGCAAGTTCCGGTGAGCAGCAGTACTACACCAACTCGACATCCAACGCGTCGATGAGCAACGGCGCCCTGCAGATCACCGCTCGACGGGAGACTCCACCGGACGGGGTGCGTGCACCCGACAACATCACGAGCGCACGCGTCGTGAGTTTCGGGAAACAATCCGTAACCCCGCCAGTTCGAATAGAAGCCTCCATAAAGATGCCAAGAGCCGCTGGTTTACTTCCGGCATTCTGGTTATTGGGATTGGAACCGGGACATGAATACGATTGGCCGCGACAGGGTGAAATCGACATAGTAGAAATTCCGGGAACCAATGGCCCGTCTTTCAATCTGCATGGTCCATCGCGCAGCAATTCTTCGGTGGACATCAAAGCCGGCGGCGATACCGCTCCTCTGTCCGACGCGTTTCACACCTACCGCGTCGACTGGTTGACCGACAGAATCACCTGGTTTATCGACGGGGTGGCCAAGTACTCGCTGACCAAGGCCCAATACGAAGCGAAGGGCGGCAACTGGACTCCGTTCTCGGGGGCATTCCCGCACTACGTGCTTCTCAATGTGGCAGTCGGCAACAACTGGGTCGGCAAAGTCCCTGCCTCGACATCGTTCCCGCAAACGATGAGTGTCGACTGGATCAAAGCGAGCCGAATTTCCTGATCGAGGTTACGGTTGTGAATCATCCCATCAACTAGCTCCTTCTTTTGGGACATGACACACAATTGGGCATAGCATCCAGAAGGGGAGTAACCAAAGTCGAGGTGTGGCATGAAATTTTGTCTCGCGCTGAGCTTCAGCGCTGCATGTGTTGCCTGCTCCGTAGTGGGAATGGGAGTCGCGTCGGCTGCGCCGGTGATCCCGATGACACCGGGACCAGGGCAATCCAATCACGCTGATGCGATCAGATACTCCGCGGAGAATCCCGAAGCTGCCCCATCGGGGGTCAACAATCGCGAATGTGTTCCTACGCAGGAACACTCGGAACCGGTGATCCTGGTCCACGGAACCGACGCCACGGTGTACGCCGACTGGGCCGGCCTCGGCCCAGTACTGAAAGCGGCGGGATACTGCGCGTACGCGTTGAACTACGGTGCCTCGCCGGACGGAACGAGCTACGGCTTCAGCGACATCGCCGCGAGCGCAAAACATTTGAAAGAGTTCACCGAGTCGGTACTCGCCTCGACGGGTGCAACTTCGGTGAACCTCGTCGGCTACTCCCAAGGCGCCGCGGTCACCCGCTACTACACCAACCGCCTAGCCGGGGACGCCGTGGTGGACAAGTGGATCGGTATCGCCTCACCTACCTACGGCGGCACCGTGTACGGCACCTCCCCTGTACTGCAAGCAGTTCCGGGCGGAACGACACTCGTCGCCGGTGAGTTCGGGCCGGCACTCGTCGAGCTACTACAGGGCTCGAACTTTCTGAACCAACTCAATGCAGGCGGCGACACCGTCCCCGGCGTCGAGTACACCAACATCGCCACACGTGTCGACGAGACGATCCAGCCCTACACCAATGCGCTGCTTCGCGACCCCGGTGCCACCAACATCGTGATCCAGGACGTCTGCCCGCAGAACAATGTCGCGCACTTCACCTTCACCTACGATCCGACCGCCATCGGGCTCGTCCTCGCCGCCCTCGACCCGTCCGCCGTAATCGTCCCACCCTGTGGTCCGGTCCCACTCGGTGCCGGAATTCTCGACGTCGTCATCGCGAGCAACCAGTAACTCACGGAACACCGCTGAGATTCGCGGCCGACAACTGATAGGCACGCAGACCTACGTACAGTTCCGAGCACTGAATCGGGTCGAGAAAGTCCCGACCGGTCAGCTCGCCGATCCTCCGCAACCGATACAGCACGGTGTTGCGGTGGTAATGCAACCGCGACGCGGCCACGCTGGTCGACCCTTTGGAGCCGAACCACGCATCCAGGGTCGTCAGCAGGCTCTCCCGCTCCTCGTCGGGAAGGTCGAGCAGCCGGCCGAGGATCTGCCGGGTAGCCGCCCGAGCACTGTCCGGATGCCGAGCCAGCAACAAGGGCACCGGAACCGCGTCGAACCGCGTCGACACGCTGCCGTCCACGCGCGCACAGGTCCGCGCCAACCTGGCCTGCTCGACGGCCAGTGGCATTCCCGCCGGTGACGAGAATCCGGCACTGACCCCGATCGCCGCACTGCCCGCATCGGTGACACTGTTGTCGATACCGACCAGAACCTCGTCGAGCAGCGCATCCGACGCCGCAAACAGCAGGCCGAGAGTGCCGTCGACTTCGGAGTCCCACACCGCACCGATGCCCCGCGTCGACAGTTCGACATCACGTGAGTCCGCGGAGACGACGACGAACGATCCGTGATCGGGAATTCGGAAGGTTCGCACCGCGTCGGCAACGGCAGCCGGGTTCGAGACATGATCGCCGAACAGTGCCCGCACCAGCCGCCGTCGGGATTCCGCGTCCTGCTCGGACAGTGTGTCCACCGTCGAGCGGTACGCCTCCGCGGCAGCGTCGGAACAGACGTCGACGAGCGCCCAAACCTGAGCCGCCATCTCGAGCAGGGCTCGTGACGGTTCTCCATCGGACCGATTCATCAACTCTTCCCAGATGAGTCGACCGCCCAGCCGAAACGCGTGCAGCAACGCGGCGAGCGGGACACCCTGCTCGGCCTTCAACCGACCCGTCGCATGTGCCGAAGACAGGTCCGGTGCACCGTGACCGGCCAGGCATCCGATCATCGCGCGCAGATTCTCCCGGCAAGCACTGCGCAACTCGTCCTCGGTCAACAGCGAGGCCTCGAGATATCCGTGCTCGGCGTCGAGTATGCGGTGGACCAACGTCTCGGCCAGCATCTCCGTCGCGTCGAGCAATGGCGCAGCGAGGTCGGTCGACGCGAGCACGGTGGTCGGAGTACTGGTTGCCATGGTCGAAGCGTAGCGCCGCCCCTCGGCCCTTGTTTGTGCAGCCGCACAACTATGTGACCGACTTGGAGAGCGGGGGCCTATAGCGCTCGCGGCCGAATGAGACGACAATCACAGCAGAAGTGGACCTACGCGCACCCCGAGTAAAGAGAAGAGCCACCCCTTGCCCGATCGAATCGAACCCGACCTGCACATTGCGCTCAGCCCCGAAGACGAGACGCACCGCCTGGTCGACGCCGCACTCGAGGAGTTGAGCGTAGGTGAGCAGAAGTGGGCGACCCTGACATTGGCAGCACGTCGGGCACTCCTCGAACACGTACGAGATCTGACCGTCGCGCACGGCGCCGAGTGGGTCACCGCCGCGTGCTCGATCAAGGGCCTCGACCCGTCGTCGTCACTCGTCGGGGAGGAATGGATCTCCGGGCCCTACGCATTCGTCAGCGGCGCAGCCACCCTCGCGCACACTCTGGCAGCCCTCGAATCCGGCGCCAGCCCGCTCGCCCAGGCACACTTCGGTTCCGCACCCGGCGGACGCACCACGGTCCAGGTACTGCCGCTGAGCATCTTCGACTCGCTACTGCTCAACGGATTCAGCGCCGATGTGTGGCTGAAACCGGGGATCGACGCCGATACCGCAAAACGCACCGCAGGCCTGGCCCAATGCGATCCCGCGCACACCAACGGCATCGGCGTCGTCCTCGGTGCCGGCAACATCATGTCCATCGCGCCGCTGGACACACTGTACGAACTCTTCGCCCACAATCGCGTCGTCGCGCTCAAGCTCAACCCGATCACCGACCCGTTGCTGCCGGTGCTGAGAAAAGTCCTTCGGCCGCTGATCGACGTCGGTGCCGTCCGCTTGCTCACCGGTGGAGCCGAGGCGGGCACTTACCTGGTCAACCACGACCTGGTCGATCACGTTCACATGACCGGTAGCTCGATCACCCACGACGCCATCGTCTTCGGGCCCGGACAGACCGGCGCCGAACGCAAAGCCGGCAATGACCCGAAACTGACCAAACCGATGACGAGCGAGCTGGGCGGTGTCTCCCCGACCATCGTTCTCCCCGGCGAGTGGAGCACAGCCGACATCAAATTTCAGGCCGACCACGTTGCCACGCAACGCCTGCACAACGGTGGATACAATTGCATCGCATCACAGGTGGTCGTACTGTCCTCCAACTGGAGCCAGCGCGACCAGTTCCTCGCCGCACTCCGCACGGCACTCGGCTCCGCACCTTCCCGTCGCGCGTACTATCCCGGCAGCGACACTCGCGTAGCCGGCGCCCTGGAGAACTACCCAAAGGCCTCGCGACTCTCCGGCGGACGCGTCCTGATCGACGACATCGACCCCGGCAAAGAAGCGTCACTGCTGGAGACCGAGTACTTCGCACCAGTACTCGGCGTCATCGAACTCCCCTACGACGGAGATCAATTCGCCTCGAGGGCAGTAGCCACCGTCAACGAGAAGTTCATCGGCACCCTGGGAGTCAACATCATCGCCCACCCCAAGACGATCGAACGGCTGGGCGAGAAGTTCGACTCGATGCTGGCCGAACTGAACTACGGCACGATCGCCGTGAACGCCTGGACCGGCGTCGGATTCCTCACCGCCGCCGCGTCGTGGGGCGCGTTCCCGGGCCACACGATCGACGACGTCCAGAGCGGAATCGGCATCGTCCACAACGCGCTGCTCATCGACGGTGCCGAACGCACGGTAGTGCGCGGACCTTTCCGTCCATCTCCTCGCTCGCTGATCAACGGCGAATGGTCGATCTCCCCCAAGCCACCATGGTTCGTCGACAACCGAACGGCCGCGACCACCGGCCGACTGTTGACCGGATTCGCCGGAAAGCCTTCCTGGGCAAAGCTTCCTGCCATCTTCGCCTCCGCTCTGCGCGGCTAGAGACAAAGGTACTTCTTTCATGTCACAACCAGCCATCGCCGATTACGTAGTAGTCGGCGCCGGATCCTCCGGGGCAGTACTCGCCAATCGGCTCAGCGCCGACCCGCGCCACACCGTCGTGGTGCTCGAGGCGGGCCCGAAAGACAAGAACAAGTTCGCCCACATCCCCGCGGCCTTCTCCAAACTGTTCCGCAGTGACGTGGACTGGAACTACGACACCGAACCTCAGAGCGAACTGCGGGACCGCAGCATCTATTGGCCCCGCGGCAAGATGCTCGGCGGATCTTCGTCGATGAACGCAATGATGTGGGTCCGCGGGTTCGCAGCCGACTACGACGAGTGGGCATCATTATCGGACTCCTCGTGGTCGTTCGAGAACGTCGTACCGTACTTCCGCAAGATCGAAAGCATCGAAGCGACAAAGGAACTCGATGCGGGCACCAGCGGACCATTGATCGTGTCGAACCAGCGCAGTCCCCGCCCGCTGACCGCATCCTTCCTCGATGCCGTCCAGGAAGCCGGATACTCCGTCGAAGCCGCCAATCGTGCCGAGCCCAAGGGCTTCTCACAAACCATGGTCAACCAGAAACGCGGCGCCCGCTGGAGCACTGCCGACGCGTACCTCGCACCGATCCGCAAGCGGGCCAACCTGACCATCCTCACCGAAGCCCACGCAACGCGCGTCGTCTTCGAAGGATCCGCCGCCGTCGGCGTCGAATACACCAAGGACGGGATCACCCACACCATCCGGGCCGCCAAGGAAGTGATTCTCGCCGGAGGCGCGATCAATACGCCACAATTGCTGATGCTCTCGGGCATCGGCGACCGCTCACAACTGGCCGCACACGGGATTGCCGTGCAGCACCACGCACCGGAGGTCGGCAAGAACCTGACCGATCACCTATGCGCGCTCATCGGCTGGAAAACCGAATCCGATTCGCTGTTCTACGCCGAGAAAATCCCGCAGCTCGCCAACTACCTGGCTCGCCGACGCGGCATGCTCACCTCGAACGTCGCCGAAGCCTACGGATTCATCAAGAGTCGAGACGAAGTACCGTTCCCCGACGTCGAGCTCATCTACGCCCCCGCCCCGTTCTTCGACGAGGGACTCATCGCGCCGGACGCCCACGCCGCCGTCATCGGGGCAGTGCTGCTCAAACCGGTGAGCCGCGGCGAGATCGGTCTTCGTTCCGCAGACCCGCTGGCCAAAGCCGTCATCGAACCCCGCTACCTCAGCGATGCCGACGGCGCCGATCGGCGCGCGATGATCGAGGGCTTGCGGGCATGCCTGAACATCGCCTCGCAACCCTCCCTCGAGAACTTGCTCGGCACTCTCGTCCGACCACGCGTACAAGCAGACATCTCGACCGAGGACCTGCTGACCGAAGCCCTCGAGCAGAACGCACACACCCTCTACCACCCCGTGAGCACCTGCCGGATGGGCAACGACAGCGCGAGCGTCGTCACCCCGGATCTGCGGGTCCGTGGCGTCGACAACCTACGGGTCGCGGACGCGTCGATCATGCCGACGATCATCCGCGGCCACACGCACGCGCCGAGCGTGCTGATCGGCGAAAGGGCCGCGGACCTGGTGCTGCGCTGAGTGGACGGGTCACATACCCGTCGCCACCGGACGAGCCGGATCGCCTGACCACTGTGACCACGACCCCGGATAGAGGGCGGCATCTATCCCGGCGATGGCCAGCGCGGCCACCTGATGGGCGGCCGTAATACCCGAACCGCAGTACACCCCGACCTGCGGCTTCACCCCGCCGAACCGTTCGCGGATCGCTTCCGCCGTCAGGAATCGCCCGTCCGCGTCGAGGTTGGCGCTGGTCGGAGCACTGATCGCACCGGGGATGTGGCCGGCGCGCGGATCCACCGGCTCGGACTCGCCCGAGTACCGTTCGGCGGCCCGCGCGTCGAGCAGCGTTCCGGACTCCGCGAGTGCAGCTGCTTCCTCGGCCGTAAGCGTAGGCAGGTGTCCCGCGCTGAGCTGGACATCTCCTGGCGCCGACGCGACCTCCTCGCCCGCGGACGTGTCGTTACCTGCGGCGATCCAGGCTGCCAGACCGCCGTCGAGCAGGGTTACGTCGCCGAAGCCGGCCCACTTCAGCAACCACCACGCCCTCGCCGCGGCGAGGTTGCCGGTGTTGTCGTAGACGACGACGGGCACACCGGTGGTGACGCCCCAGCGCCGTGCGGCCGCTTGAAACCTCTCGATGGAGGGCAGAGGATGCCTGCCCTGGTCAGGGGAACCGGGCTCGGCGAGTTCGTTTTCGAGGTCGACGAACACCGCGCCCGGGATATGTGCGTCGCGATAGTGCCGTCGACCGTCCGAATCGCCCAGCGCCCAGCGAACATCGAGCACTACGAGCGGGCTACGCAGTGCGGACTTCAGCTCGGCGACGTCGCGGACTTGGCTCTTGTGTGGCATACCGTGAATTTTGCTCCATTTTCGCTCCGAATCGACGGAATCCCGCCCAGTCGGAGCAAAAGTGGAGCAAAATTCACGGCACTGAAGGGCATTAGGTAACGGTGCGGCAACGGTCACGTATCGAACACGACTCGGGCCTACTACGAATGTTCGGATCGGACATTCTTCCCATATTTCCATGTTTTTCCGTGAGAACATTTGCCTACCAAGGTGATTTGTCGCGCTGTTCGTGCCGGGTCGGGAGGCCCGCATACGAGATTTCAACGGTTCGGCATGCGGAACCACGGGCCGGACCCAGATCGGACCCATCCGCAACGGACCCTGCGGCGAATTACCTACAACGCTCAACACTTTGAGCCAACGAAAGGTAGATCCTCACATGATCTCGATCCGTAAAGTTATGGCAGCCACAGCCATCGGCGCAATGACTCTCGTACCTCTCGCAGCATGCTCGAGTGACGACTCATCCAGCACCGATTCCAGCACCACCTCGGCCGCTGCCGCCGAGACCACCGAGGCAATGCCGGAACCAGCCGCCGAGGTCGATGACCTCAGCAAGGGTGTCAGCACCGCTGTCGCACTCGACGCAGGCTTCACCGGCGCCCTGACCACCCTGGGCCTCACGCCCGGAGTCGTCGGAACCGCCACTCTGGCAGACGGATCCATCGTCTTCCCGATCACCGGTGGAGACGTCAAGTACTGGGAGCCGGGCACAGTCGACCCCTACGTTCAGGGCGAGATCATGCACGATGGCAGCGGCTTGTCGCTGACCGCCGGTGAGACCGTCGTCGAGCTCACCGACTTCGACATCGATCCGGGCACCTCGGTTCTCACCGGAACCGTCACGGTCAACGGTGACGTTGCTGCCGAAGACGCAGTCCTCTTCGACCTCGACGGCAGCACATTGCAGCCGTTGGCAACCGGCCCGAACAACACGGCCATTCTGCAGGGCACCGAGGTCAAGATCTCTGAGACCGCCGCCGGCCTGCTGAACGACACGTTCAAGACCGACGCTGTCACCCCCGGCCTGCTCGTGGGCGTTGCGACCATCACTGTCGCTACCGCGTAATGACCGACGAAACCGTCCGCGCGAGGTCACCGCACATGGCGGCCTCGCGCGGACGGTTTCGTAGTCCGCTCCGAGGTCCCTGGCTCACCTCGATCTTCGGCGCCGTATTGCTCGCCGGCCTGCCCATCGTCATCCTCACCGGGCTTGCCTCCTACATAGCGTATGGCCCACAATTCGGCCAAGCCCTTCCGACAGATGTCGGCTGGCTGCGGCTCCCCTACTTCGACTGGCCCACCAACCCATCGTGGTTGTACCGCCTCACCCAGGGTCTGCACGTCGGCCTCGGATTGATTCTGGTTCCGATCGTGTTGGCCAAGCTGTGGTCAGTCATACCCAAGCTGTTCGTGACGCCTCCGATCCGCTCGGTTTCTCAAGCACTCGAACGGCTTTCCCTACTCGCGCTCGTCGGCGGGATCCTGTTCGAGATCGTCACCGGAGTTCTCAACATCCAGTACGACTACATCTTCGGCTTCAGCTTCTACACCGCCCACTACTGGGGCGCATGGATCTTCATCGCCGGATTCGTCTCACACGCGATCATCAAGACACCATTGATGTTTCGCACCCTCCGCTCCCGCTCATTCATCCAGGTACTGAAAGACAAGCAGACCGAGCAGGAAGTCGATCCCGACGGTTCCGACCTCATCGCCGAGAACCCCACCGATCCCACGATCAGCAGGCGCGGAGCCCTCGCGCTCGTCGGCGGCGGCGCACTGTTCGTCGCAGCCCTCACCGTAGGGCAGACCACCGGCGGGTTTCTCCGCAACACCGCGATCCTGCTTCCCCGCGGCCGGTCGTACGGAGACGGACCCAACGATTTCCAGATCAACCGCACAGCCTCCGCAGCCCGAATCACCGAGGACAACACGGGCGCGAGCTGGACCCTCGAACTGACGGGAGGTGCGAGCGCGATGACATTCACCAGAGATGCCCTCCTACGGATGGAGCAACACACCGCCGATCTACCCATTGCCTGCGTCGAAGGATGGTCGACGGTTCAGCGCTGGACAGGCGTCCGGTTACGTGACCTCGCGTCGGCAGCAGGCATCGAGAACCTTCGGTCGGCGCAGGTTACCTCGATCGAGGAGAATGGGCCCTTCCGTCAGGCCACACTGCAGGCCAACCAGGTCCTCGACGCCGATTCGATGCTGGCACTTCAGGTCAACGGTGTCGACCTCTCGCCCGACCATGGGTACCCCGCACGCATCATAGTCCCGGCGATGCCCGGAGTGCACAACACCAAATGGGTGAAGGCAATCGAATTCAGGGGCGCGTGATGGCAGCGTTCACCCGCATCTACGGCGCCCGTCCCCTGCACCTCCTTGCAGTGTGTTTCGCGTTGGCGCTGGTGGGGTACGTGGTCTACGTGGCAGGCATAGCGACGTTCTGGAATCGGAACGTCTGGTGGCAATCGATTGCAGTGTGGTTCGCCGGTGCCCTCGTCGTTCACGACCTTCTTCTTTTTCCCCTGTATTCGCTCGCCGACCGCTCGCTCACTGCCGGACTGGACGCGATGCGCGGACGGGCTCCCGCGCTCACCTGGCGCATCTCCCCGCTCAACTACATCCGCATCCCGCTCATGGGCACGGCGCTGACGTTCGTCCTGTTCTTCCCAGGAATCATTCAGCAAGGATCCGAAACATTTACTACAGCAACCGGATTGACGCAGGAACCTTATCTCGGTCGCTGGCTGGTACTGACAGCAGTGCTGTTCGGAATCAGCGCACTGGCGTACGCGATCCGTATCGCACAGACCTCGACCAGGAGAGCGACGTGAGAGTAACGGCGGACGAACTGTTCAACCGGGCCTCCTGCGGGCTGCCCTGTTGGATGGGGCACTCGGACGGAACTCGTGAGCCGCTACCGACTGCGCGCTGGATGGGCGGGCCGGCGTCGAGCACCGAAGACCGAATCGCCGACGGCCGGATGATCGGCCACTGCAACGGCCCCACTCTCGACCTCGGCTGTGGGCCCGGTCGACTCACCGAGGGCCTGGCGCGACGCGGCATCTCCGCGCTCGGCGTCGACACCTCGAAGAAGGCCGTCGATCTGACCGTCGGACGCGGCGGACGGGCGGTACTTCGCGACCTGTTCGAGCCTCTACCCAATGCCGGTGACTGGGCGTGCGTCCTGCTGGCCGACGGCAACATCGGCATCGGCGGCGACCCGGTCAGGTTGCTTCGCCGAGCCGCGGAGCTCATTCGACCCGACGGCGCAGTCATCGCCGAGGTCCACGCGCCCGGTGCCGCCGAAGTGCAACCCCAGACAGTTCGTTGGGAGACCGACACGATGGTGGGTGATTGGTTCGCCTGGGCGAGCGTCAGCGCCAACGCAACCTATGCCATCGCCCACGCCGCCGGTCTCGCCGTCGTCGATATCGCACCGATCCACGGACGGTTCTTCGCACGGTTGGAGTGTGCTTAACCGCCCGCGCAGCGCATCACCAGTTGGTGAAGAGCACATGGTTGACTGCAAGTGCCCCGAGCACCTGCAATCCCAACCAGAACCGGTGCGTGCGTTGCGGAAGCACTGCGGGCGCCAGCAGCATCCACATGGCGAACGGCAGCCAGATGCGCTCGGTTTCGGCTTTGCTCAGCTGACTCAGGTCTGCCATCACCACGGCCGCAAGCCCGGCGATGACCAGAAGATTGATCGGCTGCACCCGAGTGAAGATGCGCGGAAACGCAGCAGGAACGGCAATCCCGAGCGCGCAGAACAATGCCGCGAAGTTGGCCCAACCCCAATACGCGAACGGCCGGTCCGTCGCGATGCCCTGGTAGTAGCGTTCCTGCACGAGCTCGTAGCCGTCGAACCACCAGAAACCGTAGGCGGTGAAGATCGCCGCCACGACGAGGGCACCCGCGAGCGCACCGAGAAGCGACCACACGGCCGGGCGCACCGCGCGCCCGGCGACAAGCACCGCCACCGCCGGGAGCGCCATCAACCCGAGGCCGTAATTGAGATAGACACCGAAGCCCAGAAGTACACCAGCGGCAAGCGATACAGGCCATCGGTTCTTCGGCATCGAGAGTGCGAGCAACGCAATGCCCCAGGCCACCACGCCGGCGTAGAACGCGTCGGCAGACACGGCGATCCAGACAGCTGCCGGAGCGAGCGCCACGAACGGAGCTGCACGACGCGCCATCGTCTCGTCACCGAGAGCACGGACGGTCACCATGAGCGCCATAGCGGCGCTGGTACCGACGAGAACGCACAACCATGCCGCCCACGCACCGCCACTGAGCCCGAGCCGATCCAGCCACACGAACGTCAGCAGCGCGCCCGGCGGATGGCCGGACACATGCGTCGTCCACGAGTCGGCCTGGTAATCGAGGATGCGTTCGGAGAAACCCTGCAGCGTCGCCGGTATATCGGTGATGTCGGGGACTTCGTGGAGATACTCGTCGGTGGAGGACAACCGCGTCGAGAATCCGCGTCGCCAGCCGTCGACCATGGCCAGCGCCATCGTCCACGCCAGCGACACACCCCAGGTGAGCGGAAGCAGCTTCCGCCACGACAGTCTGCGCGCAATCTCCGGTCCCCACAGGACGCCCGCGATCGCGATGAGAATCGCGAACGGGGTGCCCCAGCCGAGGTGAAGCTCACGGAAGCCGAAAAGCGGTGCGGCGTCGGCGAAATCACGGACCTGTTGCGGGGTGCGGTTGATGATCGGCGTGATCAGCTCGTTGTCCAGGTACGGGACCACGAATGCCACTGCGACGAGCGCAACGGCGAGGACAGCCGCGATAGATTCTCTCCAGTACCGGATAGCGTTCACCTAACGTTGCGATCCACGTGGAAATCTCGAACATCGATGGGCTCAGCATACCGAGGACGGAAATGAATCAATGACATCAACACCGACAACAACTTCGCACCGAGCCGACATCGCGGTCATCGGTGGTAGCGGCTTCTACTCGTTCTTCGGGCAAGACGCGCAGTCGGTCACGATCGACACGCCGTACGGTTCGACGAGCGGGCCCATCACGATCGGCGACATAAACGGCCGCACCGTCGCATTTCTTCCGAGGCACGGAGCTCAGCACGAGTACTCCCCACACAGGGTGCCTTACCGCGCCAACATGTGGGCCCTGCGCATGCTCGGCGTGCAGCGCATCTTCGCCCCGTGTGCCGTCGGCAGCCTTCTCCCCGAATACGGGCCCGGAACAGTGGTGATTCCCGACCAACTCGTCGATCGCACGAGCAGGCGTCCGCAGACCTACTTCGACAACGGCGGAGTCCACGTCGAATTCGCCGATCCGTACTGCGCCGATCTACGCGCCGCGGCGCTGCAGCCCGGCACTGTCGACGGCGGCACGATGGTTGTCGTGGAGGGTCCTCGATTCTCCACCCGCGCCGAGAGTCAGTGGTATGCCCGTCAAGGGTGGACACTGGTCAACATGACCGGACATCCCGAGGCGGTACTGGCCCGAGAACTCGAATTGTGTTACACACCCATCGCTCTCGTGACCGACCTCGATGCGGGGATCGAGGCAGGGCAGGGAGTTCGAGCAGTCGACGTGTTCGCCGAATTCCAGAAGAACATCGAACCACTGAAGGCCTTGGTTCGATCCGCTATCAGCTCTGCACTGATGGGGCCTTGCGAATCGTGCCGCGTGCACGAGGGCGTCGACCTTCCGATCGAGCTGCCATGACTCGCGTCCTGCTGACCGGGGCAGCCGGATTCATCGGTGGACACATCCTCGGCGCACTCCAACCCAGTTACGACGTCGTCGCGATCGACGCATTTCTTCCCTCCGCGCACGGAAGCGATCGACCGATCCCGGGTATCGAGAGGGTCGACGTCCGTGACCACGACTCACTTGTGGATGTGCTCGCCGGAGTCGACGCCGTGTGCCACCAGGCTGCCGTCGTCGGCGCAGGCGTCGACGCCGCGGACGCACCCGCCTACGCAAGCCATAACGATTTCGGCACCGCCGTGCTGCTCTCGGCAATGGCCGAAGCGGGTTGCACTCGCTTGGTATTGGCGTCCTCGATGGTCGTCTACGGCGAGGGGCGGTACATCAATGCTGCGGGCGAAACGGTGGTGCCCGGTCCGCGCACGCGCGCCGATCTCGACGAAGGCCGCTTCGACAACACCGACCCGAACACCGGAGGCACCCTCGATTGGGCTCTGGTGAAAGAGGATTCGGCGTTGCAACCACGAAGCACCTACGCCGCGAGCAAGCTTGCGCAGGAAAACTACGCACTCGCCTGGTCCCTCGCCACCGGCGGCTCGGTGACCGCGCTTCGGTACCACAACGTCTACGGACCGAACATGCCACGCAACACTCCGTACTCCGGCGTCGCAGCGATGTTCCGATCCTCGCTCGAAGCCGGGCGCCCACCACAGGTGTACGAGGACGGATTGCAGGCACGTGATTTCGTGCACGTGTCCGACGTCGCCGCGGCGAACGTACTGTCCATCGCAGCCGCCCTGCCCGGATTCACTGCACTCAATGTGTCCTCGGGTCATCCGATCACCATCGGCGAGGTCGCCACCGCACTGTCCCAGGCCTGCGCAGGGCCGGCGCCCGAGGTGACCGGACAGTATCGCTCCGGCGACGTCCGGCACGTGGTGGCCAGCCCCGAATCGGCGCGCACCGCAATCGGATTCGATGCCGCGATCTCGCCGTTCGACGGTCTGCGCGAGTTCGCAACCGCACCGCTTCGCGACGCCGAAGGCACTGGTGCCCCGCGTGTTTGAGCCGACCGATGTCACCGTGGTGATTCCCTGCATGAACGAGGAAGGTTCGCTCCCCGGCGTCCTCGCCGACCTGCCCGCGGGCTACCGCGTCATCGTCGTCGACAACAATTCCGTGGACGACACTGCGGCGGTTGCTCGAACGCACGGCGCCGCCGTCGTACAGGAGTCCGTGCCCGGTTACGGATCGGCCGTACATGCCGGAGTTCTCGCCGCGACAACCGAAGTCGTGTGCGTTCTCGACGGCGACGGCTCGATGGATCCACGTGAGCTACCCCTGCTGGTCACTGCTCTCGAACAAGCGGATCTCGCCGTAGGTCGACGCAAGACCGTCCGCGGAAACTCACCGATCCACGCGCGAATCGGCAATGCAGTACTGGCCCTTCGGCTTCGAACCAAATACAACCTGCCCGTCCACGACCTCGGCGCCATCCGCGCCGTACGACGCCAACCACTTCTCGATCTCGACGTGACCGACCGCCGATCCGGTTACCCGCTGCAACTACTCGTCCTCGCCTCCAACGCCGGCTGGACGGTCGTCGAACACGACGTCTCCTACAGTCCACGAACAGCAGGCACCTCGAAGGTCTCCGGCTCGGTCAAGGGAACCGTCGTCGCAGTGCGGGACTTCTGGAAGGTGCTCTCGTGAAAGTAACTGCCCTCGTCGTCGCCAAAGCTCCCGTACCCGGACTCGCGAAAACCCGACTCGCGAAAACCGTCGGCGACGACGCAGCCGCCGACATCGCTGCCGCCGCCCTGCTCGACACTCTCGACGCCGTATCCGCCGCCGACTTCGACGAGCGCATCGTCGCCATGACCGGCGACCTCGCCCAGGCGAGCCGACACGAAGAGATAACCGCGGCACTGGCGTCGTACATCGTGATCGGTCAGCGGGGCGAAAGTTTCGCCGAGCGGCTTCGCTACGCGCACGAGGACGCTGCGGCGTCGGGCAATCCGGTCTTTCAGATCGGGATGGACACCCCCCAAGTGACAGTGACCCTTCTGAACGAGGCCGCAACGCAGCTCATCGAGCCGGGGCGATCGGTGCTCGGAATGGCCGAGGACGGCGGTTGGTGGGGATTGGGCATTGCCGATTCCGCACTCGCCCGCGGGCTCCTCGAGGTGACCATGTCCAGTCCCAGCACGGGCGCCGATACTCGCAGCGCGCTCGAAGCACTCGGCGCAGACATCGCGACTCTGCCGATTCTGCGTGACGTCGACCACGCCTCGGACCTCGATATCGTCGCAGCTCAGTGCCTGCACGGCAGTCGCTTCCGAAGGGCCGTCGAGCAGGTCGTTCAGTCCTTGGAGAGGTAACCGCTACCGGTCCGTAACCAATCTGTGACCACTGTCGATCGCATTGCAACAATCGAAAAGCTTAGTTTCTCCGTGGATTCTCAGATATCGGTGCTAGAAAGACCATGTGCTTGGAATTCTGATCGGTATAGCCGTCTGGTTGGTGGTGGCCCTCGCGGTCGCCGTCGTGCTGGGCCGCGTCGCGCGTCGCGCCGATTCCGAGGAACTCGGATCGACTTTGGACTGGGATACCGCGGACGTCGACGAGTCCGTCCCGCACGACTGATCCGTACCTCTGCGCCAACAGTCTTCACTTCCGTTCCCTGCGTTGAGCGCGGCATTCAGTTGCCGTAAGAACAAAAAAGTCTCCGTGACAGGTAAATCCTCGAGTTACACGACGCACCGTGGCCGTCGCACAGGCCACCGGAATGTCCAGCACGAACGAGACGCAGCACGTCAACATGCTGGGCACCGACCTCGGAATCATGTGGGACAACGGCCTTCGACAGCATCGTCAAGGACCCGCTCGGCCAGGCGAAGGAACTCGTACCGAGCCTCAAGATCCCCTTCGTCGAGATCAGCCGCATCCCCACTGCCGGTGTCGCACTCGGTCAGAATCAGTTCATGAGCCTGATGTCGGTCAAGGACTGGGGTCAGCCCGGGCATTGGGAAACCAACTACTCCTCGATTGCAGTATCGAGTGACAACGGCGAGAACTGGACCGTCCACCCGGAGACACAGCGTCCGAGCCAGGGTGGAAGCCGCAACTTCCAGCAGAACGCCTTCCTGAAGGACGGCGGGTTCATCTACGAATACGGCACGCCTCCCGGACGCGGCAACCTCGGCCACGTGTCGCGCATGCTCGGAAAAGACATCCTGAACCTCGCCGCATACGAATTCTGGACCGGCACCGAATGGCAGAAGGGCGACCCCGCGCTCGCGGCCCCCATAGTCGACAACGTCGGTGAGCTGTCCGTCGCCTACAACCAGTACCTCGGTCAATACTTGATGCTGACCACGGGACCCCTCCGATTCGATCGTCATGCGACGTTCCCCCTCACCCGCCGGTCCGTGGAGTCCGCCCGAGGTGCTCGTGGACACCAATCAGCTTCGCAGTGCATATGCCCCCTACATCCACCCGTGGTCCTCGGGTCCTGACCTCTACTTCCTTGCCACGGTTCACCAGAATTACAACGTTCTGCTTCTGCGCACCACGTTGTGACGCGTCGGCAACATATGGTCGTCGGAATGGATGCAACAGCGTGGGACAACAAGTATGCGGCCGCCGACCTGGTCTACGGATCGCCTCCTAACCAGACACTGGTCGAATACGCTACGACGCTTCCGCGGGGGCGGGCGTTGGACCTTGCCGCAGGTGAGGGCAGAAATGCCCTGTGGCTGGCCACCCGCGGCTGGGAGGTCACCGCCGTCGACTTCTCGGCTGTCGGGCTCGAGAAGGGGCGGCGGATCGCCGAGAAATCGCCCAAATCGGTCCGGGATCGTCTTACCTGGGTCCATGCAGATGTGACCGAGCTCTCGACCGAGCCCGGCTATGATTTGGTGCTCGTCCTCTACCTTCATCTCCCCCCAGAACAACGCCGACGGGTGATCCGCAGCGCATTCGGCGCTCTGAAACCTGACGGAATCCTCATGATTCTCGGTCACCACGCACTCAACGTCACCGACGGCGTCGGCGGGCCACAGGATCCCGAAATACTCTATACGGCAGAGGATTTGGCCTCCGACGTCGATGGCTTGGGTGTGGCGATCAGGGCCGAGAAGCGCCTGCGAGACACCGATCACGGCACCGCGATCGACGCTTTACTACTCGCGAGTAGGTCCGCCCTTGGCAGCGGGAATGAACGGGGGTAATATCCAGTTATGTTACCGACGAGTAGCTAACTTGGGCGGTACTTACCCGAGACCGCACCACCAAATTTGGAGAGAACGAGCATGGGACATTACAAGAGCAACCTCCGGGATCTCGAGTTCAACCTCTTCGAGCTGTTCGGGCTCGACGAATCCCTCGCAGGAGACAACTTCGGTGACCTCGACGGCGAGGCAGCCCGCGACATGCTTCGCGAGGTCGTCCGCCTGGCAGAAGGACCGGTAGCCGAGTCCTTCGCCGAATCCGATCGAAACCCGCCTGTGTTCGACCCCGACACTCACACCGTCAAGCTGCCGGAGGCTTTCAAGAAGTCGTTCAAGGCGCTGTACGACGGGGAGTGGTGGCGTGTCGGCCTCGACGAAGAGGTCGGTGGCATCCCCGCACCTCGCACTCTCGGCTGGGCACTCAACGAGCTGCTGCTCGGCGCCAACCCTGCCGCGTTCATGTACTCTGCGGGACCAGGATTCGCCAACGTGCTCTACAACAACGGCACCGATGAGCAGAAAGAATGGGCGAAGGTCATCGTCGAGCGCAAATGGGGCGCGACGATGGTGCTCACCGAGCCCGACGCCGGATCCGACGTCGGCGCAGGCCGCACCAAGGCCATCAAGCAGGAAGACGGCTCCTGGCACATCGAAGGCGTCAAGCGGTTCATCACCTCGGCCGTGTCCGACGATCTCTTCGAGAACACCATGCACCTGGTTCTCGCTCGCCCGGAAGGTGCCGGACCCGGCACCAAGGGCTTGAGCCTGTTCTACGTACCGAACACGCACTTCGACTTCGAGACCGGCCAACTCGGCGAGCGCAACGGCGTCTTCGTCACCGGCGTCGAGCACAAGATGGGCCTCAAGGTCTCCACCACCTGCGAGCTCACCTTCGGTGGCCACGACATCCCGGCCAAGGGCTGGCTCGTCGGCGAGGTCCACAAGGGCATCGCGCAAATGTTCGACGTCATCGAGCACGCTCGAATGATGGTCGGCACCAAGGCGATCGCCACCCTGTCCACCGGCTACCTCAACGCGCTGGACTACGCCAAGGAGCGTGTCCAGGGCGCCGATCTGACGCAGATGACGAACAAGGCAGCACCCCGCGTCACCATCACGCACCACCCCGACGTTCGTCGTAGCCTGATCACCCAGAAGGCATACGCCGAGGGCCTGCGCGCGGTATACCTCTTCACCGCGGCACACCAGGACCCGATCACCGCCAAGCAGGTATCCGACGCAGACGACGACATCGCCTACCGCGTCAACGATCTGCTGCTCCCGATCGTCAAGGGCGTCGGATCCGAAATCGCCTACAGCCAGCTGGCGGAGAGCCTCCAGACGCTCGGCGGATCAGGGTTCCTGCAGGACTACCCGATCGAGCAGTACATCCGCGACTCGAAGATCGACTCGCTGTACGAGGGCACGACGGCCATCCAGGCGCAGGACTTCTTCTTCCGCAAGATCGCCCGTGACCGCGGCGTCGCGCTGGCTCACATCGCCGGCCAGATCAAGTCGTTCATCGACAGCGAAGCGGGCAACGGTCGGCTCAAGGCCGAGCGCGCGCTCCTCGCCACCGCACTCGAAGACGTGCAGGCCATCGTCACCACGATGACCCAGCAGCTCATGGGAGCTCAGGACCAGCCGACCGAGCTGTACAAGGTCGGCCTCGCATCCGTCCGCTTCCTCATGGGCTTCGGCGACCTCCTCATCGGCTGGCTGCTGCTGCGTCAGTCCGAAATTGCCATCACGGCACTCGACAACGGTGCAGAGGGCAAGGAAAAGTCGTTCTACGAGGGCAAGGTCGTAGTCGCGTCCTTCTTCGCCAAGAACATCCTGCCCCAGCTGACCGCGACCCGCGGCATCCTCGCCAACACGGACCTCGACGTCATGGAGCTCGACGAAGCTGCATTCTGATTCGACCCCGTACACACAACGGCCGCATCCCCTACCCAGGGGTGCGGCCGTTGTGCTCTGCCCTATCTTTCTTCTGCCTGCTCGCTACCCTTCTTCAGCTGCGAGGCGGCGGAACTTACTGCTGTGGAACACGATGGGTGCTACATCTCTGATTTCGAGTTCGTTGATCCGCATCAGCACGATCGCATGATCGCCTGCGGGTACCTGTTCGGTGACGGTGGCATCGAGCCACATACTCGCGCCACCGATGAAAACGGCGCCGTCCTCGGTCGTCGTCACGTCCAGACCCTCGAACCGGTTACCCGTCTTGGCGGCCAATGTCCGCGCGGCAACGTCGTGCGCCTCGCCCAGAACACTGACGCCGATGCGCTTGGCGACAGCGAACTTAGGCCACGTCGTCGACGTGTTCTGCACGCAGAACGCCACGAGCGGCGGGTCCATCGACACAGCGACGAAGCTGCTCGCAGCCATGCCGACGGGAGAGCCGTCGATTTCGGCGCACAGCGCGACGACACCGCTGGGGAACTGACCGAAAGCGGCGCGAAGGACACCGTTATCGAGTTCGGTGGTGGCGAGAGGCATGAGATATCCGTTCTGGTCTGAGCAGCGTGATCAGGTGGTGACATCTGACCTTACGTTCGGTCATCCTGCCAGCACACCTCGTAGTCCACGATACGAGTTTCGGTAGACGAGAATCCTGCGCCTGAATCTGGGGAATGAAATGCGACGCGACGGTGTCGTACTGTCGAGTAACTAGTTAGCAGTACTCACGGAGGTTGATGTTGTGTCGAGAATCGACAGCTACGTAGCGCTCGGGGACTCGTTCACCGAGGGCGTCGGCGATGCCGATCCCACCAGCGCGAACGGAGTCAAAGGCTGGGCCGACCGCGTCGCGGAACAGCTCGGCGCCACGAACCCGGAATTCCGCTACGCCAATCTCGCGGTGCGCGGCAAATTGGTCGACCAGGTGATCGAAAACCAAGTCGGAATCGCCGTCGACGCCGCACCCGACCTCGTCACCATCTACGCAGGCGGCAACGATCTGATGCGGCCCAAAGTCGACATCGACGCCGTCGTCGCCAGATACGACTCGGCACTGGCAGACCTCGCCGCCACCGGCGCGCGGGTCGTCGCCTTCACCGGATACGACGCGGGCTGGGCACCGCTGTTCCGCACACTGCGTGGACGCACTGCGATCTACAACGAACTTCTACGAGAAGTGGCCGACCGTCGAGGAGTCGAACTCGTCGACTTCTGGCGTCTCGACGGCTACGACGACACTCGGATGTGGGACACGGATCGTCTACATATGTCCACGCGCGGACACATCAGAATGGCATCCGAGGTTCTCGATCACCTCGGTGTCCCGCATTCGATCGAGCTCGAACCACTGGAGCCACGCGCACCCATCGCGGCCGCCGCGAAGCGGCGTGAAAATGCCGAATGGGTGAAGTCCTTCGCGGCGCCGTGGGTGTCACGACGCCTCCGCGGCGCATCCTCCGGCGATGACGTTGCGCCGAAACACACGGCGCTTCGGTCTCAGCTGCAACAGCACTAGCGGCGAAGGCGACTAGTTTTCACTGCTCGCCGGCAGAGCGGCCGGTTGCTCCACCGGAGGATCGGCAGGAGAGACCGCGGCTGGTTCCGCCGCTGGAGGCGTCGACGGCTCTACTGCCGGGGGTGAGGGTGCGGGTGCGGGTGCCGGAGCGGCGGCAGGCTTCGGATCAGGTTCGCGCGACTGGCATTTCACGATCGGAATCGGATCGTATTTGACCGTGCGAGTCTCTCGCGAAATCTCCTTGCCCGACGCGATATCGGTGATCACCCTGGTATTGCTCGCCGTGAATCCCGGTCCGCCACCGGACGGAACGCACTGATCACCGGCAGGGAGTGTGACCGTGTTGGGAGAGGTCGGGTTGGTCCGCGGCCCGGTACTCGACTCGACCTCCACCGTCTTCGTTCCCCACAGCCGAACCGTCACATCCGAACCCGTACCGAACGACTCGATGACGATGCCAGTCTTGCTCGGGTTGGTGAACTTCAGGTCGATGGCACCCTCGAACACCGTCGCTTCGCGGGCCTCGGGATATCTACTGATGTAGTAACTGTGCTCGGTGTGTCCGGCGTCTTCCATTCCGCCGAAGTACGCCGCGTTGTACAGCGTCGTCGCGAACTGACTGATGCCACCGCCGACTGCCCGGTCCGGTCTTCCGTTGTCGATGATCCCCGACTCGACGAAACCCTGCGCCGTCCCGCGTGGTCCGGTGTACCCGTTGAGCGAGAACGTATCTCCCGGCTTCACCAACGCTCCGTTGACGATATCGGCGGTGAGTCCGATATTGACTCCGGACGCGTACTCGAATCCGCCGGTGGTGTATTCGGCGACAACTTCCTTGATACCGAGCGCTTGCGCACCTTCGGTTGTCAGTGCCGGTGGCGCGGGCGCGTACACGGCCGCGGTGGTTCGGGCATCCGAGGAGGCCAACAAGGTCGGCAACTGCTCGAGTGTCACCGGCCACTGCACCATGTCGCCGACGACACCGGGAACGATGGTCGGCGCGCCTGAGCCCATCACGAACGACGCATTCTTCGCGACCGTCTCGGTAGCAGCCAACTGCGGCGCGAGAATACGGATCGCAGCGTCGTTGTCGTACCGCACCGCGAGTGACCCATCCTCTACCGGTTCGAAGGACACGACCTGGCCGACGACCTCCGGAGCCAGCACCGCGGCTGCAGCGTTCTTGCCGGTGAACACCACCGGCGCGGACACCGCAGGCTCAGCGATCTGGGTGAGCACACGATCGACCTCGTCCTGGTGCACCGTCACGTCCGCAGTTTCGACGGGTACCGCGACATCCCCGAAAGCCCATCGCTTCTGCATTGCCTCGCCCGCGCCGGCGACGTCGAGTGCCAGGCCAGGAGCGGGCGTCACACCTACTGCGGTCGCACCCTCGAAGACGATGTCACCTTCCATCGGAGCGCGGTCGGTCTGCGTACGAATCGACTCCACGGTCGCATCGAGCGCGGCAACATCGACTGTCGACTGCACGCCGATCTCGCGATGACCGAAGAACGAACCCACCCGAGTGAACGGATTGATCGGCTGCGACCCCGCGCGATCGAGCGTCGCATTCCAATCGACACCGAGCCCTGCGGCGGCCGGTACGAACTCGAGGTCCAGCTCTCCGGCCTCGACAGCAACGGGCTGCTCGGCGCGTGCGCCGAGCTCCGAACGTAACTTCGCCTCGGCGTCGTCGTGCGAGAGGCTTCCGACGTCGACTCCGGCAACGGTGACTCCACGCGGAACTGCGCCGCTCGAAGACAACCAGTCCGCGGTGTAGAAAACACCCAAGATCGCCACCGCAGCACCCGCCAAGACTGCAGCCTTCACCCACGGAGGCTTCTGCTCCGAGCCGTCCGTTCCACCGTCGACAGGGTCGGGTGTTGCCGAACGTGCGGCGGGAGAGGCGATACGCGGTTCGGGCGGATCAGGTGGTCCCGGGGCGAGAGCAGGTTCCGCAGGCCTCGGAGGGACCGCCGAATACGCGTCCGTCGCCGGCTCTTGATCCTGCGAAGGCCGGCTCGAAAAAGTCTTCTCGGGAGGAACGGCGTTCTCAGCAGGTACAGGGTTCTCAGGAGGTACGACAGTCATGGCCTCGGTGACCGCATCGTACGGCGGTACCTCTTCGGGCTGCGTGTCCTCTACCGAATCTTCAGGAACCGAATCTTCAGGAACCGGACCTTCAGGGACCGGAGGCTCCCGACCCTCGAGCGGTTCTGTGCCGTCTCCACCGATGCTCACGTTCAAGCCCTCCCACAACCCCCACCGATTTCGATCGACTGTCGTGCCCGAGCTTACGCATCCGCTATCGACACAGAGATATCGAGCCACCTCGATCGAGACGTAGGTGGCTCCGCACCGCTGCCGGGTCGGGGGTCGGGCAGCAGTACGGAGCCACTACGACTATCGGCAATCTTTGTGAAGCGTTACAAACGAGCTTGGAAAACCTTCGCAGTTCATTCGGTCGAATGAACGCGGGGTTCCCACCTGCGTCCGGGGTCCACAGCCCGCGCCCCGTGCCCAGTGCCCGGTCTGCACCAGGGCCAACGTCAACAGCAGTCGGTTCTGAAGATCGGAAAGAACACGACCGGTCAACTCTTCGATCTGATGAATTCGGTAGATCACGGTGTTTCGATGACCGAAGAGGGCAACCCCTACTTCCCCGTCGGCGACGGTCTCGGCCGTCAGTGTTCCGAGCCGATACGCAGCGGTGAACGACGACAACCCGTCGGGCGAGTGCGCGACCCCACCTTCCCCGCCACCTGCGGCACCAACGCCTCCACGACGCTTTCGTCGATCACCAACCGGTACTGTTCCCGCTCGATCATCAACTCTTCCCACAATGTTCTGCTGCCGAGCGTGTATGCCTCGAGGACCAGTTCTATCGGTATCCCCTGGCGCGCCGGCATCGACTCGAAGGACAACGAGTGGACGAAGCTGTGGAACACAGTGTGGGCCGAGAACGGCACCGGCGAACCACTGACCAACTATCGGGTCTACGGCCTGAGCCAGGCCTACACCCTCGTCATGGCATTGCAGGCAGCGGAATGGATTGCGAATGACCACAACGCCCGGGTGTGTGGTGGTCGGCTGAAACGACGACTCACACCCGGGCGCTCGACTCTCCGCTAGCTCAGATCTCCATGCCCCGAGCCAGCAGTGGCCACGAATCGTGCAGTGCCTCTTCCCAATACGGCCAGTAGTGAGTACCTACCGGCGGGAACTGGTATGTGGCAGGGATGTCGAGTTCGTTCAGTTTGTTCATCAGGTTGTGTGAGCAGTAGTTGGTTGCGCCCTCGATGACGACTCCCAGGCCGAGGTTGACGACGCCTTGCGGGCCGTTGCCTTCGGTGTAGTACTGCACATCCGCCGGTGTGGGGACGCCGCTACCGCTGGAGATGTAAAGATTTGTGCCGCGCAGCTTCTCGGCGTTGATGACCGGGTCGTTTTCAACCCATGCCGGGTCGTTGTCCGGACCGTACATGTTGATGGTGTTGCCACCCGCCCAGGTTTCGACCGGAAGCTTCAGGAACTGTCGGCCCAAGGGGTCGGCGATTTGTGCGCAACCACTGTAGGCGGCGACGGTCTTGAACAAACCTGGAGCCGACTCTGCCATCTGCAGAACTGCGGTACCGGACGTGGACAAACCGGCGAGAGAATTCAGGCCCGTGGAGCCGAGCGTGCTGTCGAGTAGGGGTGGCAGCTCCTTGGTGAGGAAGGTCTGCCACTTGTTGACTCCGAGCTTGGGATCTTCTTGGCGCCAGTCTGCGTAGTAACTACCGCGCCCTCCGATCGGAAGAACAACGTTGACCTGCTTGTCCGATAGAAAACTCAACGCATCGGTTTGCTGTTGCCAACTGGCAGCGCCTTCACCGGCGTCGAGCCCGCTGAGCAGATACAAGTTGGGGGCCGGCTTGGATTCGTCGGTCGGCCGCTGCACCTGGACGGTGATGTCCTTGTCCATCGCTGCGGAGTACACCTGCAAGTTCCAGGTTCGACCGTCTTTGTCGACAGACGTTATCGACGATGCGTCGAGGGGCTGGGCCGATGCCACGCCGCCGAATGCGGATATCGTCAGCGCTGCGGCTGCGGCCAGTGCGGCAGTGCGCAGTGCCGATCGGTGTCGGAGTGAAGGTAGCTGCATGTGCGAAGTCGATTCCAGTCCGCGGGCCTTGGTTGGCTCCGCCGTAGCAGTGGGTCACACCTTCCAGAGCCGGAGCAATGGGCAGGTGTTGGCTGACGTGTCTTCGGCACCTTACATCTGAAAAGCCGGACTGTTCGTTACAATGCGGCATCTCTGCGCAGATTTATCGTAGGTCGTGGCAGTACCGTGTTCCACCAGCTGCGTCGTTCTCCGCAGTATCGAGCTTCGGTACATGAACACAACGGCCTCGTTGTAACGATCGGCAGATCCGTCAACCCCTCGTATGACAGATCTGCCGATCGTTCCCCCGTTGATCGAGTGCTTGTTCAGCGCTCGATGATTGCGGTGACGCCTTGCCCACCGGCCGCACAGATGGAGATCAGACCACGGCCCGAGCCCCTCTCCGCGAGCATCTTGGCCAGCGAGGCGACGATACGACCACCGGTAGCAGCGAACGGGTGACCCGCCGCGAGCGAGGAACCGTTGACATTGAGCTTGCTGCGGTCGATGGAACCGAGCGCACCGTCCAGGCCGAGACGCTCCTTGCAATACTCCTCGCTCTCGAACGCCTGCAGCGTCGCGAGCACGACGGATGCAAACGCCTCGTGAATCTCGTAGTAATCGAAGTCTTGAAGTGTAAGCCCGTTACGGGCCAGTAGGCGCGGAATTGCGTACGTCGGTGCCATCAACAGGCCGTCCGTGTACGAACCGTTGCCATGGATGTAGTCCACAGCGGCAGTTTCCGAATCCACCAGGTGCGCGAGAACGGGCAAGTTGCGCTTGGCGGCCCACTCGTCCGTCGACAGCAACGCCGCGGAAGCGCCATCGGTGAGAGGCGTCGAGTTGCCGGCAGTCATGGTCGCGTCGCCCAGCTTGGTCCCGAAGACCGGCTTCAGCGTCGAGAGCTTCTCCACGGTCGATCCTGGCCGCAGATTGTCATCGCGCGTGAGGCCGAGGAACGGCGTCACCAGGTCGTCGAAGAAGCCACGGTCGTAGGCGGCAGCCATGTTCTGGTGGCTCGCGGCGGCCAGTTCGTCCTGGTCCTCGCGGCGGATGCCGAATTCCTTCGCCGTGATCGCCGCATGGTCACCCATGGACATACCGGTACGCGGCTCTCCGTTGCGCGGGATTTCGATTCCCAGCATGGAAGGTCGAACATTGCCGAGCAGTCTGAGTCGATCGGTGGCCGACTTCGCGCGGTTGAGCGAAAGCAAGAACTCGCGCAGGTCGTCGCCGACTGCGATGGGTGCATCGGAGGTGGTGTCGACACCGCCGCCGATACCGGAATCGATGCGCCCGGCTGCAATGGCATCGCCGACGGCCACGATGGTCTGCAGACCCGTCCCGCATGCCTGCTGCAGGTCGTAGGCGGGGGTGTACGGACTCAGCGCGCTACCGAGAACGGTTTCGCGAGTGAGATTGAAATCCCGGCTGTGCTTGAGTACCGCGCCCGCAGCGACGAGGCCGAGACGCTCGCCTTGCAGATTGAACCTGCTGACCAGGCCGTCGATAGTTGCGGTGAGCATGTCCTGGTTGGACGCCCGCGCATATTTCTTGTCCGAGCGAGCAAACGGAATGCGGTTGCCACCGACGATTGCGACCGGTCGTAGTTGCTTGCTTGTCACTTGTGGTCTCCCAACATCCGGTAAGAAAAAGGCCTTGGTGGAGTTTCACCTTACTGGCGAGTAAGTTGGTTGTCGACACCCGGTCGTGCGCTTCGCGCCCGTGCGTGCGCCCATCATCGAGCGTGCACGCGGGACTGCGAAGGCGCCAAGTGAAAGGTAGGACAAGTGGCAGCCTCCAAGGGAGCCCCAGACCTCTACTCAACGTTCTTGGCGTCCGCGCCTGGAGCCTTCATCGCCAAGCAGGCAGGTCTGCCGCAGCCCGAGAAGCTGCGTCGGTACAAGGCAGGCGAACCGCCCCTGGCAGGACCCGTCCTCATCGGCGGCAACGGCCGACTCGTCGAGCCACTGCGCCAACTCCTCTCCGACTACCCACAGGCACAGGCGAACGACGCCAAGTACGGCGCGCTGGTCTTCGACGCCACCGGCATCGGTAACGTCGCCGAGCTCGAGCAGCTCTTCCAGTTCTTCCAGCCCGTCATCCGCAACCTCGCGCCTTCCGCGCGCGTCGTGGTCATCGGTACGACACCGGAGAAGACGGCAAACGTCGACGAGCACATCGCCCAGCGCGCCCTCGAAGGCTTCACCCGCAGCGTCGGCAAAGAGGTCAAACGCGGCGCGACGGCTCAGCTGGTCTACATCTCCCCCGACGCATCGACCGGGCTTTCCGGACTCGAATCCACCCTGCGCTTCCTGCTGTCCGCCAAGTCGGCCTTCGTCGACGGGCAGGTTTTCGTCGTCGGCGATGCCGATTCCACCGCACCCGCATCCTGGGACAAGCCGCTGGCCGGCAAGGTTGCGGTCGTCACCGGCGCAGCCCGCGGCATCGGTGCCACCATCGCCGAGGTGCTGGCGCGCGACGGCGCACACGTCATCGCAGCCGACATCCCCGCCGCCGGTGAGGCATTGTCCGAGACCGCCAACAAGGTCGGCGGCACCTCACTGGCACTCGACGTCACCGCACCCGACGCCGCCGAGGTCCTCGCCAAGCACCTCCTCGAGCGTCACGGCGGCGCCGACATCATCGTCCACAACGCCGGCATCACCCGCGACAAGACGCTCGCCAACATGGACGAGAGTCGCTGGAACTCCGTCATCGGCGTGAACCTGGCTGCACCACAGCGCATCACCGACCACCTGGTGAGGGTCGGCGCACTCAAGGAAGGCGGACGCGTAGTCGACGTCTCCTCCATCGCAGGCATCGCCGGCAACCGCGGCCAGACGAACTACGGCACGTCCAAGGCAGGCGTCATCGGCCTCGTTCAGGCGTCGGCCCCCGTTCTTGCCGCCAAGTCGATCACCATCAACGCGGTCGCACCCGGATTCATCGAAACCGCGATGACCGCCGCCATCCCGTTCGCCACCCGCGAGGCCGGGCGACGGATGAGCTCGCTGCTCCAGGGCGGCCAGACCGTCGACGTCGCAGAACTGGTGTCGTACTTCGCTTCTCCCGCGTCGAACGCCGTCACCGGGCAGATCGTCCGCGTCTGCGGTCAGAGCCTCCTCGGCGCATGAGCGTCGTCGAGCTCTCGGAGCAGCCCAAGATTTCGGAAATCTACACCGCGGCCGCACGTGGTGCGTTGCCATTCCTCGGGTCGAAGTCGTCTTCGGTGCCGTCCACCCAGTTCGAGCTCCGCGGCCTGAGGGTCGATCCCGACAATCTCGCCGGTTACTGCAAGGCCACCGGATTACGCTTCGGTGACATCCTGCCCATCACGTATCCGTTCACGCTCGTCTTCCCGACGGTCATGAAACTGATGGTGTCCAAGGGCTTTCCGTTCGCGGCGATCGGTTCGGTGCATGCAGAGAACGCCATCGAGGCGTTTCGGCCGATCTCCGTCTCGGAGCCACTGGACGTTCGAGTGCACGCGGAGAACCTGCGCGAGCACCGCAAGGGTCTGCTGGTCGACCTGGTCAGCGAAGTAAGCGTCGGTCGCGAACTCGTCTGGAGGCAGACCTCGAGCTTCCTGAGCTTGCAGAAGACTTCCCTGTCCGGCGAACTCCGCGAAGCCCCGCCTGCCGACGAGGCACCACCTCCCCCGACGCGGACCCTTCGAGTCGATCAGAAGACGATCAGCAAGTATGCGTCGATATCGGGTGATCGCAATCCGATCCACGTATCCACGCTCGGCGCAAAGGCATTCGGCTTTCCGAAGACCATCGCGCATGGAATGTGGAGCGCGGCTGCAGCATTGCAGATCATCGAGGGCCGAATTCCCGAGAAGGCCACCTACAGCGTGCGGTTCGGCAAGCCGATCGTTTTGCCCGCAACCGTGAACCTGTACGCCGAGTCCGTCGGCACCGGCTGGGATCTGTCGTTACTCAACCCCAAGAAGGGGTACCCGCACCTCACCGCGACGCTGCGGTAACCGAATCAGCCCCTACGTGAGCAAAACGTAGGGGCTGATTCATGTGCAAGCAAGGTCCTATGCGCTGGTAGCGGACTTCTTACCTGCCAGACCTCGCCATGCGAGGTTCTCGAGCAGATCGGCAGCCGCGTCGACCTCGATCTCACCGCCGGCGACACGATCGGCCACAGCCTCACCCGCGCCTACCAACGCCACTGCCATCAGCGTGTAGTTCTGGCCCTCGTCCGGATCCTTCGTACTCATCTCCAGCAGACCCGCCGTCAGCTCGATCAGTCGATCTCGGCTGGTCTGCACCTGCGAGGCGAAAGCAGTCTGACCGATCGCCTGCCGGTAGAGCACCATCCAGGACTTCCGGTGATCGCCGACGAAACCGAGAAACCCGAGCAATGCGCGACGCAGTTGCTCGCGAGGTGTCAGCGTCGGATCTGCGGCCGGAGTCATCGCCTCGACGAATTTGACGCCTTCGCGATGGATACACGCGGCGAACAGTTCGTCTTTCGACCCATAGTAGAGGTAGAGCATGGGCTTCGAAATCGATGCCCTCTTCGCAATCGCGTCCATCGACGTTTCATGAAAACCGTTGTCGGAGAACACATCCACTGCCGCATCGAGCATCTGCTGCTCACGGACGGCGCGGGGCAATCGCTTGGTGCCGCCAGCCATGTGTCCTCCAAACCAAGGTCGAACCAATAATCTTACTCCTCGGTAAGAATGGCTGCGTCGCTTCTGTCGTCAAGCTAGCAGGCGCCCTTGAACCGTGCGACCGTGGCTGCAGACGCGTCGACCTGCGGTGCAGGCAATCTCCCAGTGACAACCGCATTCTCCAGATTGTCCAGCACCTGAGGGACGTCGTCGGTGGTCAGCCACAGCGCGATGTCAGCACCCGCGACCAGCGCCGCCTCGACGGCCGCCACGATACCGAGCCTGTCGGTGATCGCAGCCATGCCGGAAAGATCGTCGGTGAAAATCGGCCCGGTGAACGGGCCCGCGCCGTAACCGACACCGTCGCGCAGCAGTGCCATCACTGCTGGGCTGATACTCGCAGGCACACCAGGATCGGTCAGTCCTGGCACATCCAGATGGCCGACCATGATGCCGACGCCGGTCTGCGACAGTGCCGTGTACGGAACGAGATCGGACTGCCGCAGCCCATCGAGCGAAGGCGTCGTGACTTCACCGGTGTGCGAATCGCCGGAACCGGACCCATGGCCGGGGAAGTGCTTGAGGACAGGCATGACTCCGGCATCGCGAAGTCCCTGAGCGTAGGCGCCCGCATACGCGATCACCTCGTTCGGATCGGAAGAATACGACCGATCTCCGATCACCGAGTCGTCCGGCTGACTACTGACATCGACCACCGGTGCGTAGTCGACGGTGACGCCGAGGTCCTTCAAGCCGCGCCCCCGTTCGAGCGCCATGGAATAGGTCTCGTCCACCGACATCGTGCGGGCCGTCTCACGTGCGGACGGATCGCTTCCCAACAGATCCTCCACCCGTGACACGCGACCTCCCTCTTCGTCGATGGTCACCATCGGCGGCACGGCAGCGGCAGCAGCGATCCGGGGCACCTCGCGGTTCGCCAGCGTCTGCGAATCCGTCCAGCTACCGATGAAGATGCCGCCGACCTGCTCGGTCGCCACGATGTTCACCGCGTCGTCGGTGCCGGTGACCCCGACCGTCAGCAGTTGCGCGAGGCGCTGCCGCTCGGTCAACGACCCGACGAACGCCGCGCAAGGATCAGGCAGGGGCAGGGGCGTCGTAGCTTCTGCCGTGGCCTCGGCCGAGACCGAGGCGACGGACGGTGCAGCTACGGGATCCGGTTCCGCGGCGGTTCCGCAACCGGCGGTGAAACCGACCCCCAGCACCAACACAGCGATGGGCACGGGCGAGCGGAACTTCATCATGGTTCTTTACGGTAGCCGAGGTGGCCGTAGCGCCGCGATCGGCGACCTCGACGCGATAGCCTTCGAACACAAGCTCACCAGGAGGAGAAGGATGCCTGCAGATCTGATACTCATCGCCTACGACGGCTCGGACAACGCCAAACGAGCCATCGATTACGCCGGCCGATTTCTGACGACGAAGCGTGCCATCGTCGTCACCGCGTGGGAGCCGATGGTTCGCCAAGCGGCACGCATGTCCGGCCTTTCCGGCGTCATGCAACCCGAATGGGTAGCCGACGACGAAACCGAGGACGTGGCACTGACCGACGCGAAAGCCATCAACGACGAGGGCGTTCGACTAGCCGGTGAAGCCGGGCTCGAAGTGGAGGGGCACTGCGCCGAATGCACGACGGCCATCTGGAGCGCCATCGTGGAGAAAGCCGACGATCTCGACGTGGACATCATCGTCACCGGAACCCGCGGCACCACGGGCCTTCGTTCGCTGCTCCAGAGTTCGGTGGCAGAGCATGTGCTGCGCCACAGCCATCGGCCGGTGCTGATAGTTCCGCCCGGTAAATAACCGCGAGTGCGTCACAGCCCCATGGCCGTCGGGTGATACCTTTAGCGGCGCACGGGGGAAAGTCGCCGTCATTGATGCCTGCCGACGAAAGTGGAGTCCGAGATGAAGTTTGCTGTCCCGGGAATTGTTGCTGCAGTAGTCGGCGCTGTATTGGGCGCCGGTGTCGTGTTCGGGGTGACTGCGGCAGCATCGGACAACACTCGTCCCGAGATCGACCGCACTGGCAACGCCGACTCTTCGTTGCTCAATCAGGTTGAGTACGGCAGCCGCTGACACTGCTGGAACGATCTCGTCCGAGCGATTCGGACGTAAGTGGCTGCTCGGAGTCTCCGCTCTAGCGTTTCTCGTTTCGTTCCTGCAGATCCCCGGCTACACGGTCGCGGATACGAAATACGATCTTTCCCAGAATCCGCTGGGCTTCCTTGCGCGCGCCTCACATCAGTGGACGAGCCAAGCACCCCTCGGTCAGGTTCAGAACCAGGCCTACGGATACTTCTTCCCCCATGGCGCATTCTTTGCGCTCGGTGACATTCTTGCGATTCCGCCGTGGGTAACCCAGCGCATCTGGTGGGCGCTTCTGTTGATCGCCGGATTCTGGGGAATCATTCGGCTGGCCGAAGCACTGGGAATCGGCTCCCGTAGCTCACGGCTCATCGCTGCATTCGCATTCGCTCTGTCCCCACGTGTCATCACCACTCTCGCGTCGATCTCGTCCGAGACGATGCCGATGATGTTGGCGCCGTGGGTTTTGATTCCGGTGGTGCGCGCGTTCAACCGAAGTGACTCCGAGGCAACGCAATCGGGCGGCCGGTGGAGCGGACCCCGAACCCTCGCGGCACAATCCGCATGCGCCGTCGCATTGATGGGTGCCGTCAACGCCGTCGCGACGGCCGCCGCGTGCCTCGTCGCCGTGGTCTGGTTGCTGTGCCACCGACCGAACCGGGCGTGGGCCGTATTCACCGCCTGGTGGGTAGGTTTCGGTGTCCTCGCCACCCTGTGGTGGATCGTTCCACTACTCCTTCTCGGGCGCGTGAGCCCACCGTTCCTCGACTACATCGAATCCTCCGGAACCACGACGCAGTGGGCCTCGCTCGCCGAGATCCTCCGCGGTACCAGCAGTTGGACCCCGTTCGTCTCCCCCGAGCGCGTGGCGGGTGCCATCCTGGTCACCCAACCGGCGGCGGTCATCGCTACCGGTGTCATCGCTGCCGCCGGAGTAGCCGGCCTCGCGATGCGCACGATGCCGGCCCGCGGGCGCCTGACAGTAATACTGTTGGTCGGCATCGTAGGCCTCACGGCCGGCTACGTCGGCGATCTGAGTTCCCCTTTCGCCGATTCCGTGCGCCTGTTCCTCGACACCGCCGGCGCCCCACTGCGCAACGTGCACAAGCTCGAGCCCCTCATTCGAATACCGTTGGTGCTCGGGCTCGCTCATCTCCTCGCCAAAGTGCCGCTCCCCGGATCGGTACCTGCTACCCGTTGGCGAGCGGCAATCGCCCATCCAGAACGAGACAAGATGGTCGCCGTCGCCGGACTGGTTCTGGTCGGATTGACCTTTTCCACCTCGCTCGCCTGGACCGGCAAACTCGCGCCCCGCGGCGCGTACGAAGCCATCCCCGAGTACTGGCACGACGCCGCCGACTGGCTCACCGACCACGCATCGGGATCCTCCCCCGACCGATCGGACGCTCAGCGCGCCCTCGTTGTCCCCGGTGCACCATTCGCCCTCCAGACCTGGGGCCTGACTCGCGACGAACCACTCCAAGCCCTTGCTACGACGCCATGGGCGGTGCGCGACGCAGTCCCGCTGACCCCGCCCGGAGCTATCCGCGCACTCGATTCGGTGCAGCGTCTCATCGCGGACGGCCGTCCATCCGCCGGACTTGCCGACACCCTTCTGGGCCAGGGAATCAGCTACGTGGTCGTCCGTAACGATCTGGACCCGGAGACCTCACGCTCCACGCGACCGGTGCAGGTCCACAGCGCTCTCGACGGCTCACCGGGCTTGACGCGTGTCGCCCAGTTCGGTGAGGACATCGCCCCGGGCACCGTGGACGGCATCACCATCGACGGCGATCTGCGGCCGCCGTACCCCGCGGTCGAGATCTACGAGGTCGAAAACCCAACAGCTATACCGGCATCCGGACCGTACACGGTCGACTTGGATCGAGTTCCTTTCGTGCAGGGCGGTCCGGAGTCGGCGTTGCGCCTGAACGAGCAGCGACGGAACGGCGTCTCGGACCCGTTGCCCGCCGGGCCCCTCATCCTGGCCTCGGACGCGGCGGCTGCTGGGATACCGGTGGACAAGGTCACCGTGACCGACACTCCGATGAATCGGGAGACCGACTACGGTCAGGTCGATTACCACAGCTCCGCACTGCGTTCGAGCGAGGAACCACGAAGATCGCTCAATGCCGTGCCCGATTATCCGGTGTACGGCGCCGCTACGGTCGACGGCGAGTGGGAGGGCGCCCGCATCACCGCCTCGAGTTCGGCATCGGATTCGACGCAAATCGGCGGAACGGCCCCAGGCAGCGGCGTCGCGGCAGTCGTCGACGGCGATCTAGCGACGAACTGGGTGTCCAACGGCATCGAAAACGCACTGGGACAATGGCTTCAACTCGACTTCGACACTCCGGTCAACCAAGGACTGCTGCATCTGCGCACCAGTTCGGGGACGATCGGGGATCCGGTCAAGTGGCTCGAGATCACCACTCCCAACGGCAGTACCGCGGCGCGAATCGACAAGCCCGGAGAGCCGCTGACGGTGTCACTGCCCGGTGGTTCGACGCCGTGGGTGCGCATCGCCGCCAAGTCGACGGTGGACGGTACCAGCGGAAGCCAGTTCGGAATCAGCGAACTCTCCGTCGATGACTACTCCAATCGCGATGCGCCGCAGCAGATATCGATCGTGCACCGTGCGGTACTTCCACCCGTCACTGCTGGCGCCGACGTGCAGGGCTGGGAACTGGGCCAGGAATTCCCCGGCCGTACCGGGTGCATCGACACCACGGATCGAATCCGCTGCAGCAGCGGATTGTCCCTCCCGCCTGAGGAACTCGGACGCTTCTCCCGCACCCTGTCGGTACCCATGGGCACTGCGGTACTGCCCGAGCTGACGCTGCGAACCAGGCAGAGCCCCGAACTCGAATCTCTCCTCTCGCAGCCCGGTCGCCCGGTGGCCACCGCAGCCTCGGACGTCGGCGATCTCCGCGGCTCGGCATTCGCCGTCACCGACGGTGACGACAGAACCTCGTGGACCGCGCCCACCAAGAGCATCGAGAAGCAAGCGGGTACGCAGCCCACCCTGACGGTGAACCTTCCCGAACCCACGCTGGTCGACGGCCTCACCCTGTCTCCCAGCCTGGGTGATCTACCTGCGCACCCGACGAGGGTCGCGGTGAACCTGGGTGATGGACCGATGGTCCGTGACATCGACGGCACCACCACGATCGAGCTGACCCCGCGTGTGACAGACCGGATCGTCATCTCGATTGTCGACTGGGATGACGTGTTGGACAAGAACTCTCTCGGCTTCGTGCTGCCGGCGCCTCCCGGTCTGGCCGAGGTGAACGTACTGTCCGGTGGCGCGGTGCTGGGCGGCGCACTCGACGAAAACCGGATAGTCACTGTCGGCTGCGACCGTGGCCCGATCCTCTCGATCGCCGGACAGACCGTGCGTGCATCGGTGACCGCAACCGTCGATACCTTCCGATCGGGCGAACCACTGAAGGCGACGCTGTGCGAGGGGATATTCCCGGTGGAGACCGATGCCCTCAACCCGATTGCCCTTCCGGCGGGTAAGCAGGATGTCGTCGTGGATCCGGGCGCAGCATTCTTCGTCGACGGAATGCGATTGCGCACCATGCCCGTTCCCGCTATGAGCGCGACGAGTTCTTCACCTGTCAGCGCAGACACGACCGCCTGGACGTCGGACCATCGCGAAATCGAGGTCTCGGGCCGCGACACCGATCAACTTCTCGTCGTACCGGAGAGCAACAATTCCGGTTGGTACGCAACATCTTCCGACGGCACGGCGTTGACACCGATCACTGTGAACGGTTGGCAGCAGGGATGGGTGATCCCGGCAGGTGTCGACGGGACCGTCGTACTCGATTATCCGAGCAACACGTGGTATCGACTCGGCATCTTCGGCGGACTGCTCCTACTGATTCCGTTGGCATTCTTCGCTTTCCGCGCCGGCCCACGCCGCATGAGTGTGCCGCCGCGGCCCTGGAACCGGTCGATCGTAGGCGCCATCGCACTCATCGCCGCCGCAATCGTCATCGCCGGCATCACCGGAGCCGTCGTGGCCGTCACCCTCGGGATCGGCACTGCGGTGCTACAACGGCGATACGGCACCACCGTCGCAGCGCGGGTGCTGGTGTCCACCGCGGGCATCGGTACGTTGACAGCCATGGCACTGCTCTCGCGCGGGCCGTGGCGATCACCGGAGGGCTATATCGGGCACGCCTACCTGGTGCAGTTCGCCGCCCTCGTCGCAGTACTGGCGCTCGCCGTGGCCGTCACGGCCGAGAACGACTGAACCGCTTACGCATCGGATCCTCCACCAGCGCATAACTCGCGGCCGCGACGGGAATCGACAATGCCACCGTCACGCACAGGACGAGCCAGAAATGGCCCTGGAACGGCGCGACGCCGAAGACCGGGAACACCATGGCAAGCACCGCCAGATGCCAGATGAAGATGCCGTAGGACCATCGGCCCAACGCCAGCATCACCGGATGCTCCAGAACGCGGTGATGCCGATGGTCGTCGGCGAGCACTAGTGGGGCCAACAGCGCGAAGGCGAGTACCGCGCCGAGCACGATCTTCACTTCGTACTGCCACGGCTCGGGCCGCACGAGCCCCTGGGGTCCGGCGAGCGGCGTCGCGGACAATACGAAGGCGAGCAGAGCGATGGCACCGACGATGCGCCGGTGTGAGCACAGCCGGTGCACCCAGGTGATGGGTCCGACAGAAACTTCGGCGAGCACCATTCCCGCGGCGAACCACGGAATGTAACCGGGAAGCCAATTGTCGTGATGAGTGTTCGGGGCTGATGCGATCGGCAGGAAAGCCCAACTCAGACTGATCGCCGAGACCAAGGCAAGCACCGGAATGCGGAGACGTGCCGCCGAACCCCTGAGTTTCACCATCGCGAAGGCAGCAAGCGGTAGCAGCAGATAGAACGCCACTTCCACGGACAGACTCCACATCTGCGTCATGCCCTCGGTCAACGTGAGGGGCACGAATACCTGAGTCAGCGACAAGTTGGCCAACCAGACGCGGTAGTCACCGCCTGCACCGGGGAGGAAGAGCAGAACGAGCACCACCACTACCCAGTACGCGGGCACGATACGAAGGACACGAGAGTGGAAATACCGGCCCGCAGACTGTGCACGACCGATCCCACGTGCCTGCGCGGCATGTGGACGCCACAGCAGGAATCCTGACAAGGCGAAGAATATGGCGACCGTGAGATCGAACCGGCCCCAGATACGCCCCATGACTGGCGAACTCGCAGCACCGGTCTGGAACGCCACGTGCGTGACGATGATGCCGATGGCCGCAAACGCGCGCATCCCCTCGAGCGAGGGGATGAACCCGCGCAGCGGCACGACGGCTCGCGAGAGGGCCTCGGTCGTTGTGCTCATGATCGGACCAGTGAATCATTCCAGGTGACCCGAGCGCGAAAGTCGACCGTCATCGGGCGTGCCCGCGCCCGCAATGTCGCATCACTGTTACTCTCACCACCGACGTGGCGGTCCAATCGGACACTCCAGGTCGGGGGGAATTACACACCTCGATCTGTCGGGGGTGGAAAATGGCACGCCGAGAAAACGACTAAGGAGATTCTCACATGGCGGAGCGCTCAGGGCCGAGCCGGATCGTTGCCCTTGTACTCATCGGTTTGGGCGCTTTCCTGTTGGTAGCGGCCATCTTGATTCCGACGTACACGGTGTCACGTCTGGAAAAGACGCCACTAGATCTAGAGGTCACCACGATCTCGACCGGAACCGGCAGCGTGCTCGATTCTGCGTCACTGGCAGCGGGTCGCGCCGTCGTCGACCAAAACGTTCCGTTGGTATCGCAGCGCTTCGTCACCGTCGAGGATCCTTCCGGCGCAGACGAGATCACGGTTCAGGCCGGACAGACACTGCTCCGAAGTGACAAGCAGGGCGAATCCGGCCTGCTCACCGCAAGCGTCGACCGCGTGACGCTCGACCGCGTCAGCTCGATGCCGGTCGAGAACCCGGTCGGGACCATCCAGTTGCAGGCCGACAAGCCTGCCGAGGAAGTGCCGCACACGGGCCTGCAGTACAAGTTCCCGTTCAACACCGAACAGAAGAGCTACCCGTACTTCGACGTCAACGCTCGTGAATCCAAGGACATCGACTTCGTCGAAGAGACCGAGATCAACGGCACCACGGTCTACAAGTTCGAGCAGCAGGTCGGTCCCGTCGACTTGTCCTCGGTAGTGAACCTCCCCACCAACAAGGTCACGCTGCCTGCCTCCACGTGGGGCGTCGAAGGTGGAGACGCACCGGTCACGATGACTCGCTGGTACGAGAATACGAGAACCCTGTATGTCGAGCCCAAAACCGGCGTCGTCGTCAAGGGCGGCGAGGATATTCACCAGTACTACTCGCGTACTGCAGGCACCGCCGAGGTCGAGGTCTTGAAGGCACCGATCGAGTTCGACGAGAACACTGTCGAATACCAGATCCAGCAGGCCAAGGACGGCATGGACCAGCTGTCGTTGGTCGGACGCACAGTCCCGATCGTTCTCGGCATCCTCGGTGTCATCGCACTGATCGCCGGAATCCTCCTCGGACTCCGTAACGGCGGACCGCGTCAGCCTGCACGCACCGGTGGACCGCAGCACACCGACGGTGGCGGCGCCGCTCCCACCGAGCCCCGCAATCGTGACTGGACGACGGATCAGACCGAGGTCATCCCGCGTACCAACCTCTCGAAAGAGTAAGAGCTTTCACCGCAGATGAGCGGAAGTACAGCCTCTCCGGCCGTACTTCCGCTCATCTTTTTTATGTGCTCATGTGCGTGAAGTGCTCAATTACGTGAAGTGCTCAATTACGTGAAGTGCATAGGGCGAATCCGCTGACCACCGCAGCACAGGCAGCAGCGACCGACGCCGCGACGATGACGAACTGCAGCGGCGTCGCGGCGACGAAGAACAACAGCACCACTTCGACGGCCAAGCCGACCCACGCAACGATGGCTACCTGTGTCCGCTCACCGGCGATCGCCCACAACAGTCCGCTCTGCAACAGCGCCAGGCATGCACCCTGCAGCGCAAAGATCCAAAGATATTCCTGCACAGGCGCATAGGCTTCGCCGACGATCGACGGCAGCAGCGGCGCCGCCAGCGCAGCACCGAGAACCAGCACGGCCCCTATCGCGGCCACGACAGCCAGTGCCGATCGGACGGCCTTCGCAGATTCGGCTGGATTCGCCATCCGCGGATAGAGAACCACCCCCACGGCCTGCGGAAGCCAGAACGCAGCTTTGGTAGCCACCGCGCCGAGCGCATACAAACCCGCCTGCTCCGCACTCAATAATGCGGCCGCTATCACCAGATCGAGCACAGAGAGGCCGATGAGCGCCAACTGCACCTGTGACGCCCGCAGGACCGTGCCGACGGTCAGCGGGGAACGTACTGCATCACCCTCCCTCGTCGCGCTCGCGATCCTTGCCCCGACAGCAACCACTGCAGTCCCGATGGCGCTGGCGGCCAACACATTTCCGGGCCCACCGCCCGCTGTGAGCACCACGACAGCGGGGATCACCTTGCCGAACCCTGCGGCAGCAAGGACAGCACCGAGCCGACCGAACTGTCCGGACCCTTGCAACAGACCCTGTTCCGTCGCGAGCAGCACGAGCACCGGCGCCACGACGAGCGCCGACGCTGTTGCCAGCACTCCGGTACCGAGCACGACGGCCACCACCGGTGCCAACGCCAACGCGAGAATCGCGACCACCCCGGCACACCGATAGCCGAGCTTTCTGAGTTCGGCAGTGCCACGCCCGCGCGCTACTTCACGAGCGACGACGGACTGCAAAGCCAACGCCGGGACAGCGAGAACGAGTTGAGCGGCAAGCAGACTCGCGAACTCGCGGTACCCCTCGACGCCGAGAAATCGACTGGCTGGCAGATGCAAAAGGTACGACGCAGCATTGGCCGTCATCGAACCCACCGTCACCAACGTCATCCCGGCGAGCGCCGACGTACTTGCAGTGCGGTTCGGCATGGGACCACGGTATAGGGTGCCGAGAGTGTCGTGGACGCAGCGCAGTCGAACCGCGGCACCGGCCGTGTGGAGCTTCGTTCTGGCGATGATCGTCCTGGGCCCGCTCTGGGGGAACGGCTATCTGCTCCTTCGCGACGCGGTCAGCACCCCTCGGTCCTACTTCACCGATTCTGCACTCGGCACCACCGACGCTGCCGCTCGTGCGGTACCGCAGGACGGCGTCATCGCCGCGTTGTCCATCGTGTTCGACGGCGGACTCGTGGTCAAGACGATTCTCACCCTGGCGCTGTGGTTCGCCGGTTGGGGTGCCGCGGTGATGGCTCGCCGGTTGCTGCCGACCTCGACGACGCCCGCGTTGCTCACCGCCGCGACCCTGGCCATCTGGAATCCCTATGTGTCCGAGCGATTGTTGCAAGGGCACTGGAGTCTTCTCGTCGGCTACGCCGCGCTTCCGTGGACGGTGACCGCAGCGATGACGCTGCGTCAGACGGGACGGTGGCAAGGGCTGGCAGTCTGCCTCGCCGCTGCAGGGCTCACGCCCACGGGAGCGATCCTTGCGACGATCACCGCCCTCGTCGTCATTGCGTTGCCCTTCGGAGTTCATCGCTCCCGACGGGTACTACTGACGGCGCTGGTCGCGCTGGCCGCCTCCTCGCCCTGGCTGGTGGCCACCGCCGTATCCGGCGGCGGAACCCTCGGAACCGACCCTGCAGGCGTCGCTGTCTTCGCTGCCCGAGCCGAACCCGGCCTCGGCACACTTGCCAGCCTGGCAGGCATGGGAGGCATCTGGAATGCCGACGCCGTCCCTGCTACCCGCACCACGCATTTCGCCGTCCTGGGAACGATCCTGCTGCTTGCCGTCGTCGCACTCGGGTTGCTGCCCCTGTGGCGTCGACGCAGAAACCCGATCATCACCGCCCTCGCCGTCCTCGCCGTCCTCGCCGTAGTCATCCCCGCGCTCGGCGCGACCGGAATGGGGCTCCGCGTCGGCGAGTGGGCTGCGCAGGACATCCCGGGTGCAGGCCTGCTGCGTGACAGTCAAAAATGGGTTGCCCTGGCGATGCCGTTCTACGTGCTGGCCGCCGCCGCTGGAGTCACGTGGCTCGGAGCGCGAATCCGTATGCCGCGGGTCCCTGCCGTAGCAGCCATCGCAGCGCTGCTGCTGGCGCTACCGGATCTGGCGTGGGGAGTATCGGGCCAGCTCGAGCCCGTCGAATATCCGAAGTCGTGGAACGCTGTCGCCGAAGAACTCCAGGGTCGCGACGGGGATGTGGCAGTGCTGCCGGCAGGAATCTTCCGAATCTTCCCCTACAGCGGCGACGCGCCCGTGCTCGATCCTGCACCGCGAATGCTCCCGCTCGACGTCCTGCAGACCGGTGAACTGATCGTCGCAGGAGGGTCGGTGCGCGGCGAGGGTAGCCGGGCTTCCGCCGTCGAAAAGACGTTGCTCGACGGCGGATCGGCAACCGAACTGACACAACTGGGCGTCGGCTGGGTCCTTGTCGAACGCACGACGCCAGGAATACTCGGCGAGTCGGGCACGCTGGACCAACTCGAACGCGTCTACGCCGACGACGAACTGGCGTTGTACCAAGTGCCGGGGGCAATCGGAACCACCGACGTCCGTCCCGCGGCGTACTGGATCGTCGTGGCCGCGCACCTGGTATGGGCCCTGTTACTGGTGGGCGGACTCTGCTGGGGCCTGCTGCGAAGATGACACGAGCCCGGAGACATGAGCGCCCAGTACCGACGCCGCCAACACGCTCTCCACACCCTGCGCGCATTGCTCCCACGAGAACTCGAGCGCACGGACCCGGGCCTTCTCGCCCAAATCGGCGCGGAGATCGGGGTCGAGGAGCAGTTCGCCGATGGCGTCGGTGAGTGCGGGCACGTCACGGTCATTCCCGTCGGAACCGACCAGCACACCGGTCACGCCGTCGATGATCGAATCGGTCAGGCCCTTCGAACTGCGGTAGCCGACGGTCGGGACACCATGTTGAGCTGCTTCGACGACGGCGAGGCCCCACCCCTCCTTACGCGAGGGCATCACGTGCACCCAGGAGCGGCCGAGGAGTTCGTGTTTACGGTCTTCGTCGACGTGTCCGTGGAACGTGACCGCGCCTTCGATACCGAGCTCACGCACACGCTCTCGCAAGTTCTCCTCCCACCAGCCGCCACCGACGACGTCGAGGTGCAGGTCCGGGAGCTGCCGTCGTAGGGTGGCCACCGCAGCGAGCGCATCCTCTATCTGCTTGTGCGGCACCAACCTCGACAACACCGACAGCGACGGGTACGAGGTTCTGGTGTGCGCCCCACCGAGCGACGCCGCCGGGGACGCGCCGTTTCGAACCACAGCTACCCGGTCGCGGTCGACTCCGAGCGCAACGAGCTCATCCGCCGACGGCAACGACACCGTCAAATACTGATTACGCCGATGAACACGCGGTGAGACCGTGCTCTCGATCCACCAACCGAACTTGGCCATCAGCGGGCCCGCCACCGGCCACTGCTCCCGATGACAATGGTGAACCAGCAACGTCACCGGCGCGCCTGCGACGAGACGCGAGAAGAAAGGAATGCCGTTCTGAGTGTCGAGGACCGCATCCGGGTTGATCCCGCGCAAAGGCCCGAACCCGAGCCGGCCGGCAGCGATCGCAGCGAGAGCCCTCGGATACACGCTCAATCGGCCACCACCGCGGCTGATCTGGATACCGTCGACCGTCTCCTGCGCCGGAGCCCCCGGATACGACGCCGTCCGCAGCGTCACCCGCATTCCGCGTCGTGCAAGACCCGCACCGACCTGCTCGAGGTAGCGCTCGCTGCCGCCGCCCTGGGGATGGCCCGTATCGCGCCAACAGAGCAAGAGCACCTCGCGCACAGCTGGGTCCCCCATCACGGCGTTGTCGAATACGAACTTCCGACACCTTAACGGTTCACGCGCCCCGCGGCGTCGCGACAGGGTGCATTCCCCTACTCTTTTGCAACGTGCCACGTCCTCGGGGTCGACTCGCGAGCTCTCGCCGTGTCGAGCGACCTGTAACCCGCTTCTTCGCCCAGCGCGCGACCCTTCGCCGATCGGTGAGCCTGCTTCGGGATTTCGGACACGAGCAGAGCGCGCCCGACATCTTCTACAGCGCCCTGGCCCGCGATTCCGTCGAACTCATCGGCGATCTGTACCAGGGTCTGACCGGCGACAGTCTCGAAGATCGTGTGGTCATGGACGTCGGCGGCGGACCCGGCTATTTCGCGGACGTCTTCCGCTCCAGCGGAGCCCGGTACATCCCCGTCGAGCCCGATCCGACGGAGATGCACGCCGCCGGTCTGACCGTGCACGGCAGCGTCCGCGGATCGGGAATGGCCCTGCCGTTTCGCGAAAACAGCGTGGACGTGTGCTTCTCCTCGAACGTCGCCGAACACGTGCGTCATCCGTGGGTCATGGCCGAGGAAATGTTACGTGTCACCAAGCCCGGCGGGTTGATGGTCCTGTCGTACACGCTGTGGCGGGGACCGTTCGGCGGCCACGAAACCGGGCCATGGCACTACTTCGGCGGCGAGTTCGCAGCCCGCAGATACCTCCGCAAGCATGGCCGTGAGCCCAAGAATCGTTTCGGTGAATCCCTGTTCGACGTCGGGGCATCGGAGGGACTGCGGTGGGCCCGCGAGACTACGCAGGGCACTGTGTTGGCCGCATTTCCGCGCTACCACCCGAAATGGGCGTGGTGGATGATCCGCGTTCCGGTACTTCGCGAATTTCTTGCCAGCAACCTCGTCGTGGTCCTGCGCGCCGACGCACGCTGACAGTAGTTTGGGACATATGACAGCGTTGGCTTTGGACATCGGGGGCACCAAGATCACTGCGGCGATCGTCGACGCCGACGGTAGACCGGGTGAGGCTCTCGTAGTTTCCACCCCGAAAGTCGATGTGTGGCAGGCCTGTTCCGAATTGCTCGACGCGGTCGTAGCGGGAACGGACATCGCCGCCATCGGTATTGCGTGCGCAGGCCCGGTCGACTTGGTCGCCGGGACGGTCGCACCGATCAACATCGGCGAGTGGAAGGGCGGTTTCGACCTCACCAGGGCGATCGCCAAGAAGTTTCCCGACGCCACGACGCGTCTGGCCGGTGACGGTGGGTGCGCGGCACTCGGTGAACATCGGTTCGGAGCAGCACAGGGCGTGGACAACCTCATCAGCGTCGTCGTCTCCACCGGCGTCGGAGGCGGTCTGGTGCTCGGCGGTGAGATCGTGCACGGCCGCAGCGGAAATGCCGGCCACATCGGCCACATCGTCGTTCCCGGTTCGACGGCCCCATGCATGTGCGGCGGCCTCGGATGTGTGGAAACCGTGTCGAGCGGGCCGTCCGCGGTCGGATGGGCGCAAGAACAAGGCTGGACCGGCACCACCGGCGCCGAGTTGGCCGAGGATGCCGCGAACGGAAACGTCGTGGCGGTGACGACATTGCAGCGCGCGGGTGTAGCGCTGGGTCAGGCAATCGCGTCGGCCGCTGCCCTGGTCGATGTCGAGCTCGTGGTCATCGGCGGTGGGTTCGCGCAGGCAGGCCCGCCGCTGTGGGATCCCATTCAAGAGTCCGCGGCGCTGCATGCGCGGCTGAAGTTTCTCGACGGGCTCACGATCGTGCCGGCGAAATTGGGCGCGTTAGGGACGTTGACCGGGGCTGCGGTACTCGCGGCCTCGGCCACTTGATCCAGCTGCGCTCGCACACACGCATCGGTCGAATCCTTCCGATTTACTGCAACGTGTTCTAGTCTCGTTCCATGACCGACTTCGCCAAGCTGTTCATCGGCGGGCACTGGACCGCACCGTCAACCGAGGAGACGCTCGACGTCTACTCACCCGCCACCGAGGAGCGCGTCGGGAGGACTCCCGTAGCCGCCCCCGCCGACATCGACGCGGCGGCCCAGGCCGCGCGCACCGCCTTCGACTCCGGCCCCTGGGCCCGATCCTCCCCCGCCGAACGAGCACAGGTGCTCGCGAACTTCGCCAAGCTGATCGAGGAAAAAAGCGCCGAGCTCGCCGAGGTCATCTCGGGCGAAATGGGCGCCCCGCACGCGATGGTCGGGATGATCCAACAGACACCGGCATTGGCGGCGCTGAACTACTACGTTTCGCTCGCCGAGACCTTCCCCTGGAAAGAAACCCGGCACGGCGCATTCGGCCAGTCCAACATCACCCGCGAACCCGTCGGCGTCGTCGCCGCCGTTATCGCCTGGAACGTCCCACTGTTCCTCGCAATCAACAAATTGGCGCCCGCACTGCTCGCCGGCTGCTCGGTGCTGCTCAAGCCCGCTCCGGAAACACCCCTGTCCGCCAACCTCCTCGCCGACCTCCTGACCGAGGCCGGACTACCGGAAGGCGTGCTCTCCGTCCTTCCCGGTGGCGCCGAGACCGGCAAGTACCTCACCGCGCACCCACTCGTCGACAAGGTCACCTTCACCGGCAGCACCGACGTCGGCCGCAGCATCGGCGCAACCGCCGCGCAGCAACTCAAACGATGCTCACTCGAACTCGGCGGCAAATCCGCAGCAATCCTGCTCGAAGACGTGGACATCGCGTCGGCGATACCGATGCTGCTGCTGTCCGGCCTCATGAACAGCGGGCAGGCCTGCGTCGCACAGACTCGAATCCTCGCCCCTCGCTCGCGCTACGACGAAATCGTCGACGCCATGGTCGCGGGAGCCGGTTGGATGAAGATGGGCGATCCGACGGACCCCGCAACGCAGCTCGGCCCCCTCATCTCGGAGAAGCAGCGCGACCGCGTCGAGGCATACATCGCGAAGGGCAAAGAAGAAGGTGCACGTCTCGTCCTCGGCGGCGGACGCCCGGAGGGGTTGGACAAAGGCTGGTACGTCGAACCGACCATCTTCGCCGATGTCGACAACTCGATGACGATCGCCCAGGAAGAGATCTTCGGACCGGTGCTCGCGGTCATTCCGTACGACTCCGAAGACGAAGCCATCAAGATCGCCAACGACTCCGACTACGGCCTCGCGGGTTCGATCTGGACCACCGACATCGAGCACGGCGTGGAGGTTTCCGCGCAGATCCGCACGGGCACGTCGGCGATCAACTGGTACGCATTCGATCCGAGCGCCCCGTTCGGTGGCTACAAGAACTCCGGCATCGGACGCGAAAGCGGCCCCGAAGGCCTCGAGGCGTACTGCGAACTCAAGTCGGTCCTCATGCCGCCGGGGTACGTGGCGCCCACTGCTTGATTTCCGCCGGCAGGGGTTCGACATCTGAAAATTCGCTCCCCTAGTTGGGAGTCGAAACCCCTGTAGGGGGGTCGAATC
>JBBPZN010000126.1:0-23148 GCA_038198705.1 Mycobacteriales bacterium
CAGGCCCGCGGCCAACAGTTCCACGTCCGCGAGAAACTCCGAATAGGTCCACCGCCGGTCGGACACGACATCGATCAACGCATCCCGCCCACCGTACAGCGATACAGTGCGATCCAGGTTTGCTCCGATAGTGTCTGCGAGCAGCGGCCGAGACGACGCTCCCGACGCATAGCTGAGTGTCTCCATGACTCACACGATAGTGAGCTGGATCACCCAGAACCACCCCCCGAAGAGGGGTGCTCAGTCGAGCATCATGGTTTCCGAGGACTCGAGAACATCCGCTCGAGAAGTGTCCTTCAGCGCCACACCCGACCGTCCCAGGCTGCGCGCGCCCCGCACGAGTCCGGCAACGATCTTCGCGGATTGCCGATAACCCAATCCTTCCGGTGGATGAATGTTCGAGATGCAGTTTCGGTCGGCGTCCGACCTGCCCGGCGCAGGCAGATGCGTCAGATAGATGCCCAGGCTGTCCGCCACCGACAGCCCGGGGCGTTCACCGATCAACACGACGACAGTGCGCACCCCCATTGCCTCTGCGATGTGATCGCCCAGTGCCACCCGCGCCTCGGTCGCGATGACCGGCGGGGCCATCGAGTACAGGTCGGCCAATTCCTCGACAAGCGCTTCCAACATCGAGGTTCCATGATCGGTCAATGCGCGCGGCGAGAGTCCATCGCTCAGCACGAATCCGATGTCGAACTCCCCCGTCCGGATCGAAGACAGACCCTGGGGCTGTCGGCCGAGGTCCGGTCTGCGGAGATACTCCGCGCGCGAAGTCGCCTTCGATGTCACGACGGCAGGAGTACCGATCCCTACCCGCTCGACGGCGGCGGTGAACGAGTCCACCTCGAGCGGCGTGTGTACTGCGTCGCGGGCCGCGGCATGTGCGGACCTAAGCTCGAGAACCCGTCGCGTCGGCAGTGAATCGCCGGTGCGGCCCAGCCCGATTCGAGCCTGCGTGCTCAGTCTCAGGTCCGCCCAGAAGTCGGTGGGTTCGATGTCGGTCATCGCGTACCCGTCAGCGCTCGTAAGGGGGAACCCGTTGCATCGACGTCGAGTATCCGGCCACGGGAGTCCACCATGCCCAGGCGATCGAGCCAGGCCGCGAATTCGGGCGCAGGCTTCAACCCCAAAACCTGCCGCACATACAGGACGTCGTGGAAACTCGAACTCTGATAGCCGAGCATGACGTCGTCCGCACCGGGAACGGCGATAACAAAGCCCACTCCGGCGACGCCGAGGAGCGTCAACAGCGTGTCCATATCGTCCTGATCGGCCTCGGCGTGATTGGTGTAACAGACGTCGACACCCATCGGTAGGCCGAGCAGCTTTCCACAGAAATGGTCCTCGAGGCCGGCTCGGATGATCTGCTTGCCGTCGTACAGGTACTCGGGTCCGATGAATCCGACGACGGTGTTGACCAGTAACGGTTCGAGGTCACGGCATACCGCATACGCCCGCGTCTCCAGCGTTTGCTGGTCGACTGGTGTGCCTCCCATGCCAAGGTGCGCGCCTGCGCTCAACGCTGAACCCTGGCCGGTCTCGAGATACATGACGTTGTTGCCGACGGTTCCCCTGTGTAGCGATCGACCTGCTTCGTTGGATTCACGGAGGAGCGAAACATTCACGCCGAAACCAGAATTGGCGCCCTCGGTCCCCGCGACGGATTGAAAGACCAGGTCGACGGGAACACCTTGTTCGATCAGCTCCATCGTCGTCGTGACGTGCGAGAGGACGCAGGACTGGGTCGGGATCTCGAAGCGCTGACGAATGTCATCGAGGAGATGCAGTAGATCCGACGTCGCATGAGGTGAATCGGTCGCCGGGTTGATTCCGATGACGGCGTCCCCCGACCCCAACAGCAACCCGTCCAACGTTGCCGCCGCGATACCGCGTGGATCGTCGGTTGGATGATTGGGTTGCAGCCTCGTGGCGAGGGTTCCCGGCAGTCCTATCGTCGTACGGAACGCTGCGGTGACCTCGACAGCACGTGCCACCGCGATCAGGTCCTGGTTCCGCATGATCTTGCTGACTGCCGCTACCATCTCCGGGGTGAGGCCGGGTGCCACTGCACGTAGCGTAGCCGCAGCCGAGGTCGAGGCTGCAGTGTCCAGAAGCCAGTCTCGGAGTCCTCCCACCGTGAGATGCGAGACTGTGCCGAACGCGACGCGGTCGTGCGAGTCGATGATGAGTCTGGTGACTTCGTCGGTTTCGTAGGGAACCAGAAGGTCCTGCAGGAATACACCGAGGGAGACTTCCGACAGTGCCCATTGTGCCGCGGCACGCTCTGCATCGGATTGCGCTGCGCACCCAGCCAATTCGTCGCCCGAGCGCAGTGGCGTCGCTTTGGCCATCAGTTCCACGAGAGAGTCGAACTGATAGGTGGTGCCCGATATCTGCTGCGTGTAGGTGGTCATTCGAGCTCAGCTTCTGCCTTCGCCAGCGCTGCGAACTCCTCGTCGGGCGAGTTTGCAACCAAGTGATGGCGACTATAGAAACCGAAATACAGCATGAACGCAGCGAATACGCCTAAGCACCAGAGCGCAGCAGTGCTGTCGACCAGGAACGTAGCGACGACGGCCAGCGCGGCGACTACCAGTGCGAAGCCGGTAGTGGCGATTCCACCGGGAGTGCGGTACGGGCGTTCCATCTCCGGTTCCTTGCGACGCAGCACGATGTGGCTGATCATCATCAGAACGTAACTCAGCGCGGCGCCGAACACTGCCATGTTCAGCAACATCGCACCCTGCCCCGTGAGTGAGAGCAGGAAACCGATGATGCCGGGCACGATGAGCGCAAGGACGGGAGCTTTACGAGAGTTGGTGACAGAGAGTGTCTTCGGTAGATATCCGGCACGAGAGAGCGCGAACAACTGCCTCGAGTAGGCGTACATGATCGAGAAGAAGCTGGCAACGAGGCCGGCAAGTCCGATGTAGTTCACCACCTTGGCGGCTCCGCTGTCGCCGAGCGCCTCCACGAGTGGATTACCCGAGGACTGCATCGCCTCGGCTCCGCCTGCTCCCGTGACGAGGAAGAGCACCGACGCACCGGTGACAAGCAGGATGCCCATCGCAGCGATGATGCCGCGCGGGACGTTCTTGGTCGGGTCCTTGGCCTCTTCCGCGGCGAGCGGAACTCCTTCCACTGCAAGGAAGAACCAAATGGCGAACGGGACCGCTGACCAGATTCCGAGGTATCCGAACGGCAGGAAGCTCGACGCGCCTGCTGCATCCGTCGGGGCGATGTCGGTGAGGTTGCTCGCGTCGAACTTGCCTAGTGCGGCGAGGACGAAGATCACCAATCCGACCAACGCGATGGCGGTGATGACGAACATGATCTTCAGCGCTTCACCGGCGCCGGTGAGGTGAATGCCGATGAAGATGGCGTACACCGCCAGATATACCCACCATCCATCGGTGATTCCGAAAAGGCCGAGGGACTCGACGTAGGCCCCGATGAAGGTGGCAATCGCGGCCGGAGCTATCGCGTATTCGATGAGAATTGCCGTACCGGTGGCGAACCCACCCCACGGCCCGAGTGCACGCCTGGCGAAGGTGTAGCCGCCTCCCGCAGCCGGTAGCGCCGAGGACATTTCGGCCATCCCGAGTACCATCGCCAAATACATTCCCGCGATCAGTACGCCCGCGATGAGAAGCCCACCGAATCCACCTTGTTCGAGACCGAAGTTCCACCCCGAATAGTCCCCGGAGATAACGTAACTGACGCCGAGCCCGGAGAGGAGGACCCAACCGGCTGTGCCCTTCTTCAGCGTCCGTTTGGCGAGGTAGTCGCCACCTTCGACGTGTGAATCGACACCGCCGTGATGTGCTGGTGCGGGATCGCTGACAGACATGAAAGTCCTCTCGTGCAAATGGAGGTTCTCGCGCGTGGGTTGCGCGAGTCGGCTCAAGATAGGCCCGCTGTGTAAGCAAAATGTCATCTTTCGATGACGAGGGAATTACGGCGTCCTACGTCACTTGGTTGACGTCACCGATGTCGCCCTCGTCCGGTTCCGCGACTGTCAGCACAGCGTCCACAACAACCATGTCGGTCTCGCGCGCCCGCTCCAGTCACCAGAGCGTGCGCGCGATCGACGATTCGACGGTTCGACCTCGGAACGATGTCAGCCCTGGAGCATCCCGGGTACCGGGCATGCATCGGCAGCTTCGGCGACCACCAGGATGTCGGCGGGAACTTCGGGCCTGCGCCCCTCTTCCCAGTCGACTCCGACAAGCGGCGGACACTGCTCGAGAAGTTCGTTCTCCGCTGACGTGTACGCACGTCCGCGACTGAGGAAACGTACGCCCTCGGGTGATTCCAATGAGAAGCCTCCACCGCGGCCCGGCACCACGTCCAGTACGAGTTGAGTGTGCTTCCACGCTTGGAACTGAGAACCAGATATCCACACCGGAACGGCGTCACCGCCTCCGGGAAGGTCCTTCGGGATGTCCCCCACGCCGAGACGTAGGTCCAGAAGACCCAACAACACATCCCGGTCACCGACGATGAATTCCCCTGCGGGATAACACATCGGCGAAGACCCGTCACAGCATCCGCCGGACTGATGCATCATCAGTTCCCCGTGGATACCACCGAGGCGACAGAGAAGCTCCATCGCCCCGGCGGTTGCTCTCAGACGCGCAGGCGGGGCCGGAGCCACAGGCCTGCCGGACATCAGAAGAAGCCCTGAGCCTTTTGGGCGTAGCTCACCAGAAGGTTCTTCGTCTGCTGATAGTGATCGAGCATCATCTTGTGATTCTCACGTCCGATACCCGACTGCTTGTATCCACCGAACGCGGAGTGTGCCGGGTACTGGTGGTAGGTGTTGGTCCACACACGACCAGCCTTGATGTCGCGGCCGGCGCGGTAGGCGACTCCTCCATCTCGCGACCAGACGCCCGCCCCGAGTCCGTAGAGCGTGTCGTTCGCGATATCGATGGCCTCGTCGTAATCCTTGAAGGACGTCACCGAAACGACCGGCCCGAAGATCTCCTCCTGGAAGATCCGCATGTTGTTCTTACCGGTGAAGATCGTCGGTTGCATGTAGTAGCCACCGTTGAGATCTCCACCGAGCTGGGCGCGCTCGCCGCCGGTGACGACCTGCGCACCTTCACCCTTGCCGATTTCGATGTAGGACAAGATCTTTTCGAGCTGATCGTTACTGGCCTGTGCACCTATCATCGTCTCGGTGTCCAGCGGATCACCCTGACGCACAGCCTTCGTGCGTATCGCGGCGAGGGCCAGGAACTCGTCGAAGATATCGGCCTGAATGAGCGAACGCGACGGGCAGGTGCACACCTCACCCTGATTGAGCGCGAACATCGTAAAGCCTTCGAGCGCTTTGTCCTGGTAGTCGTCGTTGTGGGCAAGGACGTCGGAGAAGAAGACGTTGGGGCTCTTGCCACCGAGCTCGAGTGTGACCGGAATCAGGTTCTGCGACGCGTACTGCATGATCAGGCGTCCGGTGGTGGTCTCGCCGGTGAAGGCGATCTTGGCGATGCGGGGGCTGGAGGCGAGTGGCTTGCCTGCTTCGACACCGAAACCGTTGACGATGTTGAGCACTCCCGGCGGCAGGAGGTCGCCGATGATCGAAATCAAATGGAGGATCGAGGCCGGCGTCTGCTCGGCAGGCTTGAGCACGACGGCATTACCGGCAGCAAGTGCGGGCGCGAGCTTCCAGACCGCCATGAGGATCGGGAAGTTCCAGGGAATGATCTGACCGACGACACCGAGTGGCTCGTGGAAGTGGTAAGCGACAGTGTCGTTGTCGATCTCGGAAAGCGAACCTTCCTGTGCACGAATGCAACCCGCGAAGTAACGAAAGTGGTCCACTGCCAGAGGGATATCGGCGTTGAGGGTTTCGCGGATCGGCTTGCCGTTGTCCCAGGACTCGGCGAGCGCGATGGACTCGAGATTCTCGGCGATTCGGTCCGCGATCTTGTTGAGGATCACGGCGCGCTCGGCGGCGGATCTCTTACCCCAGGCGGGAGCGGCGGCATGCGCAGCATCGAGAGCCAGCTCGATGTCCTCGGAGGTCGAGCGAGCAACCTCGCAAAAGTTCTCACCGGTGACGGGGGTCGGGTTCTCGAAGTACTGCCCCTTGACCGGCGGAACCCATTCTCCACCGATCCAGTTTTCGTAGCGTGGCTGGAACGACATGACTGCTTCGGCCGTACCTGGACGGGCATAGACGGACATCTAGTGACTCCTTCTGATCAACCGAACTGATGTGATTCAGAACACTAGGATCCGCAACGTTGCAACTACGTTGCCGTGCTGTGCAGCAACTACGTTGCTGTGCTTCGGATGGAAAGAATCAGACACCCAACTGACGGTCGAGTAGATCTATACGCGCGTTGACCTGGCCGTACAGCGCCGAATCTGCGTTCAAAGCGGCGCGATACGCCTCCCAGGCAATGATGTCGGTACGACCATGGATCGAGGAGGTCCACTGGGCGAGCAAGACAGGGTCACCGACACGAAGCAGGGCTGCTTGCATCCTGGATCGTAGTTCTTCGCGAATTTCGTCGATGCCGGGCGCCGACGATCCCGGAAGCACCGGTCCCGAGTAGATCCGCATCGCTGCCTCGACGTCACCACGGTCGAGCGCCCGGCGGATATCACCTACGTCCGAGGCCAGTTCACCGACCAATCGGTACGGTCGAGATGCGAGCCCGGACGCGCCGAAGGTCTTCCGCAAACGCGACATCTCGGCACGGATCGTCACGGAGTCGAGCTCGTGTTCATCGAGCAGCACAGCGAGATGATCCGAACTGAGACCTTCAGGATGATCACCCAGCAGCAACAGTATTTCCGCATGCCGTTGCGACAGCGCCAACCTACCGCTGCCACGCACCAACCCTGGCCGCCCGCTTCCGAGCACTTCGAGACGAGGTACTTTGTCCCCCAGCGACTTCGGTGAATTCATCAGATGTACCCGAAGCTCGGACTCGGCCGCAGCGACGGTTGCACGGATCAGCGAGAGCACCTCGGGCACAGCAACTCTCGGACCACCGGTGATGTCGATTGCGCCGAGAATGTGTCCACTCGTCGGATGATGCACCGGAGCCGCCGAGCAACTCCACTCGTGCACCGAACGGGAAAAATGCTCGGCCGCGAAGATCTGGACGCACTGATCGACGGCGAGCGCCGTCCCCGGCGCATTGGTTCCCTTGGACTCTTCACTCCAGTCGGCACCCTCGGCGAAGTTCATGGTGAGAGCGCGATCCTTGGCGGCCGCATCCCCCTCCACCCACAACAACCTGCCCTCGGCATCGGATATAGCGACCAGCAGACCGGTGTCGGCTGCGTCCTCCACGAGTAGCTTGCGGATGACCGGCCTGATGATCGACATCGGGTGGCCGTCGCGATACCGCTCGAGCTCGGCGCCGGAAAGGGCGAGCGAATCATTTCCACCGTCCGGATTCACACCTTTGGTTCGGCTGCGCAGCCACGAGTCCAGGACCACCGATCGGACGGAATCGAACGACGGCGGTTCGTCGTCGACGAAGAGTCGGTGCGCGGTGGACATTTGGCGGGCGAGAGCGTCGACATCGTCACCTGGGCGAACGGCAATCCAGGGGTTGCCCTGCCCTGGAAATCTAGCGGTCATTCCGATGCACGCCTTCCCGCATGTTCAGGTCACTGTAACGCAGCTCACATAGTTCAGCCACCTCTTGACCACGCCGAGCCGCGAGGGTGGGTCTAGAGCTCACCCCTCGAGAAGAATGGTCTTACGTGACGGACGCAGAAAGGAAGTCCGCCGCACGCTCGGCAAGCATGACTGCAGTCGCATGCGGTCCACGCGTAGGAACAACAGGAAAGGCAGACGTATCAGCCACCATCAGGCCCTCGAGCCCCTGCACCTGCAACCGCTCGTCGAGAACGCCGTTGTCGTTGCCCATCGCGCAACTCCCTGAAAGGTGAAGCGAGGTACCCAGCCGACTCGACAGAGGATCGCCGGCGACATCGAGCACCTCGATCGGATGGCGCCTCGATACCCGGCCGAGCAATTCGGCAACACGGTCGAGCCCCGTCTGGACTGCGCGACGATCCGCTGCCGACTCCAGATACCGATATCTCACGAGCGGGGCTGCCGTGGGGTCCGCTGACATCAGCGTGATATCGCCGCGACTGTCCGATCTCATCAGACCGACTCCGATCATCGGGTCACCGATCGGGAGTCCAGGGATCAGTCGATCGAATGCCGCTGTATAAGGACGTATTTCCAGATCATCGACGTGCAGCACTTCCTGCAGGGGTGACGCCGGTTCGAAGGGTAGCGGTGTTCGATAGTGGACACCGACTTCCGGATGATCACTGAACTCCCGACCCACGAACGGGTGATCCAGCACGACCGGAACGCCGAGCTTCGCAAGATGATCAGCGGGACCTACACCGGAAAGCATGAGCAACTGCGGGGTGCGGACGGCCCCGGCACAGAGGACCACCTGGGAAGCCAGAATCCGTGAAACACGTCCGTTACGAACTACTTCCACACCGATCGGACGGGATTTGTCGAAAAGCACTGCTAGGACTGTGGATTCAGTGAAGACATCTAGATTGGACCGGTGGAGTACCGGGAGTAGATAAGCTGCAGCGGCATTCACTCTGCGACCATCGACGACATTGAGTGGAACCGCGCCTATTCCGCCGGACGTTCTCGGATCGTTCATGTCCGGAGCCCCGGCATAACCGAGCGTCGTCGCCGCGTCGTGGAACAGTTTCGTGATCTCGTTCTGCGCCCCGCGAGGGATCCGCGCCACCGGCATCGGACCACCTCGACCATGACACTCGCCCGAGAAGTCGAGATCGGTTTCCGACTTCAGAAAGAAGGGCAACACCTCGTCGTAAGACCAGGAAGCCGGCCAGGCATCGAAGTCTTGCGGCCTACCCCGCACGAAGTACCCGCCGTTGACTGCACCAGAGCCTCCGAGGACTCGACCCCGTGAGATCCAGCGGGTGATCTCCGGCGTCAGTTCCGCACGATACGACGACGTCCAAGGGCTCGAGGGCCCGACCGGTAGGACATGTGCGTTCAGGATCTCCGGCGGATACGTCCCATCGCTCGAGAGCCCGGGCCCACTTTCGAGAAGTACTACCCGACAATCCGGATTCGCGCTCGCTCGCGATGCCACAACGGAGCCACAAGACCCGCCACCTACGACGATCACATCGGCGTACGAAGTCTCGAGCGTGCTCACGTGTCCATGCGCGGAGTCAACGCCTTCAAGCTCCGAGACTCGGCGGCACCGCGCCATAGGCCTGTGCCGTACGCGATGTCGTCGACCCGCTTGAAGAAGGCATACCGTATCGGATCCAAGCCGCCGAGTTCGCGGTGGTTGTACCAGTCGGCCAGCGCTTCGGCAACGGCAAGTCCGAGTGCAATCTTCCTGATTCGACTCGAAAGCAACACTGCGAGCAGGGTTATCGGCCAATAGTGCCGACACATCGCCGATGCAAGTTGCCAAATCCCTGCAATGAATCCTTCGGCGGCGAGTATCGCGGCGATGCGCGTGGGCTGATCGAGACCGACGAACATCTTACGTAGTCGACCGATGGTCACTGCGAGAGTCGCCAGTGCGCCCAGCAGCCCGAGCTTTGTGAAACTGATAGCCAACAAGGTGGCGATCAGGGTCCAGGGTGACATCGAAATCGGCGGGACCATTCCAGGGTGACGCTCGGCAAGAGGGCTGGCGCCGGTGCCGTAGAACAGTTTGCGGCCGAACCACCGTCCGAACGTCACTCGATGATCGTGAGCAACGTGCGCAACGGGCTCGTATCGCAATCGCCACCCGGCTTCCTGCAACCTCCAGCACAGATCGACGTCCTCGGCAACATGCATGGATTCGTCGAACCCGTTGCATTCCTCGGCTACGTGCCTGCGTATCAACATCGCTGCGCTGGGAACGTAGGACACCGAACTACCCGCCCGAACAGCCGCTTCCCGGCGACCGAGGTCGAGAGAGGAGCGAGCATGCTCATACCTGGCCAAGGCATTGCCCTCGGGTTCGAGGGCGACGATACGAGGAGCGACGAGCGCCACCGCCGGATCCGAGAAGTGCCCCAGCATTACCTCGAGCCATCCCTTGCGGGGAACGACATCGGAGTCGAGAAATGCGACGAAATCAGTTGTTGCACTCCGAAGTCCCGTGTTTCGCGCGGCTGCAGGCCCTCTGGAGGTCTCGTGACGGAGGACCGTCACCCCACCGACGCTCCAGGCAATCGGCGGTGCAGTCACCGGCTCGTCGGATCCGTCGTCGACGATGATGACGTTCAAGCCGTGGAGCGCAGGAAGCAACCTGCCGAGGCCGGAGGCATTGTTCTTCATCGGAACGACGACCGTCACATCCTGCGGAGACGGGATGGACATCGGCCGCGGGTTGGCTACTCCCGAGTCCAGAAGTTTGCGAGCAACGAGCGCCGACTGCGAGTCGGTGACCTCGAGAAACCCGTCGCCGATCATGGCGGCAGCGGTAGGTGCAAGCTTCAACATTCTGGTTGGTGAACCGCCGATCAACACTCGACCGTCGGAGTATTTGCGAACACGAGGATCGACTCGTACCCCGAATCCATCAGGTAACCGACCTTGACCCATCAGGTGATCGTAAGCGGACATTGCGCTGATGTGTCATCCACTGCCCTAAATTTCGAGGAACATACTCGACGCCGGTTTCGACCGGCCGGATCAGGAACCCGAATCACGTCAACATTCCAGTATCGGACGGTGCCCACCGGCTCACCGCAGCGCTGCCCCGTGCACACATGTCCCGCAGTACCACCTCGCCCTCATCCCCACTGGACAGTCTCGGGTCACCGAGAATCCCATTGGGTGATACCGCCTTCGTACCCCCTGCACGCAGGCGCGGAAGCAGAGCATCGATAGTGTCGATATTTCCCACCTCCGCGCGGGACATGTCGACTACGTCGGGTGAAAGGTAGAGCAGCAGTGAAGTTTCGGTACGGCCCGCGTGCGCGTCCGCGCCCGGCACAGCACAGGGTAGCCACGCGACATCGCGACCCTCGTAACGCAGCAGTCCGACGGCCGAGACCAGCGTCGAGACGTTGCCGCCGTGACCGTTGACGAACAAGACACGTTCGGCCCAACGGCACGCCGAGCGTCCGTACTCGACCAGAACCGCGTGCAACGCGTCCGAACCGATGGATACGGTCCCGGGAAAGCCCTCGTGCTCCCCACTGGCTCCATATGCGATAGCTGGAGCAAGAACAGTGCCGGGCAGCCGCATCGCGAGCGCCTCGGCGATGCGGGTATCGGTGTCCAGCGGCAAGTGCGGTCCATGTTGCTCGAACGATCCGACGGGCACGACGACGGTCTGAGTGCCTTGCACTCGCGGCCACCCACCGATGCCTAGTCGCAACGGCTCGGAGGCGGGTGGCGGCAGCATTCCGTGGATGCTATCGGATGCCCGGTCGACACCCGCTGATCGGCGTTTGTCGATCGAGGTCTGGGGTAAGCACCCTGCATGACATCTACCGAAGACCGAACGGCCGGCGTCGCAAAGGTAGCCGGCCTCATGAGTGAATCGAAACTCTGCATGTTCACCACCCACGGGCGCGACGGGCATCTGTTGTCGAGGCCGATGGCGTTGCAGGAGGCAGAATTCGACGGCAATCTGTGGTTCTTCGCTCGTAACGACTCACGCAAGGTCTTGGATGTGCGAGCGAACAGTTCGGTCAACGTTGCATTCCAGTCGGGAACCGCCTGGGTTTCATTGTCCGGTAGAGCCGACATCGTTCTCGATGAATCGAAGAAGAAAGACCTGTGGAATCAGGCAGCCGCGGCGTGGTTCGACAACGGGCCCGAGTCCGAAGAAGTCGTTCTGATCAAGGTCGAGGCCGAAGGCGCCGAATATTGGTCGGCGCCCGGGTCGAAGGTCTCGACACTGATCGCCTATGCGAAATCTCGAATCACCGGGGACAAGCCCGATGTGGGGACCAACGACACCGTGGATCTGTAACGGAATTGTGGGCTCGGTGTGAGCGGTGTGGTCACGTCGTTCCGATCCCATTCGCCGCCCGCTCACCTTCACGTATCGCCGAATCCAGTCGGCGAGGTGTGACGGCGTCGCCGATACGTACGACCGAAAACCCTTCGTCCTTCAGCTCGTTCCACAGTGAGTCATTCGGCTTCTGATGGAGCGAGCAGACGATCCAATCGAACCGATGGTTCGTCGTCACCCCAGTGGGGTGATGGAGTAGCGAAATATCGAGGCCGGCCTGTAGCTGGACCGGGACGACATCGGTCAGACACGTGATCGACTGTTCGTGCGCACGCCGTCGCCACCCTTCCATGTCCAGGGTAAGCCCGAGATCCTGCCCGACGACCATCCCCGGCGTGCATACCGTCACCTGACAGTCGCGCTCGGCGAGAAACTCTGCCGTGGACGTCGCGTGGTGGAAACTCAGCTCGTCGACGATCAGGACACGACCTGACAGTGCCGCCGTGCCGTCGAGGACCTCACGGACGTCGACGACATGATCGTGGGAACCTGCCCACACGGGACGCACCGGACTCGCCCCGGTCGCGATCACCACCGCGTTCGGCTTCTGTGTCAGGACGAGCGTTCTATCGACCTCCACGCCCGTCGTGATCGTTACCCCGCGTGCGCGGCATTGCGCTTCGAGAACATCGACGACACCAGCGAATTCGGCGCGATGGGGTGCCCGTCCAGCGGTCCTGACCTGTCCCCCGGTCTGTGGCTCACGTTCGTACAGCGTGACGTCGTGCCCTGCGTGTGCAGCAGTCGATGCCGCCTGCAGTCCTGCGGGTCCCCCTCCAACGATCAGGACTCGCTGTTTCACCGCGGGCAACTGCGGCACGGCTAGGAATTCTTTTCCGGCGCTAGGGTTCACGACGCATCCCAGTGCTGCGTTCATCCCGACGCGTCCGATGCAGTCCTGATTGCAGGAAAGGCAGGTGTGGACTTCTCGCGCACGGCCTTCACGGGCCTTGTTCGCGAACTCAGGGTCTGCAATGTTGCCGCGAACGATGCCGACCAGATCGCACACCCCGTCGGCAAGAGCTTGCTCGGCCATCTCCGGCGTGGTGAATCGTCCAACCCCGATCACCGGCAACGACACCCGCTCTCGGATAGCGCTGGGTACGAAGTTCGCGTAACCATGGGGCGTCGCCATCGATGCCTCGATCAGGTGGAGCGTCGAGGTCGCCACGCCGATTGCGGTGTTGATGTAATCGATGGAACCGGTTCGTTCGAGCAGAACGGCGGTGTCCACGGCTTCGTCCAGACGGATGCCCCCCTCGATGTATTCCTGCCCGCTCAACCTCACACCCACGATCATCTCGGGCCCCAGCGCTGCGCGGACCGCCGTTACGACCTCCACCAGGAATCTCGCTCGCCCTTCGAGGTTCCCTCCGTATTCGTCGGTGCGGTGGTTCGTAGTACGCGCCAGGAACATTCGGATCAACGAGGACTGTGAACATTGCAGCTCCACGCCGTCGAATCCGCCGTCCCTGCAATGCTCGGCGACGCGCACGTATCCGTCTGTCAACTCGCTGATTTCGACCCGGTCGAGGGAATGCGGCACCTCGCGAAAGAGCGGATCCGGAACAGCGCTGGGTGCGAGGACCGCGCGCCCCGAATACATTCCCGACGACTGTCCGCCATTGTGGTTGACCTGTGCCAGAACGAGGGCTCCGTGTGCGTGTACGGCGTCCGTGATTGCTCGGTATCCAGGTATCACCGCTGGGCGATATCCTTGGATCATCTTCTCGTACGGTTGATCCGACGGGTGTGTGGACTGTTCCTCGACGATGATCAATCCAGCCCCGCCTGCGGCGCGAGCTGCGTAGTAGGCGGCGTGGCGATCCGTCGGGAGTCCGTTCTCGGCGAAGTTGGTCAGATGCGCGGAGAAGACAACTCGGTTTCGCAGCGTCGACGGACCGATGTCGAGAGGGTCGAACAGCCGCGGATATTTCATCGCACAGACACCGTGGACTTCTGCACTCCGGCGTCGTATCCGTCTCGAATGGCCTCGGCAGCAGAACGAGGCGCGACGCAGTCCCCTATCGTCGTTCGCCTCGGACCGTACAAGGAATCGTCAGCAGAGCGATGCGAGCAGTCCACTACCACTGCGCATTCGATCATGCGGCGTTGCCCGGTGTGTACGTCCTCGATCTCGGCACCGTCGTCGCCGACCCGCAGAATTCGGGACAGTAGATGACGTTGGACGTCTGCGCGCTGCAACCGAACGTTGGCGGGAGCGAGGTCACCGGTCAAGGAAAGATGTCGACCGATGGTCTGATCGACAGTCACCACGGAAACGTCTCTACCTGCCTGTGCAAAGCGCTCTGCAAGTGCGACAGCCACGGGACCACCGACCGGATCCCATACGACAACGGGCCCCTCGTCCAGCACTGCACCGCCCAGAACAGCTCCGGAATCGAGGTAGCGCACGCTTGAAGCCACCTCGAACGATCGCGGACTCGGCACACTGCCGGTTGCGAGGACGACATCCTTTCCTGCCTCGAGATCGCTGGGTCCGATCTCGATCCCGGTCACGATATCGACCCCGAGATGGACGCACTCGGCGGCTAGCCAGTCGGTCAACGCCTCCCCGATGCTCGTGAGCGAAAACAGGCCCCCCAGTACGGGTTCACGCTCGTACAAGGTGACCATCCGACCCCGCAAGGCCAACACCCGCGCTGCCTCGAGACCAGCAAGGCCACCACCTACCACCGTCACATGGCCCGCACCGTCCGGCTCCGGGTCATCGCCCGCGCGTCCGATGCACGCCACAGTCGGGTTACGCGGATCCCGAACCAGGCAACTCTGATTGCACAGAATGCACGGCCGCGGGCTCGCACCGGCTCGCGACTTGGATACCAGATCGGGATCGGCAATCAAGGCTCGTGTCATCTCGATTATGTCCGCGACACCTTCGGAGAGTGCGGCATCGGCCATCGCCGTGTCGACGATGCTGCCTTGCAACACAACAGGAACCATGCCGTCGACGGAGTCCGATACCGATCGGCACAGGTCGTGGTTGAACCCAGGCTCGGTGTGGAAGTCCGGGCGATAGGAGGACATGGCCATCGCCCCACCTCGAACGACGGTAAGCAGATTCAGGTCCGGCGCGATCCCGCGGGCGATGTCGGCACCGATCGCGGGAGTGATACCCGCCCACGGCGCTTCCTCGTCACAACTCAGCCGCAGCGCAAGGATGCGATCCGGCCCGAGCTCGGCCCGCACTGCAGCAATCACGTTCCGTACAAACAGCATTCGGTCGGTCCCGAATTCGTCTTCTCGCAGATTGGTCAGGCCGGAGAGGAATTGCCGTATCAAGCTCGACGGGCCTGCATCGAGTTCGACGCCGTCGACGTCTGCACCGACAGCAACGCGCGCAGCGGCAGCGAACCCGTCGACCGCGGCACGGATATGTTCCGGTTCCATCGCCATCGGCAACTCACGCGAAGCCACGTCTGCGACGTGCGAGGGCCCCCACAGTGCCTCCCGCGAGTACGCGGTCGAACCTTGGGACCCGGTGTGAGTCAGACCTGCCAGGACGAGCGTTCCGTTCGGTCTGCATGCATCGACGACAGCCTGCCAACCGGGCCCGCACTCCGATGCCAGGGGCGCTCGCTCGTACGGCCAGTCCGACCGATGGACCGACGCATTCTCGGTGACGATGATCCCGACGCCCGCCCTACGGCGGTAGTACTCGACCAGTTCTGGCGAGAAAGCCCGGCCGTCGGCAAGATTGGTTTCGTGCGGGCCGAACATCACGCGACTGGCAGCCGACCGTCCACCGAGGACGATCGGCTCCGTCAGCAGAGTCACCTCTCTACTCTGCACCAAGCTTCCGGTCGAACCCCAACGGCATGACGACGTCGGACGCAGTCAGGTCATGGATCGAGGAGTGACCGAGTCCGAGAACAGCGGAGTCGACGCCGCCCCGCAAAATGTCGAGAACGTTCTCCACTCCGGCCTGACCGTTCGCCGAAAGACCCCACAGGTACGCCCGGCCGATCATGACAGCTCGAGCACCGAGCGCGATTGCCTTGACGACGTCACTACCGCGACGGATGCCGCCGTCGAGAGTGATCTCGATCTGATCGCCCACGGCCTCGGCGATCGCAGGCAGCGCGCGGATCGGCGCGGGAGTGCCATCGAGGTTGTTGCCACCATGGTTGGACACCGAGATGGCGGTGACTCCGGCGTCGACTGCCTTCTTGGCGTCGTCTACGCGCATGACTCCCTTGAGCATGAACGGCCCGCCCCACTGCTCACGTAGCCAGGCGACGTCCTCCCAGGTCGGCAACGGGGTGCCCATCCACTCGCCGTACGCACCGAAAAATGTGGGCGCAGCGCCCCCGGGTGGGGTCAGGTTCGGCGTCGACAAGTCGGGGATCTTCCCGGTTTTCGCGAACTCCCACAACCACTTCGGCCGGGTGATGCCTTCGGGTGCGAACTGCCACATCGCCTTGAGGTCCATCTTTTCCGGGATCGACGGACTGCCCCAGTCGCGCCCGTTGGAGAAAGACCAGTCCAGCGTCATGATCAATCCGACCGCGCCGGCCGCACGTGCCCGCTCCATGCGCTGAAGCAGAACCTCCCGTGAGCCGACCCAATACATCTGGAAGAACGTCTGCGGGTTCACTGCCGCGACCTCTTCGATGGATTTGCTCGCAAAGGAGGACAACCCGACCGGGATGCCGCGAGCGGCTGCGGCACGGGCCACAGCGACCTCGCCTTCCGGGTGCACGGCCTGCACACCCGTCGGCGAGATCATGACCGGAAACGAGAGTGGTTGTCCCATTACCGTTGTCGACAGATCACGTTTGTCCGACAATCCGGCAACATGCGGCGCGAAGCCGAGCTCACCGAATGCCGCCGTGTTGTCGTCGACGGTGATGCCCCGCTCCGAGCCCGCAACCAGCGCGGCGTACACGGACTTCGGGAGACGTTTCTTGGCACGCCGTTGCGCCTCGGCAACGGTCTCGAACCACTCACTCTTGGCCATAGCTATATGTTCCTATTCCATTCCTGCGAGAGGATTCTCGTCGCAGATCTTGGCCGGTGGCCGCATCATCAATGTGAGCGGAACCGACGCTCTCGGTGTCTTACGCTGTCCGGTACGGGAATGGTCGACGCTGGACTTGGGGATTTCCCCCGCCGCCGCCAACGCCATCTCGCCGTTGCCGATCACGCATTCGGGGTCAGGGCCGTCCATGGGGAGGCCGGTGAAGAACTTTGCTGCCATGCAGCCACCGCGGCACGAATCGAAATGTGCACACTTGGTACATGCGCCGGAGGTTTGCGGGGAACGCAGTTCCTGGAACAATTCGGACGTCTGCCAGACAGTTTGGAAACCGCCCATAGCCGCAGATGTCGCTGTCGCGGGACGCGCATCGCGGACGATGTTTCCGGCGAGGAAGTTCTCGTGGATAGCGAACGGGCAGGCATAGACGTCGCCGATCGGATCGATCAAGCACACCACTCGCCCAGCGCCGCACAGGTTCAAGCCTGGTAGCGCGTCGCCGAATGCCGAGAGGTGAAAGAACGAGTCTCCGGTCAATACACCCTCGCCGTTCGCGACCAGCCAGTCGTACAGCTCTCGCTGCTGGCCGGCCGTGGGATGCAGATCGTCCCACACATCAGCGCCACGTCCCGACGGGCGTAGCCGCGTGATCCGAAGCGTCGCACCGTATTTGTCCGCCAGCGCCTTGAACGTATCGAGCTGCGACACGTTGTGGCGGGTGACGACTACGGAGATCTTCGCGTCTTTGAACCCTGCCTCCTGCAGATTCTCGAGCGCGCGGATCGCCATGTCGAAGGATCCGGGTCCGCGAACTGCATCGTTGACCTCCGCAGTGGCGCCGTCGATGGAAATCTGCAGATCGACGTAGTCGGATGCGGCCAGGCGGGCAGCGACCTTCTTGTCGATCTTGACGCCGTTGGTGGAGAACTTGACGCCGACCTGATGGGCCGTCGCGTAGTCCACGAGTTCCCAGAAATCGCTTCGAACCGTCGGCTCACCGCCACCGATATTGACGTAGAAGACCTGCATCTTCTGCAACTCGTCGATGATCGACTTGCACTGCTCGGTCGAGAGCTCGTTGGGGTCACGCCGGCCGGATGAGGACAGGCAGTGAACGCAAGACAGGTTGCAGGCGTAGGTCAGTTCCCACGTCAGACAGATGGGTGCGTCGAGTCCGAGTTCGAACTGATCGACCAGTTTGCCGACCGAAGGCGGTGGCGCAGGTCTTTCAAGCATGGAGGTCATCGGGTTGTCCTCTTCGGTATGGGTGTGGCGAGACGATGGAAGGAGCTGCTTCCGTGGTGCCCGAGTTCTCTGGTGAGAGTTCTCCGGCGAGGGTGTGTGATCAGGCGTCGATGCGGACGATCATGTGCGAACCGACCAGTGTCGCGAGGGCGCGCGTGTACTGAGGCAGTGCCGACTCTGCGATTCCTGCAGCCATGATCGCGGAGCGCAGGTCAGAATGATCGGGTAGCGATTCGATGATCGTCACGATCGTCCGGTTCTTGAGAAAAGCGAGTTTGCGTGTCCCGAAGTGGTAGAGCAGCGCCCCGAACGACTCGGGACGCAGCGCCACCTGCGGGTGAAGAGCCCATCGAGCATCCAGGTCCAGTGCAGCTTCCTGGGACGACTTCACGGGTGCGGACATGTCAGTAGACGCCGCACATACCGTCGATGGAAACCTCTTCGACGAGGGATTCTTCGACGAGGTCGGTCTCGATCACTGCAGCGTTGACAACGTCGGTCTTCGGATTCTGGGACATCGCTTACCTCCAGGTGAAATTATATGGATCCGCCGCGTCCGGTGCTGGACGTGACTTGATTCACTACAATAATGGCATCGAGTGCAGAATGACACCAATCGGAGAGAAAAAGTGGAGAGCCGTACGAAACCGTCCAGCCGGGTAGGTCGACGCCCATCCACAACGAGGGGTGAGATCAGCGATCTCGGCATCGAACTCTTCGCTCGAAACGGATTCGACGAGACCAGCGTGGACGAGATCGCCGAAGCCGCCGGCATCGCGCGCCGTACGTTCTTTCGATATTTCCCGTCCAAGAACGCTGTTCCGTGGGGGGACTTCGACGAACAATTGGGTGCACTTCGCAGCGTTCTTGCGGCACTTCCCCCTGATATCTTGCTGGCCGACGGGATCCGCTCGGCGCTTCTACATTTCAACACTTTCCCCGAGGACGAACGCGCGGTCCATCGCCAACGCATGGAGTTGATTCTGCGAAATCCTGCGCTCCAGGGTTACTCGATGCTCATGTACGAGGGCTGGCGGGGTGTCATCACCGAATACGTGGCGGCGCGAACGGATTCGAATGCAAGCGATCACTTTCCCCGAACGGTTGGTTGGCTGGTTCTCGGTGTGGCAATGTCTGCATACGAGCAGTGGCTCAGCGACGACACACTCGACCTTGCCGAGCTTCTGTCCGACGGCACCAGAACGCTGTATTCCGGTATTCCCAGCACTCCGACGGCTTCGAGCACTTACGCGAAAGAATCGACATGACCGAACTAGACGCCCTCGCGCCCAGCGTTCCCGGTTCGTGGACTCACGAAAATACGACCGTCACGTTCACTCCGCAGGCAGCCCCCGGCCACATCGGTGTGGCGCGCCACGGCGAGGCGGTGGATGTCCGCCACGGCCTGAGCTCGAAGGGCATCGGCGAAAGACTCGTCCGCGAGATCACTGCACATGCAGTCGACGCCGAACTGTCTCAGCGGGAGTTCGAGCTGGTGATGGTCGGCCTCGTTCGATCGACAGTTGCCGATCCGGTGCAAGCATGGGCCACGTATTACCGAAACTCGCTCGACGAATTGCTGTCGGGAGTTGCGGATTTCGCATCCATTCACGAGCGCGCAGAATCCTTGGTGATCGGTTCGGTTCTGGATCTGGGTTCGTGTTTCGGATTCTTTCCACTCCGCCTTGCGTTGAGCGGACATACCGTGACGGCGACCGATCTGTCGGCCGGCACCATGCGCCTACTCGATACAGTCGCGCCGCACCTCGGCGTCACCATCGAGACACTGATCTGTGACGCAGCCGATGTCCCACTCGCCGGCAACAGCGTCGACACGGTAACGGCCTTGCACCTCCTCGAGCACGTGGACGCAGATACCGGCACGCGGATCATCGAAGAGGCTTTGCGCATCGCACGGAACCGAGTGGTCATCGCTGTACCTTTCGAAGACGAGGCCACCGCCTGCCATGGCCACGTCCGCACCTTCGACGAGGCTGCCTTGATCGAACTAGGGCGATCTACCCATACCGACTTCGACGTTGCCGAATTCCACGGCGGGTGGCTGGTTCTGAACAAAACATCCGTTTTGCTTCCGGCATGAGCCGAAGCACCGCACCGAAACCTCAGATCAGCCCTTGCTTGCTCGCGGCATAGACCGCCTCGGCTCGACGGCTGACACCGAGTTTGCGCATCAGGTTGCTGACGTGAAATTTGACCGTCGTCGCCGAGATGAACAGCTTGGTGCCGATACTGTTGTTGGACAGTCCAGTTGCCAGCAGGCGCAGAACCTCGAGTTCACGATCGGTCAGCCTCCCGACGCTCGAGCCTTGCCCGTTGAGAGATCGAACGACTGCAGACGCACTCCGGGAATCGAACGCACTCTCACCTCGTGACACCGCGCGGATGGCACGAACGAGTTCGGTGGTGTCGACATCTTTGACAACATATCCTCGTGCGCCCGCGTGCACTGCCTCCACGACCAGTCGGTCGTCGAGGAAGGTGGTCAACACCAGGAGACCGATGCCGGGGTGTGCGCCCGACAGCTGCGCACACAGCGCGAGGCCCTCGTAGTCCGAACTCGCCGACAATTTCAGGTCCATCAGCACGATGTCCGGTTTCACCCGATCTACCACCGCCAGACCCTCACCCCTCGACGACGCTTCCCCGACGATGGTCAGATCCAGTTCACGTTCCAACACGGACCTGAGGCCGTCGCGCAGAATGGCGTGATCGTCGACCAGGACGATACGAACGACGTCGGTATGTGCGGTCACGGCTTGCTCACTCTCTCGTACGGGATGCGCGCAGATACGCGTACGCCGCCGATTCGGGCTCTACGGATTTCGAGTGCGCCACCGTGCTCACGCGCCCGCGCTGCCATGTTCGCCAGGCCGCGGTGTCTGCCGTCGACGTCGTTGTTCTCCGCCATCCGAAGCATCAGGCGTAGGTGCGCGGGATCGCCGTGGCCGTCATCGGCAATGGACAGTTGAACGTGATCTTCACGGTAGGCCAAACGCAGCGTCGCCCGCGTCGCACCAGCGTGGACGGCGGTGTTGAACAACGCCTCTCCCGCGATGCGCAGTAGTCCGTGCTCGCACTCGCTACTGAGTTCGCGGGGGGTTCCTTCTATCCGCAACGAGACCCGCAGTTCGTCCGGCATGCGCACGATCGAGAGTTGTTCGAGCATCTCCGGCAGCGAGGTGCGGTCGGCGTCCTGCGCGTGGTTGAGCGCATAGATCGCCGAACGCAGTTGCTCGACGGCACGTCGGGTCAACTCCTTCGCCAGATCGAGTCGCTCTCTACGCTCTTCAGCTGGAATATCGTTGCGGCACAATTCGATTTGCATCCCGGCCGACAGAACCGCCTGCGTCACACTGTCGTGTAGTTCTCGGGCAATACGATGACGCTCGTCATCGAGAACCTGATGACGATGAGCTGCGCCCAGTTGGCGTTGCGTCGCCTCGAGTTCGGCGTTGCGGATCGCCAGGTCGGCTGCTGTCCGGTGGGCCTCGTCGTAGGCGCTCTCGGCGCGCTCGAGAAGGACCCTCCGGCTCTGGTACAGCGCCGAGTTCTGCAGTGCAACAGCAGTTTGACTCGCAAGAATGCTCAATACAGCCGAGTCGGTCGCGTCGAGTACGCGGTGGTCGGGTGTCCATGCGGCAAAAGCGCCGACGACGCCACCGTCGAGCGCGATAGGGACGAATGCGTGATGGGCCGCGATGACGGGGTCACGCCCGTCGCCGATCGTCGCGAGCCTGATCGACTCCAGGCACTCGACGACTGCCTCGGGCAGTGGCGGGCCTTCTACGTTGTCGACGAGAAATGGGGTGGCGTCAGGGCCGAGAACGAGTCGCCGCGGGCCGGCGTCGCCCAACGCTCCGTCAGCGAGCGCGAAGACGACCCATTGCGCGCTCAGATGTGCCCTGGCGGCCTCGGCGACTGCACAGATGAGGGTTTCCGGACCGTCGACGGTGCGCACGAGCGCGCGTGAGATCAGTTCCAATGCGTGGACCACCCGCTCCAGCCGCTCAGCCGCACCGCGATACTGCGGGTAGAACGTGTTCTTCCCGGACCTCAGGCCTGTCAGTAGCGAGAGATCCGGCTGCGAGGCAGTCACAACGCCGCCCTGAACAGTTCAGCCATCTCATGGTGGGTGGCCGGGCGCGGGTTGGTCGACATACATGCATCGCGTAGGGCGTTGGTTGCGAGCACGTCGATGTCGTGCTCGCTGACCCCGATGTCGCCGAGGCCTTTGGGAACTCCGACTTGCCGCGCCAATCGCTCGACCCGCGCTGCGACAGCCAAGGCGGCTTCTTCCGCAGGTCCACGGGCCTCGTCGAGTCCGAGGCTTGTCGCGATCGCCACATATGGAAGCGGATCCGCCTCGGCGTTGAACCTGATGACGTGCGGGAGAAGGACTCCATTGATGACCCCGTGCGGAAGGTCCAGTAGCCCACCGACTTGGTGACTCATCGCATGCGTCGCTCCGAGAATGGCATTCGTGAACGCCAGTCCCGCTTCGAGACTCGCCTGTGCCATCGACGTACGGGCAACGATGTCCGACGGGACGTCCATCGTACGAGCGAGATGCGAGGTGACCATGGTGACCGCCCGCAGCGCGTGATGATCGGTGAGTTGATTGTGACCGAGCGAGACGAAAGCCTCGATGCCGTGCGTCAACGCATCCAAACCTGTTGCTGCGTTGAGCCACTCGGGCATCGTGGTCAACAGACGAGGATCGATGACGGTGATGTCCGGAACCAACCCGCGGCCGAGGATGGTGATCTTTTTCGACCGTGCGGTATCGGTAACGATGCAGAATTGCGAGACATCGGCCCCGGTACCCGACGTCGTGGGGACCATCACGAGCGGTGGGATAGGGCG
>JBBPZN010000127.1:0-10628 GCA_038198705.1 Mycobacteriales bacterium
CGCGGCCCGAACGCGAAAAGTCGATGCCGAGTCGCCCCAGGTGCGGGCGCGCGCTCCTCCACAACAGAAAGACGACGAGCGCGACCGGAACGAGGTCGAAGAACACGGCGAGAAACTGGTAGATGAGGTCGAAGGTGGGCCTGTCGCTGAGTGAGCGTTTGTGCGTCGTCGTCTGCGATGCGCTCGACTCCTCCCGCGTCGCCGAATTGACGATCGAAACGACCGAGTAGACCGCGGATGCCCCGAGGGACAGTCCCAGCACGATCGCGGTCTCCCACATCAATCGCCCGCGCGACGGGATTGAAGCGCCGGCACTGGTGGTTTCCGACACGAGTGACCTCCGATCGTCGCTCGATCGTACCCCGGGACGTGGGCGCGGTTCTGTCCTCAGAGCCGACGCGTCTAGCGTTGAAAAGTGCGTACGGACCGTACGGAACGCAAGAATTGATCGTCCGCGCGACAAATCTGCTGGTTAAGTTACTGATGTGTAACGTTTATCCTCTCAGTTTGGCGACGAGGGGAACGCGTACTTAGGGTCGTGATATTAGAGCGGGTTCTTCGACATCCACCGCGGTACGGCCAAAAGCTTTCGTGCTGCCGCGGGTCACTTCGCACAGGAGGAAAATTGAAACTGAACAAACTCGGCGCAGCATTTGCCGGTCTCGGGGTCGCTACGGCGCTCGTGTTGACCGGATGCACTGCCGGAGAAGAACAAGAAGGCGACGGCAGCGGCGCGTCCGCTGTCATCACCGCGAACGGTTCGGAACCTCAAAACCCGCTGGTGCCGACCAACACCAACGAGACCGGTGGCGGCAAGATCCTCGACAACATCTTCGCAGGACTCATCTACTACGCGGCAGACGGCACCCCCGTCAACGATGTCGCCGAGTCGATCGAGACCGAGGACAACCAGAACTACACGATCACCATCCGGGACGGGCTCACCTTCACCAACGGCGAACCGGTGACGGCACAGTCGTTCGTCGATGCGTGGAACTACGGCGCTTATGGCCCCAACGCCCAATTGAGCTCCTACTTCTTCGAGAGCATCGAAGGATACTCCGACGTGCAGAACACTTCGGACGACCCGACCGGCGCGGTCAACGAGGACGGCAGCCCGGTACAGGTGCCAGACCCGCTCACCGAGACGATGTCGGGACTCGAGGTCGTCGATGAGACGACCTTCACCGTGCGCCTGGTCTCGCCGCAGTCGGACTTCCCGCTGCGCTTAGGCTATTCGGCCTTCTCGCCGTTGCCGGAGTCGGCGTTCGACGACATCGACGCGTTCGGTGAGAACCCGATCGGCAATGGACCGTACATGCTTGATGGTGAAGACGCGTGGCAGCACAACGTCAAGGTCGATCTCGTACCGAACCCTGACTACGACGGGCCACGCGAGGCGCAGAACGACGGCCTGAGCATCGTCTTCTACGCGACCCCGGAAGCTGCCTACTCTGACATCCAGGGTGGAAACCTCGACATTCTCGACGCGGTACCCGACAGTGCGTTCGCGACCTTCGAAGACGAGTTCGGCGACGGGGCTGTCAACCAGCCCGCCGCGATCTTCCAGTCGTTCACGATTCCGTCGCGCTTGCCTCACTTCTCGGGCGAGGAAGGCCTGTTGCGTCGCCAGGCAATATCGATGGCGATCAACCGTCAAGAGATCACGGATGTGATTTTCGAAGGCACTCGCACCCCCGCGACTGACTTCACGTCTCCCGTCATCGACGGTTACTCGGATTCTCTCGACGGTGCCGAAGCCCTCGAGTACAACCCTGAGGAAGCCGTAGCACTGTGGGAGGAAGCCAACGACATCTCCCCGTGGGACGGCCAGTTCGGCATCGCGTACAACGCAGACGGCGGCCATGCGGGCTGGGTCGATGCGGTTGCCAACTCAATCAAGAACACGCTCGATATCGATGCCGCAGGCATCGCCTATCCGACGTTCGCCGAGGCGCGCACGCTCATTACGAACCGCACGATCGACACGGCGTTCCGTACCGGATGGCAGGCCGACTACCCGGCGCTCGCCAACTTCCTCGGACCGATCTATGCGACCGGCGCAGGTTCGAACGACGGGGACTACTCGAGCGAGGAGTTCGATTCCCTGCTGAATGACGGGCTGACCGCGACCGATCCCGATGCGGCGAACGAACTGTTCCAGGAAGCCCAGAGCGTGCTGCTCAAGGACCTTCCGGCTATCCCACTGTGGTACTCCAACGCGACCGGCGTCTACAACGAGGAACTCGATAACGTCGAGTTCGGCTGGAACTCGGTGCCGATCTACTTCCAGATCACCAAGGAGTAACGCTCGTCGGACCGTCACGGTTCACGATGAATATCGTGGGGCGGTAGCCTTTGTCGCTACCGCCCCACGATTCTGTGTGACCGCCAGTGTTTACCCGCACCGCCAGATTCACCGCAAGCGATTCACCGCAAGCGATTCACCGCAACAGTGAGGCCGCAAGTTCCGTTATGTACACGTTCAGAGAAGTCGGAGACTAGATAGATGTTCTGGTACATCGTCCGGCGAGTACTGCAGGTGATTCCCGTATTCTTCGGGGCTACATTGCTCATCTACTTCATGGTCTTCGCGCTTCCGGGTGATCCGATCCTCGCGCTCGGGGGTGACCGCGGGCTCGACCCGATCGTCGCCAACGCTCTTCGCCGCGAGTACCACCTCGATCAGCCGTTCATAGTGCAGTACTTCATCTACATCGGCGGAATTTTCGTCGGTGACTTCGGCACCTCTTTCTCCGGTCAGGAAGTCTCGACGATTCTCGCCGACACTTTCCCGGTCACCCTTCGCCTCGCACTCATCGCCGTAACGATCGAGGCAGTCGCCGGAATCCTCATCGGGCTCATCAGCGGGCTCCGCAAGGGAGGAATCTTCGACTCGAGCGCGCTCGTCGTGAGCCTGATTCTCATCTCTGTGCCGATCTTCGTCACGGGTTTCGTCGCCCAATACGTGTTCGGAATCCAGCTGGGCTGGGCTCGCACGACAGTGAGTGGAGATGCCCCATGGTCGGAGCTCCTGCTTCCGGCCATTGTGCTCGCGAGCGTGAGCTTCGCGTATATCGTTCGCCTGACGCGCACGTCGGTGATCGAGAACCTTGACGAAGACTTCGTGCGTACGGCGACAGCGAAGGGGCTGACTCGACGGCGCGTCGTCCGCGTGCACATCCTTCGCAACTCGATGATCCCCGTCGTGACGTACATCGGGACCGACTTCGGACTGCTCATGGTCGGAGCGACTGTCACCGAGGGGATCTTCAATGTGCCAGGTGTAGGCCGCACGTTGTATCAAGCCATCATCCGGGGCGAGGCGCCGACCGTCGTCTCATTCGTGACCGTGATGGTCATCATCTACATGGTTGCGAACCTGCTCGTCGACCTCCTCTACGGATTGCTGGACCCGAGGATTCGTTATGCCAAATAAGACCCCGCTTTCGTCGACGCACTACGTCGCACCTCTCGACGAGACGCCGCTCGTCGCGATCGACAACGTCTCTGTCGACGAGAAACCAAGCAATCTCTACATCGACGCGTGGCGGGACATCCGCAAGCGGCCCATGTTCTACATTTCCGGCGCCATCATCTTTCTTGTCGTCGTCGTCGCCTTGTTCCCCGGCCTCTTCACGCAGGCGCTACCGAACAACGACTGTCTGCTGGCCAACAGCAACGACGGGCCGGCTGCCGGACATCCACTCGGTTTTACGAGGCAAGGCTGCGATATCTATGCGCGCATCATCTTCGGTACGCGGACCTCGCTTGCGGTCGGCCTCATCGTGACGCTCCTCGTCACGGTGCTCGGCGTCACCATCGGCGCACTCGCCGGGTTCTATGGCCGCGGGGTCGACGCGGTGCTGTCGCGCACGATGGATATCTTCTTCGCCATTCCCTACATCCTCGCTGCGGTCGTGCTCATGTCGGTGTTCAGCTCCAATCGCAACATCTGGACGATCTCGCTGGCGATCGGCGTTTTCGCCTGGCCCGGCACCGCGCGGGTGCTCAGAGGTCAGATACTCGCGGTGAAGAACTCCGACTTCGTCACGTCGGCTACAGCGCTCGGAGTGTCACGATTCAGAATTCTGCTTCGGCACGTGCTTCCGAACTCGATCGCGCCGGTCATCGTATTGACGACCATCGGTCTCGGGGCAGCGATTGTGGCGGAAGCCACGCTGTCGTTCCTTGGCGTCGGTCTTCCGTCGGGCATCATGTCGTGGGGAAACGACATCAGTGACGCTCAAGTCGACTTGCGCAACAACCCGATGACTCTGATCTATCCGTCGATAGCGCTGTCGGTGACGGTGCTCGCGTTCATCATGATGGGCGAAGTCGTGAGAGACGCGCTCGACCCGAAGGCGAGGGCGCGCCGATGAGTGTGAACATGGCATCGGGCGATCCAGACAGGAACGGGATGGCGCAACCTCTTCTGGAGATCAAGGATCTGCACGTCGGATTCGTGTCCCCAAGTGGGGTGATTCCCGCCGTCAACGGGGTGAGCTTCACTCTCATGCCTGGTGAAACGCTCGCGATCGTGGGTGAGTCCGGCTCCGGCAAGTCGACTACCGCCCATGCGATCATCGATCTGCTTCCCGGCACGGGAAAAATCACCAGCGGACAGATCCTCTTCGATGGAATCGACCTCGCGTCCACCAGCCCGAAAGAATTCGAGAACATCCGAGGCAACCTCATCGGCTTCGTTCCGCAGGATCCGATGTCGAACCTCAACCCGGTGTGGAACATCGGCTTCCAGGTGCAGGAGACGCTCGTCGCGAACGGGAAGGCGAAGCGGGGCAAGGATGCGCGCGCGAAAGCGATTGAAGTGCTCCGGCAGGCAGGACTCGCTGACGCCGAGCATCGCCTGAAGCAATTTCCGCACCAGTTCTCGGGCGGAATGAAGCAACGCGCGCTCATCGGGATCGGGCTCTCGTCGAGGCCGAAGCTGCTGATCGCCGACGAGCCGACGTCGGCGCTCGACGTCACCGTGCAGCGCACCATCCTCGATCATCTCGCGACCCTCACGGGCGAGAGTGGGACGGCGGTGCTCTTCATCACCCACGACCTCGGCCTCGCAGCCGAACGGGCCGAAAAGCTCGTCGTGATGTACAAGGGCAAGATCGTCGAAGCGGGCCCTTCCGTGGAGTTGCTGCAGAACCCGCAGCATCCCTATACCCAACGCCTCGTCGCTGCCGCGCCGAGTCTCGCCTCTCGTCGCATCCAGGGCAGTCACCAGGGCCAGGGCAGTCACCAGGGCCAGGGCAGCCAAACTGGCCAGGGCAGCCACGAACACCAGCAGGCGGAGAGTTCGGATGAACTCGATTTGCTGGCCGTCGTCGAGGCCCGTGCCGAACAGCGGGCTGAGCGTACGACGGATGCCCCGGCGATCGTCGTCGACAAGCTCACCAAGGTCTTTCGAATCAACACCGGCAAGGTGCGAAGCGAGCCGTTCACCGCCGTGGATTCGGTGTCGTTCGCGATCGCCAAGGGTACGACGACCGCACTCGTCGGGGAGTCCGGGTCAGGCAAGTCGACGGTGGCCAAGCTCATCCTGAAACTCGAGGATGCGACATCCGGGTCGATCAAAATCGGTGGAAAGGATGTCGCCAGCCTCAAGGGGCGGGACTTGCTCGCGCTTCGACGCCAGATGCAGCCCGTGTTCCAGGATCCGTTCGGCTCGCTCGACCCGTTGTACAACATCGGCGCCACGATCGCGGAACCGCTGGTCGCCCATGGCGTCGGCAACGGCTCATCTCGACGAGCTCGCGTTCTCGAGCTGCTCGACCAGGTCGCTCTTCCCTCCACACTTATCGACCGGTATCCGAATGAGCTTTCAGGAGGCCAGCGTCAGCGTGTGGCAATCGCTCGAGCGCTCGCGCTCAAGCCCGAGATCGTCGTGCTCGATGAAGCGGTGTCTGCGCTCGATGTGCTCGTGCAGGCTCAGATCCTCGCGCTACTCACCGAGTTGCAGTCGGAGCTCGGGCTCACCTACCTGTTCATCACGCACGACCTCGCCGTCGTGCGCCTCGTCGCAGATAATGTCTGCGTCATGCGCCAAGGGAAAATCGTCGAGGCATCATCCACTGACGAGGTTTTCGACTCCCCGCGCGAGGAGTACACGAAGGAGCTGCTCGCGGCTATCCCCGGCTCAAACATTCAGCTTGGAGTGTGATCTGCGGGGTGCGGCTCGGCTGATTCGTTTCGGCGCGGTAGACTAGAGGGTGCAGGGCACCAGAGTTGTGACCCTGCGCTACCCCACAGACCGAAATCCCAGCGCCCGCTGGCTGTTGTTCATGCCAGATCGCGCCTCCGCCCGATCGAGGCGAGCGGCCGGCCGCCTCAGCAGTCAAGGACTCACACGCATGGCTATTGCCACCCGCAGCGACCTGCGAAACGTCGCTATCGTCGCCCACGTCGACCACGGAAAGACGACTCTGGTCGACGCGATGCTCAGGCAGACGAATTCGTTCGACGCCCACTTCGAGGGCGAGGACCGGATGATGGACTCGAATGACCTGGAGCGTGAAAAGGGCATCACGATCCTCGCCAAGAACACGGCGATTTCGTACAACGGCAAGCACGCTGCCGAGCACGGCAATGGCAGCGCCATCACGATCAACGTCATCGACACTCCCGGCCACGCCGACTTCGGTGGCGAGGTCGAGCGCGGCCTCTCCATGGTCGATGGTGTCGTGCTGCTCGTCGACGCGAGCGAGGGTCCGCTGCCGCAGACCCGCTTCGTGTTGCGCAAGGCGCTCGAGGCCAAGCTTCCGGTCATCCTCCTCGTCAACAAGACGGATCGACCGGATGCCCGCATCGACGAGGTCGTCGCCGAGAGCCAGGATCTGCTCCTGGGCCTCGCGAGCGACATGGCCGATGATGTGCCCGATCTCGACCTCGACGCGATCCTCGACGTTCCGGTCGTCTACGCCTCCGGCCGAAATGGTGCCGCGAGCGACAACAAGCCGGAGAATGGCACACTGCCGGACAACGACGATCTCGAACCACTGTTCGACGCGATCCTCACGCACGTTCCGGCTCCGACCTACGACGACGAGCACCCGCTCCAGGCACATGTCACGAACCTCGACGCCTCGCCGTTCCTCGGTCGGCTCGCCCTGCTGCGTGTCTTCCACGGAACGATTCGCAAGGGCCAGCAGGTCGCGTGGGTCAAGCATGACGGCTCCGTCCAGACCGTGAAGGTCACCGAACTGCTGCAGACGAAGGCGCTGACACGGTACCCGGCGGAGTCCGCCGGACCCGGCGACATCGTCGCAGTTGCCGGCTTCGAGGACATCACCATCGGTGAGACCCTTGCCGACCCGGAAGATGTGCGTCCGCTGCCGACCATCACGGTAGACGATCCCGCAATCTCGATGACGATCGGTACGAACACCTCGCCCCTGGTTGGCAAGGTCAAGGGACATAAGCTCACGGCGCGTATGGTCAAGGACCGCCTCGACCGCGAGCTCGTCGGTAACGTCTCGGTGAAGCTCGTCGACATCGGAAACCCGGCCGCGTGGGAGGTCCAGGGCCGCGGAGAGCTCGCCCTGGCGATCCTCGTCGAGCAGATGCGTCGCGAAGGCTACGAGCTCACGGTGGGCAAGCCCCAGGTGGTGACCAAAAAGGTCGACGGCAAGCTGCACGAGCCGTTCGAGCACCTCACGGTCGACACGCCGGAGGAGTACCTCGGCGCGATCACCCAGCTCATGGCCAGCCGCAAGGGGCGCATGGAGAACATGACCAATCACGGCACCGGCTGGGTACGCATGGAGTTCATCATTCCCTCGCGCGGACTCATCGGTTTCCGCACCGAGTTTCTCACCACCACGCGCGGCACCGGCATCGCGAACGCGATCTCGCACGGCTACGAGCCCTGGGCGGGCAACATCGTGACCCGTAGCAACGGCTCGATCGTCGCCGACCGATCCGGCGTCGTCACTCCCTTTGCGATCATCAACCTGCAGGAGCGCATGTCGTTCTTCGTGCAGCCGACCGAAGAGGTCTACGAGGGCATGATCATCGGCGAGAACTCGCGCGCCGACGACATGGACGTCAATATCACGAAGGAGAAGAAGCTCACGAACATGCGCCAGTCGACTTCTGACACCTTCGAGTCGATGACGCCGTCCCGCGTGCTCACTCTCGAGGAGAGCCTCGAGTTCTGCCGCGAAGACGAGTGCGTCGAAGTCACCCCGACGGCGATCCGCATCCGCAAGGTCGAGCTCGACGCGAACGCTCGTGCGCGTTCCACCTCGCGATTGAAGAAACAGGACGCCTGATGCGTTCGCGCACCATCGCCATCGCGGCACTGTTGTTGCTCGGAACGACGCCGGCCCTTGTGGGCTGCAGCGTTGCGGACAATATCGTTGGCGGTGTCGTTGACGAAGTGCGCGGCGGCGTGGATGACGCGATCGGCGAGTCACTCGGCGGGGCCGGCATCACGACCGACGGCGAGCTGCCGAGCGGTTTCCCGGTCGCCGCCGTTCCGACGATCGGGGAGGTTCGCGGCGGAGGCTCCGGACCGAGTTCGAGCGGCTGGGTCGTGCAGACGACACTCGCGAGCGCTGCGGACTTCGCGACCGCCCAGGAGGCCCTCGAGGCTGCCGGCTTCACGGCATCCGGTGTCAACACCGACGCCGAGAGCGGGTTCGGATCCTTCAGCTCCGCGGAGTACATCGTCGTGCTCACGGTGGCGACGGGCTCGGACGACGTTGTCACGGCGACCTACGTCGTGGCGCCCGCCTGACGGATCGTGAGACCCGCAGGAACGAGTCGACCGGGCCAATTCGGACAGTCCGGGTCGGCGGGCGAGCCCTGGTTGGCCGAATCGGCCGGCGATAGCGAGGAACGGGTGCTGTTCGTGCACGCTCATCCCGACGATGAGTCGATCACGACCGGCGGCACGATCGCGACGCTCGTCGACGCCGGTGCGACGGTCACCGTCCTCACCTGCACGCGAGGCGAGAACGGCGAGGTCATTCCCGAAGACCTGCAGCATCTTCTCGGTGACGGCGACGCTCTGGCGGCCCATCGCGAGCGTGAACTCGGCGAAGCGATGCGTATCCTCGGTGTGACCGACCACCGCTGGCTCGGATCGGGTGATGCACGGATCGTCGGGGCGGCCCCCCGTCGGTACCGCGACTCCGGCATGGTGTGGGGCGCAGACGGTCCCGAACCGCCGTCGACGCTGCCGGATGATGCCCTGTGCGCAGCAGAACTCGGCGAGGTGGCGGCCGACATCGCGACCGTCGTCGCGACGACTCGAGCGACAGCGGTAGTCGGCTACGACGAGAACGGCGGCTACGGGCATCCGGACCACGTTTTCGCTCACCGTGCGGCTCGACGCGCCGCTGACACGATGAAGGTGCCGTTCTTTGCGATCGACCCGACCGGAACCAGCGCGCGCTCCGAACGTCGAGTGGATGCCACCACGGTTCTCGCACGCAAAATCGCGGCACTTCGTGCGCACCGCAGCCAACTCACGGTCGATGGCGGTCGCATCACGATGTCGGGCGGGCAGGTCGAACCCATCACGACGGTCGAGGCATTCCGACGACTCGACCCGCACGACCGTGCCGATCCCTGGAGCACCGGTTCCCGGTCGCCGGCATGGTCCGAGCAGTCCTGGGGGGAGCTCTCGTTCGGAGCACGTGTCGCCGCAAGTGTCCTGTCACTGCTTGGCGGAGCCACGATCGGCGCGCTCGGCACGATCAACCACCAGATTCAGCCGGTGGTCGCCGGGGTGACCGCGCCCCTCGGCCTTCTCGTGGGACTCGTCGTGGTCAGCGCGGTGCTGGTGGGACTCCGGATGATATTCGACACGCGGCATCTGGCCGGATTCGCGGCGCTCGGCGTGCTCGGGGTGATCGGCATCCTCTCGCTCGAGAGCCCTGGCGGGTCGGTGCTCATTCCCGCGAGCACGCTCGCGTACTACTGGATCTACGGCCCGGTGCTCATCGCCGCGGCGGTACTCGCCTGGCCGAAACTCGGGAGGCCCGCGCGGGATAAGATCGTTGTGACTTCCGAAACCACCTCGGAACCGAAGGGAAGCCCCGCAACGTGACCTACGTCATCGCCCTCCCGTGTGTGGACCTCAAAGACCGCGCCTGCATCGACGAATGTCCGGTCGACTGTATCTACGAGGGCGACCGGATGCTGTACATCCACCCGGACGAGTGCGTCGACTGTGGCGCGTGCGAACCGGTGTGTCCGGTCGAGGCGATCTACTACGAAGACGACGTGCCGGAGCAGTGGGCGGAGTACTACAAGGCCAACGTCGAATTCTTCGACGACGTCGGTTCACCCGGTGGCGCGGCCAAAGTGGGAGTCATCCACAAGGATCACCCGATCGTCGCCGAGCTGCCCCCGCAGCCCGTCGGTGCGTGAACCGGCCGAGCGCGTGCCGCTGACCCTCCCCGAGTTTCCGTGGGATGCCCTGGCGCCGTTCGCCGAACGGGCGCGAACACATCCAGATGGGATCGTCGACCTCTCGGTGGGCTCGCCGGTCGACCCGACGCCGTCCGTGATCCGCGCCGGCATAATCGCTTCCGACGACGCCCACGGGTATCCGGTCACCGCTGGCTACGCCGAGCTGTGCGACGCGATCGTCACCTGGTTCGCAC
>JBBPZN010000128.1:0-12342 GCA_038198705.1 Mycobacteriales bacterium
CGTCGAGCCTGCTGTTGTTCTGACTCCGGCCGTGGCGATCAAATCCTTGACGGTGAACGGTACTCCGGCCAGAGCTCCGACGGATTCACCGCGTGCCAGGCGCGCATCGATCTCGTCCGCAGCCTGTCTCGCGGACTCGGCGGCTACCGTGACGATCGCGTTGAGTCGTGGGTTCGCTCGATCGATGTGAGCGAGATGCTGCTCGATCACCTGGCGGGCGGACATCGAGCGAGAAGACACGGACTCGGCGACCGAGCGGGCATCGGCACCGATCGAATTACCTTGTAACACAGGACGAACTCCTCAGCTGCTCGGTGGACTCGACATACATCACCGCGTCACAAGCCCTTCATCTCCACTACCCGCAGCGCCAAGGCGACATCCAAACGCAGGATCGGGTCCGTCGTGAAATGACCGAGGATGCTTTCCAATTTTCCGATTCGGTAGCGCAGCGTGTTGTAGTGGAAATGCAGGACCCGCGCTGTTTCGGCAACGTTGCAGTTCGTATCCAGCAACGCCTGCAGGGTCTGACGCAGATCGACTGCGTCGGCATCCTCTCCCGCCAGCGAACCGAGCACCTCCGTCGCGAAGGCCTGCAGCTCATCGCCGTCGTCGACGAGGGAAAGCAGCCGGTGCACCCCGAGGCTGTCGAAATGTGCCACCGAACCCGCGCCGTTCATGCGGCGGCCGACCATGACAGCTTTGCGCGCCTGATCGTAGGCCCGCGGAATGTCGGCCACGGAGTCGATGACGCGACTGACTCCGGTTCCGAACGAATTTCTGCCGCCACCACTGTCGCCCGCGACGGAGGCGATCAGGTCCTCGACGACTGCGCGCGCATCCCCTTGTCCTGCCGGCATCAGCGTCACCACTTCGTGGCTGAATCCGACGACCGGAGCGAACCGGTCGCGGCGGCGCACAACCTGTTGCCAAGCAGCGGTGAGCCGCTCATGTGGCATCCGCCCGACGACGGGTGGTTGAACCGATTGTCCTGCAGTGGCTTCGGCTACCTGGTCGAGTTGCGCCACGATGACGACCATGCTTCGGTTCACATCCCAATCGAGCTGGGAGCAGTACTCGATGATCTGATCGGTGGGCTCGGCTGCACCGTTGAGGACATCGCGCAGAAAGTCACCACGGAACTTCGATTCCACCGCAGACACCGCGAGCTTCTTCGTCACTGCCAACGCGACGACGGTCGCCGCGCGCTCGAGTGCCTGTATGGTCACCGGTCCGAGACCGCCTGACCGTGCAACCGCAACGATGAGGCCGTGGTCGGTGCCGCCGGCATTGATCGGTGCCACCGCGATCTGGCCGGCCGCCATCCCGGGTGCCGGTTGAAGGCCCACGTGGAGACGCTCGGTATGTAATCGGCCGGAGGGATCGAACAACGGCAAGGTCTCGAGGGCTTCGAGGTCTGCGCTCGCTCCCGCTGTCGCCTGCACTCTGCCGTCGGGGGAGCAGATGACGACCGCAGTCTCGAACAGCGTCGCCACTTCGTCGGCGATCTGGGGTAGATCGCCGCCTTCGAGGACGATCGTGGTCAAGGCGCGGTGCATGCGGTCGGCGACATCGAGTGCCCACGCCTGGCTGTCGACCAGGTGGGTGTAGACCTCGGACATCACCTCGTCGAAGCCGATGTCCCGGGGGATGAGGAACAGTGGAAAGTCGAGTCGATCGGCCGCGTCGATCATCGCTGCGGGGACGTCGCCGAAGTATCTGCCCTCCTTGACACCGAGCGCCGCGGCGCCGCGTTCGGAGAGACCTTCGACGAGTTCGACCAGTGAATGAGCGTCGAACGGGCGACCGGAGTCCGCGTGTCGCAGGGGGAAGCCGGTGGTGACCAAGAGTTCGTTCGGCTTGACCCACGGCAGGATGTCCGGCACCTCGATGACGTTGACCCGTCGAACGATCTTCTCGAGACCGCCCTTGCCCGCGATCAACTTCGAGCCGGTCAGGCTGGGAAGCGCAAGAAGTTCTTCCACCGTCAACGCGTAGCTTGCCGGAGTCGACAAAGCCCGTGTCCGCGGAGTGAGATCGCCGACAGTTTCATTCATTGTTCGACTTTACCTGTCCGCCGTTAGGCCAGCAGTGGGGGTCAGTTCGTCCGAAGCGCGGGAGGAAGGACGCTCCGGACCCACTGAGTTGCCTGTTCGTAGGCGTAAGCGAGCTGCAAGACCGCCCGGTCAGCGCCATGGCGTCCGATGATCTGGACTCCCATCGGAAGGCCACGCCGATCGAACCCGACCGGCATCGCGGCGACGGGAACGCCGGTCATCGTCCACGGAACGACGGTCTCCATCCACCGGTGGTAGGTATCCATCCGGCGTCCGGCGATGCTCTCCGGCCAATGCGTGTCCTTGTCGAACGGAAATACCTGTGCGCTCGGCGCAAGAATGAAGTCGTACGTTTCGAACATTTTCGTCAACGCCGTCTGCCAGCTGTTGCGAGCCGCCGCCGCCTTCGTGACGTCGAGCGCAGTGAGGGTGACGGCGTTCTCCATTTCCCACAGCATCTCGGGCTTCATCAGGGCGCGGGTCCGTGGGTCGTCGTAGAGATCGACCAGTCCGAGCTGCGCCCACCACCGCCACTTCAGAAACAACTCCCAGATGTCCTCCGGCTTGTAGTCCGGCAGGGCGCTCTCCACCGTGCAGCCGATCTGCCGGAACGTCTCGAACGAGGATTCGCAGATGTCGAGGACACCGGGTTCGGTCGCCAGGTAGCCGTCCCAGTCGCCGACCCAGGCGATGCGCGCCCCACGGAAGTTGCGTTCGAGGCTACGAGTGAAGATCTCGGGATCCTCGTCGATTCCCAACGGAGCGTTGGTATCCGGTCCCGCCATAGTGGAAAGAAGGTGTGCGACATCGGCGACGGACCGCCCCATCGGTCCGGAAACGGCGCCCTGAGCGATGAAGCCGGCCTCTGGAATTCGTCCCCAGGACGGACGAAAGCCGACGACATTGTTGAAGGCGGCTGGATTGCGCAAAGAACCCATGTAGTCGGTGCCATCGGCCACGGGCAGCATACGAAGCGCCAACGACGCGGCCGCTCCACCGCTACTGCCGCCGGCAGTGCGTGAGGTGTCGTACGGCGACACGGTCGTACCCCATATCGGGTTGTACGTTTGCGAGCCGAATCCGAACTCGGGTGTATTGGTCTTGCCGACGATTATGGCGCCCGCCGACTTGATCCGCTTGACGAAAAGGTCGTCGGTGTCGGCGATCCGGTCCGCGAAGATGGGTGACCCGGAGGTGAACGGCAAGCCCTCGACCGCCGAAAGATCCTTGACCGCATGCGGAAACCCGTGCATCCACCCGAGGTAATGCCCGTCCGCCAGCTGACGGTCCCGCACCTTCGCCTCGTCGAGCAATTCCTCGCGGTCCCGCAACGCAATGATCGCGTTGACAGTTCCGTTGTGCAGTTCGATGTGGTCGAGGTAGGTGGTCATGGTTTCGACACACGACACCTCGCGGCGCTTGATCATGCCGCTGAGCTCGAGCGCATCGCGCATGACGAGATCGCTGGGGGCGTCACTCGGCCGCGTGGGGTCGGCGTACGCGACGGTGGCATCGCCCTCGTCGACGGGTTCGATGGCGTGCGCCATGCGCGTTCCTTTCAACTGGACGAAGACTGTGGTGCGGGGGGCGAGGCCGCGCCGTAGCCTGGATGTGCGGCTTCGGCGCGGCGCCGATCGAACGGGGTGTTGCTAGTCGCCGAGGTCGACGATGGCGGCAACGGGGCCGCCGCCCTCTGGACCCTGGTGTGCGGCCGACACCGATACGAACACTGCCGGGTCACCTGTCACGGACGCGGCGACGCCGCCGACGCAGGCCTTGATCTGACGGTGCCAATGCACGTCCGAGTCGTCGAGCATCGCGTTGCGGCGGCCACGGACCGTTCCGTCCTGGCTCGCTTCGCATTTGAGGAAGACGTTGACCAGCTTGCCGTCCAAGTCGCTGGTGCGGGGACGCTCGGGAAGTTCGAGACCGGCGTCGCGGATCGCATCCCAGATGCCGTCCTGATCGAGTGCATCTTTCATGACGCTGTGACCGATGCGGTAGCGGCCACCGACGCCGCGCGCGTTGCCGACTACGACGATCTGAGCGCGGTCCAACTCGACGCCCGAAGAGCAGGAGGCCACAGCGGAGTACAGCTCCCGGCTGTGCATGACGTCCTCGTCGGTGGGCATGTCGATCTCGCCGAGGGCGACGGCGATCCCCAGTGCCGTGCCGCCGTTGGACAGGTCCATCGACTCGTGGGTCTGTTCGGTCCAGACGGTCTTGCCGCGGCTCTTGGCGTCACGGATGGTGTGAATCGTCAGCAGAGGTGTCTTCGTCTGGACGTAGTGCACGTCGGCGGGATCGGTGATGCCGGCGTTGGCCATTGCATCCTTCACTGCTGCAGCGACCTTGGTGATCATCGCGGTGCGACCGATATCCTCGGGCATCAACTGCTCACTCATGGCGACGCCGACCGTCAGGCGCGGCTCGTCGGTCTTGACGGCCTTCTCTGCCGGCACGGTCGCGAAGATCGTCGCGTGCGGGCTGATGACACCATCGGTTCCACCGGACCAGACGATCGGCACCTCGCCGACATCAAGTGCGCTGCGGGTTCCTTTGGCGGACAGTACCTCTCGGAAAGCGCGATCGGCGATGATGCGGGTGTAGTCGTTGACACCGCCGTTGCCCTCGGTCTTACCGATGACCGCGATGACACGGTCGGCGTCGAGCACTCCGTCGTCGATGAGCTTGGCCAGCTCGCTTGCATCGGACACGTTGTGCAGCGGGACCTTGCGAACCTCGATTGCTTCGGGCACTGAAATCTCCTCTATTGGGAACTGTGGGTACTGCAGAGTCAGCCGGTGACCACACGGTGCGGCACCCTCACTTCTGTGACGCTACTTACAGGCAGGGGGCCCTGCACTGGCAAGGATTGCCCAAACCGGCGGGGCTTTTCGTTATTGCGGCACACCTAGGCGGCGATAGCGGCTCAGACGGGACGCAACCAGGTCTTTCGGATCGGCGGCCAGCAATTGCGCGAGTTCGTGTTCGAGCACTTCACCGAGCCGCGTCAGGAACTCCGCGGGCTCATCGGCGGCGTCCGGTCGCTCGGCCACGATGCGGTCGACGACCCCGTTTCTGAGCAGGTCGAGGCTGCGCACGCCCTGCGCATCGGCCATCTCGGCGGCGCGATCGGTGGTGTGGAACCTGATCGCGGACGCGCCCTCCGGTGGCAAAGGGGACAGCCAGGCGTGTTGCGCACAGAGCACTCGATCGGCAGGGAGCAGAGCGAGCGCGCCGCCACCTCCACCTTGGCCCAGGAGCAGGCAGATCGTCGGTGCCGTCAGCGTGGTCAGTTCGACGAGACAGCGGGCAATTTCACCGGCCAGACCGCCCTCCTCAGCCTCTCTGCTCAGCGCTGCGCCCGCGGTGTCGATGACCGTGACCAGCGGCAAACGAAGTTCCTCCGCCAGTCGCATCCCACGACGCGCTTCCCGCAACCCGGCGGGACCGAGCGGCAGATCTGCAAAAGTGCGGTCCTGGCCCAGCAGCACACAGGCCGAGGCACCGAATTTTGCCAATGCCAAGAACAATCCTGGTTCCCACTCGCCGGCACCGGTGCCCTGCAACGGCGTGACGGTGTTCGCTGCCGCCTTCACCAATCGACGGACTCCTGGCCTGTCCGAACGCCGCGACCGACCGATCGAGTCCCACGCTGGAACATCGTCCAAGCTTTCGAGCGGCACATTCGGAACCGGCGGTGGCGGTTCATGGGGAGCGCACAGAACAGCGAGGGCGGCGATGGCAACCTCACGCAACTTTTCCGGGGGCACCACTGCGTCGACAAGACCATGGGCGGCAAGATTCTCCGCCGTTTGCACGCCGGCAGGAAAGTCCTCGCCGTACAACGCCTTGTAGACGCGCGGGCCGAGGAAGCCGACCAGTGCACCCGGCTCGGCGGCAGTCACGTGCCCCAACGAACCCCAGGAGGCAAACGCTCCACCCGTCGTCGGATGGCGAAGATAGACGGCGTAGGCGAGGCCAGCCGACTTGTGCGCTGCGACTGCGGCCGAAATCTTGACCATCTGCATGAAGGCGACAGCGCCCTCCTGCATGCGCGTACCCCCGGAGGTAGGTACTGCCAACAACGGCAAACTCTCCGCGGTGGCACGCTCGATCGCCAGCACCAATCGCTCCGCCGCCGCCACCCCGATCGAGCCTGCCAGAAACTTGAACTCGCACATGACGATTGCGACTCGACGGCCATCGAGCAACGCCTCGCCGGTGAGGACGGCCTCGTCCAACCCGGTACTCGTCCGGGCCGCATCCAGTTCGTCGAGATAGCTCTGCTCCGGTGGTCCGTGCACCCCTATCGGGGCGAGAGGCTCGCTGTCCCATCGGACGAAGCTTTCGGCGTCGACGACCAGTTCGACGAGTTCGAGTGCCCCCAGCCTGGGAGGTGCACCCGCGCGTGTCATCGGGCAGCCTCGAGCCATGCGCGAATGGAGTCACCGTGTTGATCGAGGGTGGGCGGCGCGGCGTGGGTTGTCCGCATACCGGCACCGTCGCAATTTTCGTCGAAGCGTAGAGGCGGTCCAGGCAGGCTGATGGTGCCCAAGGCAGAATGGTCGACGTCGATCAGCAGCCCCTGGGAGCGCGTCTGTTCCCAGGTGTAGACCTCGGCTAGATCGCGGACCCTGCCGGCCGGAACGCCGAGATCGTTCAACACTCCGAGCAGCTTGTCGCTGGGCCATTCACCGAACTTTTCCTCGACCGCGGCGATGACCGCATCCCGGTCGGCGACCCGTTGCGGATTGGTAGCCCACTCCGGCCGGTCGAGTCCGAACTCGGGTGCGAAGCGGCGCCACAAACCTTCACTTCCCACCGCGATCTGGACCGGACCCTCAGCCGAGTGGAACAGCCCGTACGGGCAGATCGACGGATGATGCCCACCGGTCGGGCGAGGCACCTCACCGGCAACGGTGTAGCGCGTGCCCTGGAAAGCGTGGACGCCGACGATAGCGGCCAACAGGCTGGTGCGCACCACCCGGCCGCGGCCGGTGGTGTTGCGCTCGTGCAGTGCGGCGACCACGCCGTAGGCGCCGTTCATTCCGGCCAGCAGATCCCCGATCGGGACGCCCACACGTGTCGGCTCTTCTCGTGACGGCCCGGTCAACGACATCAACCCGGCTTCACCCTGAGCGATCTGGTCGTACCCGGGGCGAGCACCCTCGGGTCCGTCGTGACCGAACCCGGTGATCGAGAGCACCACCAGACGCGGGTTGAGTTCGTGCAGCTTCTCCATGCTGAATCCGAGACGATCCAAGACCCCTGGCCGAAAGTTTTCGACGAGTACGTCGGCGCGACCGATCAACTCGGTCAGCGTCTCGCGGCCGTCATCGGCCTTGAGGTCGAGAGCAATCGACTCCTTGTTGCGGTTGCAGGACAAGAAATACGTCGAGTGCCGTTCACCGTCTTCGTCCGGAACGAACGGCGGACCCCAGCTTCGAGTGTCGTCACCTCCGATGGGGGACTCGACCTTGATCACGCGCGCACCGAGATCGCCCAGCATCATCGCTGCATGCGGTCCGGCCAGCGCACGGGAAAGATCTACGACGAGACAATCGCTCAAGGGCCCGACGGTGTTCTCGGATCCAACGGAATCAGGAGGTGTCATAGGTCACGAGTCAACGTGCACGCCGTGAGGAAGTCCCTGTCAAATGTTGCCGACGCTGACCGGGCGGCTCGGCACATTTTCGCCTGCAGAGCAGCGGCAGGTACCCCTTAGTCTTCGGCCATGGACATGCATGTGGTCGACCATCCGCTCGCGGCAACACTTCTGACGACGATGCGTGACGCGCGCAGCGACAACGCGACTTTTCGGTCGGCGCTGCGGAAACTGACCCACACGTTGGTGTACGAGGCAATGCGCGATGCCAAGGTAGAGCAGTTCGAGGTGAACACTCCTGTTGCGCCTACTGTCGGAGTGCGGCTTGCGCATCCGCCCCTGCTGGTACCGGTACTGCGCGCTGGACTTGGGATGGTCGAGCAGGCGAGCGCTCTGATCCCGCAGTCAGGGGTCGGGTTCGTCGGAATGGCGCGGGACGAGCAGACCCTCGAGCCGGTGCCATACCTCGAGTCGTTGCCGGCCGATCTGTCCGACACCCCGGTATTCGTTCTCGATCCCATGGTGGCTACCGGTGGGTCGATGTTGCGCACGATCGAACTGTTGGTCGCGCGCGGAGCCACCGACGTAGCCGTCGTCTGCGTGGTGATCACTCCGGAAGGCGTTGCAGCATTGGCGAGTTCGACGTTCCCGGTGCGGCTGGTGACGGCTAGTATCGACGAGGGGCTCGACGCGGATGCCATCGTCGTACCCGGGTTCGGAGACGCGGGGGACCGTCAGTTCGGCCCGCGCTGACGAACCCTCGTATCTCTCCGGTGTATCGCGGCCATCACGGCAACGGTTTCAGCTGCGCCAGAGTCGAACTCGACTGAAGTACGTACCTCCCGTCGCCGCCTCCGACATAGGTGTCCATCGATGACGACGACCCGGGCAGCATCTTGGCGTACTCGGCGGACCACAGCTCTTCGCCGGTCCGAACGTCGACAGCGGAAAGCATCCCGCCAGTGGAGGTGAGCACCGTGTCACCGTCGCGCGCGATGACCGACCACGATTGGTCGGAATGCCACAGTTGTTGCCCTGAACGTAGATCGATCGCTGTCGTGCCCTGATCGAACCGCAACAGCCCGACGTCTCCGGCCACCGCATTCAACGTTCCCAGAGTTCTTGCTTCGTTCCGCTCGTCCGCCGGTCTGTCGAAGACGAGTTGATCGCTGCGCCAGCGCTGTTCACCGCTCACGCGGTCGAACGCAGTATCACCCAGGACGAAGGGAATCGAAGAATCCGTGGGCTCGTCGATGGACAAGTAGTGCTCGGCTGCACTCGACGAGGTGGCCAGGGGATCACCGGTGCGTGTGAATGCGATCGTTCCGGTGACATCGGAGGATCGCGAGTCGCAGTCGTAAGTCGAACCGATGGCGATGTCACCGGATGTTCGGTACTCGGCGATGAGGCAGTCACCGAGTACATCCGACGACCACACCGGGGCACCCGTCTCAGCGTCGAACGTGGTGAAGCTTCCGCCGAGATCGAAGTGTCCGAGTTCGGAACCGATCGTCAGTTGGTCTGCGTACCGGTCTTCCCAGCCGGCCGAGACGTCGAGTGGAACGCGCCAGTCGGCGTCGTAGTCGTCCAGGGTTCCGCGGTGGAGCTGAACCTCGCCGCTTTCGAGATCGCCTTCGGCGACGTAGATTCGATCGTTCGCGACGGTGGCTGCGAAGATGTCCGGTGCGCCGTCGAAGTGCCGAGACTCACCGGTCTCGATATCGAACGTGACCAGTCCCGGTGCCTCGCCGTACGAGGGTGTGTGGCACACGAGTTGCCCGTCCAGGGGTGTGTCGGCGCATGACGCAAGATCACGTGCAGGGCTCGTCCATTTCACGTCGCCGGTATCGGCTTCGATGCCGACCATGACTGCGTCGGAGTTGGGGGAGTCTCCATCGGGTACAACCGCGAGAGTGAGGAACATATCCTCCACACGGATGGCGCCCGCACCCCACGGATACTCCGAACCGGTGCGGGGGTCTGCATAGGTCGCACCCTCCAGACCGCTCTCGGATGCTTCTGTGGCCCAGGCCAACCCAGGCGCGTCGGCTGTGGCATCGGTGATGCGCTTGGTCGTCACCGTGCGGTCCTGCGTCAGTGTCACGGTCGCCGCCGACACCGTGAGAACGGCCACGGCTCCAGCGATCATCAGTCGAGTACGTGGTTTCACGACAGGTCCAATCCCGGGGTCGACGCCAGTTGCTCCAAGCTGGCGGTATCCCAGGGCCTTTCGGTCGTGATCGTGACTGTCAGCCCCGACGGAGTCGGCACCGAGACGGACGTGCCGGAAATGTACCGACCTGGATCGGATTGCGTAGTGTCACCGATGGTGATCGTCAACTGTCCTGCGGCGCTGTTCACTACCTGGCACAATTCACCACCCCAGTGGTGGGTGCGCAACGATCCGAGAGCCGGCGACGGGGCCAGGGATTCGGTGTTCGACTGCCGTAGAGCAGCATTCAATGCGGAGACGTCCGGGACTGTGAACGATCCGGTGGTCCCGGACAAAGCCGAGGATCCGCAGTCCGACGAGTTGCCCGGAGTGCCGGCCGGGGGAGCGCTCGAGGTGTTGAACGCTTGTTCGGTCGCGATATTGGCCAGAGCGTCGAGCGAAATCGGAAGAGCGTCCTGCTGGCCGGGCGCGGAGAGATACACAGCGATCCACGAACCATCGGTACGGTACGCGAACGCACTGCGCTCGGAGGTTCGCTTGCCGTTGACTTCCTGCCAGGTGTCATGGGTGTCGACGACGGTCCCGTCGGACATGGTTGTTCGCTCGTCGAGATTTCCGGCGACACAGGGCGGTACCGAGCGTGTGCTCTGTGAGACTCCGACGCTGAGGTAGCCCGACCGGTTGTCTCTCACGATGGAAGCCGTGGCGTTCGTCGAGTCGACGACTTCTTCTTCGGCTGCCCCTTCGCGTCCCGGAATCGGGTCGAAGTAGGGGATCACCCCGTCCTCGAACTCGGTGTCAGCGGGCAGGGCTCGGACCAATGCCTCGGACATCAGGTGAGCCTTGGGGCCGCTGAACCATGGGGCCGCAGGGTTGTCGTAGCTCTGCACCGAGGAGACGTACAGACTCGAGTACAGGGTCTCTTCGGGTTCGTCCACAGTGGCGCATCCCGGAATCTTTTGTGGGTAGTCGACTTCGGGGGTGACGAGCACGTACTCCTCCGGTGTGGGAGGCGGCGCCACCGTCGAGGTGACGGGCTGCACCGTCAACTCCGGTTCCTCGGGTGTCGCCGTGAGACCGGTTACGACGATCCCAGTCGCGACGATCGAGGTGATGACCAGGACCGTCATCAGTGTGCTGTGCCGATCCGGCGCCGCGGGCTCGTCCATGGTCCTCGATCAATCTCGACATTACGGGCGGCGGTCGCCGTGACATCCATTAAATACCATTTGCCTTGGTAACGAGAGGTACGGCATGGGGGCATGACCGAGCCGGTGAGGTCGGCTGTGGTGCCCGACCTCACCGGCGAGAAACTTTTACTGCTTACGCAGTGCGCTGAATTCCCATGCTGTCCGGACCGAAGACCTCGAAGTGAATGTTCTCGGTCGCCACGTTCTTGTCCATCAATGCGTTGCGGATTTCGAGCATGAAGGGCAACGGTCCGCAGACGTACGCGTGCGCGTCGGGTGCGACGTCGATGTTGTTCAGCTGCGCGCGGCCCATGCTGATCGAATCGTCAGAAGGACGCGCACCGAGGTTCTCGTACCAGCGGTGCAGGGTCGCCGAAGGGATGCGATCGACGAGGTGACCCAATTCGGCGCGGTGAGCATGATCGCTCTGGGTACGGTCGGCATGCAGCACCGAGATGGAGCGCGTGTCATTGCTTTCGGCCAAGTAGTTCAGCATGCCGATCATGGGGGTGCAGCCGATTCCCGCCGACACGAGCAGCAGCGGTGTGTCGTCGTCTGTGAGCATCAAGTCACCGAACGGTGTGGTCACATCGAGAATGTCGCCCTCGAAGACGTTGTTGAACAGGTAGTTCGACACTTCACCGGCAGCTACTTCCGAACCATCCGCGGACACCTTCGAAGGGATGCGCTTGACGGTGATCCGCCAGTCAGCGTCCATTGGAGCCGAGGACAGGCTGTACTGCCGAATCTGGCGCGCCCCGTCTTCGAGGTGAACCGCGACGGAGAGGTACTGTCCCGGAATGAAACTCGGTAGTGGCTCGCCATCGAGGGAGGCGAGCACGAAGGAAACGGTATCTGCCGATTCGAAACGTCGATCGAGCACGCGGACCTGTCGCCACACATCACCGATCTCGACGCCCGCGCTCTTGTACAGGCCGGCCTCCATCGAGATCAGCATGTCGGCCATCATCCAGTAGACCTCGGTCCACGCGGCCGCAACCTCTGGTGTGACAGCACTTCCTAGTTCGGTGGCGATCGCGCCGAACAAGTAGTCGTACACAACCTGGTACTGCGCAGGTTCGATCCCCAGAGAAGCGTGCTTGTGGGCGATGCGGGTGAGGATCATGTCCACCCGGTCCTGGTCCTCTTCCAGCTGTAGGGATGCGAAGGCGGCGATTGCACCGGCCAACGCTTTCTGCTGCTCGCCCTGCTTCTGGTTACCGCGGTTGAACAGATTTCGTTCCAAGTCGGGGTGATCGATGAACATGGTCCGGTAGAAAGTCGTCGTGATGTCACCGATGGCGGCACCGA